>NZ_JBQVPI010000005.1:244696-386549 GCF_052438155.1 Shinella sp. | reverse complement strand
TTGATGGCGCCGATGGACGAGAAGGAGCGCCTGATCGAGATGGCGCCCGGGATCTACTACGAAACCGACCACTACAAGGGTTGGCCCGCCTTGCTCGTGCGGGCCGCGGCGATCGACGATGCGGAACTGCGCCACCGCATGACGGAGGCCTGGCGCTTCAAGGCGCCGGCAAAGCTGCGCAAGCTCATCGCCTGAACCGCATATCCCCTTCCAACCTTACCACGCTTGACAGCCCGCCCGGGCGAAGGCTAAACCAGCCTCGTAACGTAATAACATTACTAATCTGGAGACAAAAATGCTGAGGCAGATCATCGCTGTTTCGGGTGCGCTTTCGCTCGCCCTTCTTCTTCCCGTCACCGCCAGCGCGCATGGCGCCTGGGTGGCGGAGCGCTGGGGCGAACTCGGCGTCATCTATGGCCACGGCGCCGGCGACGATGCCTATGACCCGGCGCGCATCAGCACCGCCGTTGCGATTGGCGAGGACGGGGCGGCGACGCCGGTTACAATCGAAAAGCGGGAAAAACACGCAATCCTGAAGCCCGAAGGCGAGCCCGCCGCCATCGTCCTGACCTTCGACAACGGCTACTGGACGGAAAAGACCGATGGCAAATGGGTGAACGAGGCGAAGGACAAGGTCGCCGACGCCAAGGCCACCGGCCACTACATCAAGAACAGCCTCTCGCTTCTCCACGTACACGACGCGCTGCCCGCCTTCCCGAAGCAGGACCTGCAGATCGTGCCGCTCGACAACCCCATCGGCCGCAAGGCCGGCGACCCGATCCGGCTGCGCGTGCTCCATGACGGCAAGCCGCTTGCCGGCGCGGTCGTGACGCTCGACTACATCAACCAGGCGACGCTCAAGAGCGACCCGACGGACGCGGATGGCGAGGTCGTTGTGGCGATCCGCAATGACGGGCTGAACGTGCTGTCGGTCGATCACAGCGTGCCGCTGGAAAACGATCCGAAGGCCGACAAGATCGGCTACACCGCGACGCTGAGTTTTGTCGCCGAGGCGCATAACCACGACGACTGAGAAAAAGACCTGCGCCAGAAGGCGCGGGCCCGAGACTGCTGACAAAATCTCGAGAATCCCTCCTCCGTCATGCTCGGGCTCGACCCGAGGATGACGGCAGTGGGCGGGCGGGGCGCGGTTTGTCAACGCCGTGAGGCCTGCGCCGGGAGGCGCAGGCTCTTGCTTCCAATGCAGGCCGATCAGCCGCCCGACTGGTCCATGTGCATGAACTCCCAGACATTGCCGTTGATGTCCTGGAAGGAGCAGCCGTACATCGGGCCGAACTCCATATTCGGCTTCCACTCCCGGCCGCCGGCGGCGAGCGCCTTGGCCTTGAAGTCGTCGACCTCCTGGCGGCTGGTGGCCGAGAGGCAGGTCAGCACCTGCGTCTGCTGTTCCGGATCGCCGACCTTACCCGTCACGAACTGAGCAAACTTTTCCTCCGTCAGGTGCATGACGAAGATATTCTCGTCCACCACCATGCAGGCGGCGGTGTCGTCGCTGAACTGCTCGTTGAACGAAAAGCCGAGTGCGCTGAAGAAGCGGCGAGTTGCGGGCAAGTCCTTGACGGGCAGGTTGACGAAAATCATGCGCATGGAAATCCTCCTGGTTTGTTTGCGATGCGGGGTCCGCCGCCGGCGGATCACCCCGTCATGCCACAAGGACGTAGCAAGCCGGCCCTTCCCGACAAGGCCGGCGAAAAATTATGCCGCCACCGCGCAGCCCGGCACGTCCTCCAGCCGATACCAGACCGGAATGCCGCGTTCGCGCGCAATACGCACGTCATTGTCCGCCCCTTTCGATTCACCTGGCAGGCGCAGCACGCCTTCGCACAGCGCCAGCAGGCGGTGCGCCACGGGATAAAAGATCTCCTCGTGCAACGCGTCGCCGATCGTCTTGCCGCCGGCGGCATTCCAGACGGGCAGCGCCACCCATTCGCCGATCATCGGCACATGGCCGGCCTGAAACAGCGCGTAGGACGGCGCTTCCAGCCGCTTCAGGTTCTCCGCCATCTTGTGCGGGTCGTCCCCGGTGCCCGAGCGATAGGGGCCGGCGATCAGGATCAACATGTCGTACTCCTTACAATTTTGCATGAAATATCCGGATAATTCTGGATATTTCATGATTATTCGTGTAGTTTCGTGCAGAGTCAAGATGGAGCGTGCAGACATGCTGACCAGCCAGAGAAAAGCTCTGATCGCCGAGCGGCTGAACCGCGAGGGGGAAATTGTCGCCAAGACGCTGGCCGGCGAACTGGCGCTATCGGAGGACACGATCCGCCGGGATCTCCGGGAAATGGCTGCGGAGGGCCTGCTGAAACGGGTGCACGGCGGCGCGTTGCCGCTTGTCCCCCCACTGCCGGATTTTGCGGCCCGCCAGGCGGTCGCAAGCGACGAGAAGGCAGCGCTCGGCGCCCGGGCGGCTGATATGGTCAAGCCGGGACATGTCATCTTCCTCGACGGCGGCACCACCACGGCGGCACTGGCCCGCGCCCTGCCGCGCAGCTTCGCCTTCACGGTCGTCACGCACAGCCCGACGATCGCCTGCGAGCTGGAACGCCACCCGACCGCCGAGGTCGTGCTGATCGGCGGCAGGCTCTACAAACATTCGATGGTGACCGCCGGCGCGGCGGCGCTGGAGATGATCCGCAGCCTGAAGGCGGATCTCTACTTCATGGGCGTGACCGCCGCCCACCCGACGCACGGGTTGACCACCGGCGACATGGAGGAAGCGGCGACCAAACGCATCATCGCCGAAAACGCGGCTGCAACCTTCGTGCTGCTGACACAAGAAAAACTCGGCCGCGCGTCCCCATGGCGCATCATGCCCCTGCCCGCCATCACCGGCCTCATCGTGCCGGCCGGGCTGATGCCAGAGGTGCTGGCGCCCTATCGGGACCTGGACGTGGAGATCGTCGAAGCGTGATCAGGCGGCAAACGCTTCCGTCACGCGGATATCGCCGACATGGATGCCGTTCCAGTTGGACATGGAGCGGTTGGCCTGGGCCATCAGGGCGGCGTGGATGACTGGCTCGTCCTTGAAGAAGCGGGCGAGCGTGGCGGCGACCATGCTTTCGGCGGCGCGGGTGGTGCCGTCTTCGCATTTCAGGGCAATCGCGATGCCCTGTTCGGGGATGGCCGCGCAAAAGACGCCTTCGGCGCCGGTCTTGGCGAAGATGCGGCCGGGCGCGGTTTCCATCAGGCGGGTGCAGGCGCGCCTGGTGCCGGCGACGTAGAAGGGTTCGGCCATGCAGGCGTCGATCAACCGGCGCGAGGCTTTGGCGCGCTCGGGGGCCAGGCCCGTGCCGGTCGCCATCTTGGCGAAGCCGTGGGCGAGGCTTTTCAGCGGCATGGCATAGGTCGGGATCGAGCAGCCGTCGACGCCGCAATTGTCGGTGGCAAGTGCTGCACCCGTCAGGCTTTCCATGATGCCGCGGATTTCCGCTTGGACGGGGTGTTCGTAGCGGACGTAACCCTTGAGGTCCTTGCCGGTGTGGCAGGCGGCGCAGATAAAGCCGGCATGTTTGCCGGAGCAATTGTTGTGGAGCGCGGTCGGATGATCGAGCAGGCGGGCCTGACTGACAAGCACCGGCTGCTCGAAGGACCAGTGGGCGCCGCATTCCAGCACGCTCTCATCGACGCCGGCAGCGGCGAGCATGGTGCCGGCAAGGGCGGCGTGTTCCGGTTCGCCATTGTGCGAGGAGCAGGCAAGCGCCAGTTCCTTGTTGCCGAAGCCGTAAGCATCGGCTGCGCCGCTTTCAATGAAGGGCAGTCCCTGCATGGCCTTGCAGGCCGAGCGCGGGAAGACGCCGGCTTCGATATCGCCCTGCGAAAACACCACCTTACCATCGCCATCGACCACGACGACCAGGCCGCGATGGCGGCTTTCGACGAGATTGCCGCGGGTGACTTCGACAAGGACGGGGTTTGCCATGATTATGCCCTCAAAATTCCGGTTTCGGCTGCGGTATTATCCGAAATTCCTGATCCTGCCCACTCGGTTTTGGAGCGCCGCGCATGAAATTGCTGAGGAACGTCCTCGTCCTCTTCCTTGTGATCTACCTCATGCCGGCGCTCGCCTCGGCAGGATACTGGTACATCAAGGACCGTCCCGCGAACTGGCGCGAAGCGAACTGGAAATCGGCGGGCGTCCTGCCCAAGGCGGAAGACACGCCGCGGGCGACGATCCACATCTTCTCGGCCGCGACGGGCGGCATGAAGGGGGCGGTGGCGAGCCATGCCTGGATCGTCACCAAGGCGGCGAACGCGAAAACCTACAATCGTTACGACAAGGTCGGCTGGGGCACGCCGGTACGCAAGAATGGCTATGCACCGGATGCCTACTGGTATTCCAACACGCCGCGCGTGGTGGTGAGCGTCAGCGGCGACGAGGCGGCGCGGCTGATCCCGAAGATCGAGAAGGCGATTGCCGCCTATCCCTACTCCAAGCCCGGCGGCTACCGCATCTGGCCGGGGCCGAACTCCAACACCTTCGTCGCCCACGTGCTGCGCTCCGTGCCGGAACTCGGCGTCGTGCTGCCACCGGATGCGGTGGGGCGTGACTACCTGCCGGAAGGCAAGCTCTTCGCGGTCGATGCGGACGGCAAGGACGTGCATGCGACGCTCTACGGCCTGCTCGGCGTTTCGGCAGGCCTGCGCAGCGGACTGGAGCTGCATATCATGGGCCTCGTCGCCGGCGTGGATTTCTCCCGGCCGGCGATCAAGATCCCCGCGATCGGGCGGATCGGGATCTAGCGGCAAAACAGCCGCTGGACATCCCGGTGTCATCAACGGATCGTAAGCCGCAATGGAATCGAGACTTGGCAGCGCGGGCGCCCCCGCGTGCCGTTGTCGGAAGCGGAGAGCGGCCATGAACGACGATAGAAAACAGTACGCGGCAGCCTGCCATTGCGGCACCGTGCGGTTCCATGTGCGGCTGACGGACGAATTCAACACGATCCGCCGTTGCACCTGCTCCTATTGCCGCATGCGCGGGGCCATCGCCGCCTCCGCAGCGCTTTCGGATATCGAATTTGAAGCGGGCGAAGACAATCTGACGCTCTATCAATTCAACACGGGCACGGCGAAGCACTATTTCTGCAAGACCTGCGGCATCTACACCCACCACCAGCGCCGTTCCAATCCAAACCAGTTCGGCATCAACGTCGCCTGCATCGACGGCGTCAGCCCCTTCGATTTCGCGGCGGTGGAGGTCATGGACGGCGTTTCCCATCCCGCCGATTCCGGCGCCGGCCCCCGGATCGCCGGAATCCTCCGGTTCGAGCCGGCGACCTGACGCCGAAGCCGTCTTGCTCCATCAGAGATAGACCACCTCCATGGCGGCGAGCAGGGCGGGATCGGCCATGGAATCAATGGTGACGATCCGCTCGCCCTCCACTTCGATGAGCACGACGACACGCAGCTCGCCGCCCAGAATGACGGCGAGGCCGAGCTGGCCGTCGATGAGGGCGAGCCTTGCGGCGGTCGCCTTGCCCTTGAAATTTGTCGCGACGGCCTGAGCGCCGTGCATTTCCGAGAGCGAGCCGAGCCGCACCGCGTCGGCATCCGCGTGGAAGACGACCTCGGGATCCAGCACGGCGAGCAGGCCTGAAAAATCGCCGTCGCGAGAGGCCGTGAGGAAGGCGGCGACCACGCGCTTGCGGCGCTCGTAATCCGCTGACGGCGTCTCCGGCAGGCCCTGCACGCGGCGACGGGCGCGGCTCGCCAGCTGGCGCGCGGCGACCGGCGTGCGGCCGACGATACGGCCGATCTCCTCGAAGGGCACATCGAACATATCATGCAGCACGAAGGCGAGCCGTTCGGCCGGCGCGAGGCGCTCCAGCACGACGAGGAGCGCCAGGCCGACGGAATCGGCAAGCGCCGTCTGCTCGTCCGCCGCCGCCTGCGGATCGACATGCTGCATCTCGCCATCGTCGCCGTCGATCGGCTCTTCGCGGCGCCTCGTGCGGGCGCGCAGCATGTCGAGGCAGATGCGGCCGACGACGGTGGTCAGCCAGCCGGACGGATTGTCGATGCCGTCGCCACCCGTGCGCTCGAGCCGCAGCCAGGCCTCCTGCACCGCATCTTCCGCCTCCGCGCGCGAGCCCAGCATGCGGAAGGCCACGGCGCTGAGACGCCCGCGCTCGGCCTCGAAACGATCCGTCAGAATATTTTTTTCGCCCATCGGTCACACTCCCTCGTTCAGCGGCGTCATGGCCATGACGAACGAAGCCGCACCGATGTGACAGGGTTCGCAGTCGAAGCGCAAAATCATTGCAAGGAGTGTCAAGATGCAATCCCGTATGAACAACATCGTCGCCGTTCTCCCGAAGGTCATGACCGCCATGCAGTCGCTGCAGGCAGTCGCGCAGGATAGTGGCCTGCCGGAAAAGACCGCTCATCTCGTGCATCTGCGCGCCAGCCAGATCAATGGCTGCGGCTTCTGCGTCGACCTGCATCCGCGCATCATGAAGAAGGCCGGCGAGACCGACCGCCGCATCCTTTCGGTCGCCGCCTGGCGCGAGGCGCCGTTCTACACCGATGCGGAGCGGGCGGCCCTTGCGCTCACCGAGGCGCTGACGCGCATCGCCGACCGCGAGGAACCGGTGCCGGATACGATCTGGAACGAGGCCGCCCGCCACTATGACGAGAAGACGCTCGCCGCCCTCGTCGTCGAGATCGCCTCGATCAATGTGTGGAACCGCTTCAACGTCGCGACCCGGCAGGTCGCGGGGGAGTGGAACCCGTAAGCCCCTCCCTCACCAGCCCGACGGCCCTTTCCCCTGCCGGAGAAGGGGCCGGCGAGCACCACCGCCACGATTGCCGTTTCTGCACCGCCGTGCTTTCATATCCGCAACTCTTTCAGAGGCGAGCAACGCATGGCCGAGCAGGGTTCTCAATCCAGAGCAGCAGTCGTTCTTGCGTTTGTTTCCGGCTTTTTGATCTTCCGTTGCCTCTGGCGCGTGTTTATCCCGGGCACGGAATACGCCATGCCACCATGGCCCCTCGTCTCGGTCATCTCCGACATTCTGGTGATGGTCGCGCTTTTCATTATCAAGCCAATGGTGCCGGCAGCTACGGCGGATTCACCGGCCCTTGTCCGGCACGCCACGAAGCTGTTCATCGGCGGGATCATCGCAACTGCGATCTTGGTCCTGATCAGGGTGTCCAGCGATCGCGGCTGGTGGACCGGGCATCTGATGTAGGACGCGCTCGTCTGCTTCCGCTCTTACCGGGCGGCTTTGCCCATCTGATCGCCCTCTTCACACCCAAAAGTCACCGCTTGCAGTCCATTCGCCGGCGTGCGACGTCTGTTCCATACTCTTTTCGCATACCAAGGTCCCTTTTCATGTCCGAGAGCGTCATCACCCCCAAGGAGGCCGCGCCGCGGCTTTCCAGCCTGTTTTCCCGCGCCTATCTGTTCGGCACGCTGATGCTCGGCGGCGGAATCATGCTGCATGCGGTGGAGACGTATATTACCGCGACGCTGATGCCCTCGATCGTGCGCGATATCGGCGGCCTTTCGCTGTTTGCCTGGGCGACGACGATCTATGTCGCGGCCTCCGTGCTAGGCTCGACCTTCGTCGCGGTGAGGCCGGAAAGCGTGACACTCAACCGTTGCTACGTGTTCGGCGCGGTGCTGTTCGGCATCGGCAGCCTCGTCTGCGCCATCGCGCCGACCATGGAGACGGTGTTGATCGGCCGCGCGATCCAGGGGCTCGGCGCCGGTTTTCTCGTGGCCCTCGGTTATGCCTTCATCCGTTTCGTCTATCCGGAGCCGCTGTGGAGCACGGCGTCGACGCTCTATGCCGCCGTCTGGGGCATCGCGACCTTCCTCGGCCCGACGATCGGCGGCATCTTTGCGGCCGGCAGCGCCTGGCGCGAGGCCTTTGCACTGCTCGTTCCGCTGTCGATCCTGATGGCGCTTTCCGCACCGAAACTGCTGCCGTCCGGCGAAGGCGAGCGGGTGACGACAAAAACACCCTTCCTTCAGATCGTGCTGCTGGTGGCGGCCGTCGTGCTGCTCTCCTTCGCAAGCTCCGTGACGGCACCGATCCTGCGCGGCGCCCTGGCTGCCGCCGCCGTGCTCGGCGTGATCACTGCTATCACGATCGAGCGGCATACCGAGGCGCGCCTGCTGCCGGCCGGCACGATCAGCCTCTCCTCGCCGCTCGCCCGCGTCTATCTCACCATGCTTTTGTTGCTGGTGACGATCTGCTCGGACGTCTACATTCCCTATTTCCTCCAGGTGCTGCATGCCGTGACGCCGCTGGTCTCCGGCTATCTCGTGGCGCTTCTGGCGCTCGGCTGGACGGCCGCCGCGTTTACCACGGCAAGCCTCAGGGGGCGGCTGGCCAACCAGGTCATCCTTGCGGGTGCTGCGATCCTGGCCGTGGCGACGGCGCTGCTCGTCGTCACGCTCGCGCGGCACAATCCGCAGAGTGACATCCTGCCGCTCACCATCGCCACCGTCTTCATCTTCCTGATGGGTTTCGGCATCGGCATGGGCTGGGCGCATCTCGTCACGCATGTGCTGCACCTCGCCCCCGCCGGCGAGACGGACAAGGCCTCGGCGGCGATCACCACCATGCAGGCGCTCGGCGCAGCCTTCGGGGCAGCTCTTGCGGGTGTCATCGTCAACTCCACCGGGCTCATCGAACCGGGCGGCACCGAGGGGGCGCTGACGGCGGCGCGCTGGCTCTATTCGCTTCTTGCATTGCCGGCGGCGCTGGCGATCCTGCTGACACTCAGGCTTCCCGTCGGCAAAACTGCGGCGGCGCATTGAGGATTTGTTAACGGCTTCCGGCGGTGTCGATTGCGACGCCGCCGCCTTCTGCCACAAAAGGGCACTTATCGTCGGGCGCGTCTCGATGATTCTGTCGTGGGAAGGAATGCCGTCGGTGAGACGCAGCAACAGGCAGAGACTGCCGGGCGAAAGCGGCATGGCGCATATCGATGCGATCCTGCCGCTGGCGCTGATCCGCGACCGGGCCACCACCGACCTCATTCTTTCCGGCCTCGATGCATCCGGCGTCGCCTTCGCGCTGTTTTCGCCGGAAGACGAACTGTCCTACGGTTCCACGGCATTCAAGGCGCTGTTCGACGTGCGGCCCGGCACGCGCACCTTCACCGAGATCATGCGCAACTGCCACATGAGAAGCACCGGCCCGAAGGTCAGCACGCCAATCGAGGACTTTCTCGACATGGCGCGCAGAAAGCGGCGCAGCAGCCCGCAGCGCACCTTCGAGATCGACATCAGCGACGACCGCTGGTTCCTGGTGAACGAGACGCTGCTGCCCGGCGGCTGGCTGTGGCATGTCTTCACCGACATCACCATGCTGAAATCGAACGAACAGGTGTTGCAACTGGCGCGCGATGCCGCCCAGCGTGCGGCCGACACGGACCCCCTCACCGGCCTCCTCAACCGCCGCGCCGGCATGGAGCGACTGGCGGCGGAAATGCAAAGCGCCGCACGCGATGGCTCGCCGCTGTCGCTCGCCCTGATCGACCTCGACCATTTCAAATCGGTCAACGACCGTTACGGCCATACCAAGGGCGACCAGGTGCTGCAGCATTTCGCGGCCGCCGGGCGCCAGCAGTTGCGCGGCGGCGATGTTTTTGCCCGCATCGGCGGCGAGGAATTCCTGGTGCTGATGCCGGAAACCGGCATCGAGGAAGCGGTGAACGCCATCGAACGGCTGCGCCGCCACATCGCCCGCGAAGAGAACCGCGCGGAGCTCAACTGCGCCTACACCATGTCGGCCGGCGTCGCGGAATATTGCGGCACGGCGGCGGAGGATCTATTCGAACGGGCCGACCGGGCGCTTTACTGCGCCAAGCGTCACGGCCGCGACCGCATCGAGCAGGCGGACTGAGCTACCTCAGTCGAAGGTCAGCATGATCTTCCCGATATGGTCGCCGTGTTCCATCATGCGATGACCGGCGGCGGCGTCAGTGTATGGCATGACCGCGTGGATGACCGGCGCGATGCGCCCCTCCTCCAGCAATGGCCAGACTTTCTCTAAAAGCTCGTCGCGGATCGCCTGCTTTTCCACCGCGGTGCGCGGACGCATGGCCGAGCCCATGAGATGCAGGCGCTTTTGCAGGATGGGGGCGAGGCTGACCTTTTCGGCAAAGGTGCCGCCGAGGAAGGCGATGATCGACAGGCGTCCGTCGCGGGCGAGCGACTTCAGGTTCCGCTCGAAATAGGCCGCACCGATCATATCGAGGATGACATCGACGCCCGCCTTGCCGGTTTCTTCCGCGATGACGGTGCAGAAATCCTCGTTGCGGTAGTTGATGGCATAGCTGGCGCCGAGATCCACGCAGGCGTCGCATTTTTCCAACGTGCCGGCCGTCGCAAAGACGCGGGAGCCGAAGGCGCTGGCCAACTGGATCGCCGTCGTGCCGATGCCGCTCGAGCCACCGTGGATCAGCACGCTTTCGCCGGGCTTCAGACCGGCCATCATGAAGAGATTGGCCCAGACGGTGAAAAAGGTCTCCGGCAGGGCAGCCGCCTTGACGGCATCATAGCCCTTCGGAAAGGGCAGCGCCTGGGTCGCCGGCACCGCGCAATATTGTGCGTAGCCGCCGCCATTTGCCAGCGCGCAGATCTTGTCGCCGATCTCGTAGCCCGTCACGTCGTCGCCGATCGCCACGACCTCGCCGGCGATCTCCAGGCCGAGGATGGGGCTGGCATCCGGCGGCGGCGGATAATCGCCCTTGCGCTGCAGCACGTCCGGCCGATTGATGCCCGCCGCCTCGACGCGCACCAGAAGTTCCCCGCTGCGGGGCTGGGGCGTCCTGCCCTCGGTGACCGCGAGATTATCCGGGCCGCCGTGTTCGCTGAGCCCGACATAGAGCATGGACGATGGAACTGTCATGGCTTTGGCCTCCCGGGCGCGTTTGTGGCGCGCAACCTCTTTCGATGATTCTAACCTAAAGCGCGAACCATTTGAATCGGTTCCGCCTGTCCCTGCGACATTTGCGACCAGGGAGGTGCTGCCTCCTTTTTGCCGCAAACCACTGAAATTCCGCCCGTTTCAGGACGGCAAGAATTAAATCTTGTTAATTTGAAAACGGATTTTTCCGGGCCTAGCTTTCATTGCGAAGCCGGGGAGCGCCGGCGGTCATCCCCAAAGACCGCGACGCGACGTCTCCCGGACGGCTTCTTTGTGCCCCGCCCGGGGCCAATCTAGGACGACACAAATGCGTGTTCTTCTTTCCAATCTTGCCATCGTCACTGTTCTCACCACACCGGCTCTTGCGCTGGCCGCCCCCCAAATGGCGACCGGGACGGTCAAGGACTATAACAAGGCGTCGATGTCTCTGACGCTCAATGACGGCACCACCTTCCAGCTTCCCAAGGGGTTCCACGATCCCGGACTGAAGACTGGCGAGAAGGTATCCGTCTCCTTCGACATGTCCGGCAAGAACCACGAGGCGAAGACCGTAAAAATCCTTCGCTGACGTGGCTGGGGGCGGGTTTCGACGAGCCCGCCTCCTTTGACGAGAGCATTTCCGCTTTTCCTCGAATGGCGAAAACGCTCACACCTTTTGTTTTCGCGCAATTCCAGACGCAAAACCGCCGCGCACTTTTGCTGGAATTGCTTTACGGCGCAGCCACGGGCTGCGCTCCGGCGGATGTCGAGGACAGCACGAGCCCCCCGTCGCTTCCCTTGGCATCCGCCTTCAAGGCGGCGATCCGGCTGCTGATCTGTCCCGCCTCGCCGATCACCTCGCCCTCCGGCACGACCAGCGCCACCGCAGAGCAGCGCATCAACGGGAAACGAGTCGCATTGCCGGCGCGGTCGCGCCCGCGGATTTCCCCGGCAAGCCGATCCTCCGGCGAGTAGAGCGAGCGCACCTCGCGGGCGAAATCGGCAAGCAGGCGCTCCAGGATCTCCCGCACCGCTTCGACCGGCCGGTTGCAGATGCCTGCAAAAAAATCGTCACCACCGACATGGCCGATGAAAACATCGTCACCAATGAATTCGCGGCGCATCAGCGAGGCGAACATCGAGAGCGCGAGGTCGCCCTTGTGAAAGCCGTAGAGATCGTTGAACGGCTTGAAATTGTCGAAGTCGAAGTAACACAGGCAGCGCAGCTCATCGCCGTCGAGCGCCTTGTCCTGCAGGTAGTCGCGGATCGAGCGGTTGCCGGGAAGGCCGGTCAGCGGGTTCTGGTCCTCCGCCGTCTTCAGCCGCTTCTCGTTGATGATCTTCAGGAGCGACGAGGCGGACAGAATGCCGGCATAACGCAGGTTCTCCGTCATGATCACGCATTCATTGCCGCCCATGCCGGTGAAGACATCGAGCAGCTGCTCGGCCGGCGTGTCGAGATCGGCGATCGGCGCCGTCGTGACGAAATGCGAGAGGGTCTTCTGGTATAGCTTGTTCTTCAGCAGGTCGCGGCCGAACGGGTGATAGCTCAGCTCCTTCACATGGTATTCGTGCAGGATGCCGCGCGGCTCGTCATTGGCGTTGAGCACCGGGAAGAAGGTGCGCTTGGGATCGCGGCGGAAGAACTCGAAGACCGATTCCAGGCTTTCGTTCTCGCGCAACACCGCGACCTGCTCGATCTCGCGGCGGATGAGGATGCTGTCCAGCGTGCGCGAATTGCGGCGGATGCCGCCGGCTCGGGCGACCTGCGGATAGACCGGGCTCAGCGTGGAAAAATCGGTGACGGGCCGGGAGACGAACCAGCCCTGCACCAGATCGCAGCCGGCCTCGCGGCAGGCGACGAATTCCGCCTCGCTTTCCACGCCTTCCGCGATGACGCGGATGCCCAGCACATGGGCGGCGTTGACGGTGTTGCGCACCAGATGGCGTTTTCGCGCATCGGCTTCCATGCCGGAAATGAAATGGCGATCGATCTTGAGATAGTCGACCTGATGATCGCAGAGCAGCTTCAGGCCGTTATGGCCAACGCCGAAATCGTCGATGGCGAGCTTGAAGCCGGCAAGGCGGAGCTTGCGCACCAGGATGGCGAAATCCGGCAGCGTATCGTTGTCGAAGCGCTCGGAAATCTCAAAGCAGATCGACGACGCCGGAATGCCGGCGCGGCCGAGATGGCCGGCGAGCCGCTCGACAAGATCTGCGCCTTGCGGCACCAGACGGGAATCGAGGTTGACGAACAGCGTGCGCGAGCGAAAATCCGGCAGGGCCGCGAAGGCGGCAATCGCGCGGCTGTTGACCATATGCTCCAGCGCCAGAAGCTGGCCTGCCTCATGCGCCCGGTCGATCAGGTCGAGCGGCGAGCGGAAGCCGAGACGGTCGAAGCCGCGCATCAGCGATTCGTAGCCGAAGACCGCGCCGGTGGCGGCCTCGACGATCGGCTGGAAGGCCGTTTCGATCACCAGCTTGGCGAGGGTGACGATCTCGCCATCTCCAAAACGGCGAAGCGCTAGCAATTCGGCGGCGGACATAGGGCACTCCGGGGCGTGAACTTTGCCGCGAAGTCTCGCCTCCGAGAGCTGAAAAATCCGTTTCCGTAATATGACAGTTCGATGAAACCTCAATGACTACAAGGAGTTGAAAAAGAAGCGCCTCATATAGGCAAAGCGAGCAGCAGGGCGCCGCAGCCGATCATCACGACCGCCAGCCAATGGGCCGTCGAAAGCTGCTCGCCGAGAAACAGAACAGCAAAGACCGCGACGAGCACGACGCTGAGCTTGTCGACGGGGGCGACCTGCGCGGCCTTGCCGATCTGCAAGGCGCGAAAATAGCAGAGCCAGGACGCGCCGGTCGCCAAACCCGAGAGAACGAGGAAAATCCAGCTCCTTGCCGGCACGGAACCGGGTGCCTGCCAGTTGCCGGCAAGCGTCAGCATAAGGGCCAGCGCCAGCAGGATCACCACGGTGCGCACGAAGGTGGCGAAATCGGAATTGACCTCGGCAATGCCGATCTTGGCGAAGATCGCCGTCAGCGCAGCGAAGACGGCGGAGCCGAGCGCCCAGGCCTGCCAGGACGTCAAAAGCGCCTTCACATTGCACCTCCTGCGAGCATAAGCCGCGATAGAGCAAGGCCCGCCGCCACGGCGACGAGCGACAGAATCACCGAGGCGCCGACGTAAAGCGCGGCAAGCCCCACCTCGCCGCGCTCCCAAAGCAGCGCCGCGTCGAGCGAAAAGGCGGAGAAGGTGGTGAAGCCGCCGAGGATGCCGGTCGTCAGGAAAAGCCGCGCCTCCTGCGGCAGATGCCCGCGAAAGGCGAAGAAACCGGCGATCAGTCCCATCAGCAGGCAGCCGAAGACATTGATGACGAGCGTGCCGACGGGAAAGGCCGGGCCGAACAGCCGCATGGCCAACACATTCACGCCATGGCGGCCGGCACCACCGATGCCGGCCCCGAGAAAGACGATCAGGTAACCCATGGCCGTCGGCTACTTGCGCAGCGCCAGGCCGAAGGCGATCAGCGCCCAGCCCTGCATGGCAAGGTCGAAGGCGAGGAAGAGGCCGAGCAGCCACAGGCTGTTGACCGGCCAGCCGATCAGGAAGACCACGCCCGCGAGTGTGGTGACGACGCCGCCCGCCATCAGCCAGCCCCAGCCCTTTTCCGGCCGGACGCGCCAGGCAGCAAAGATGCGGAAGACGCCAGCGACGAGCAGTGCCGCGGCCATCAGCAGGGTGAGCACGGCCGATGTCAGCACCGGATTGACGAAGGCGAGCACGCCGGCCGCGAGATAGAGCAGCGCGCTCAGCGCCCAGGCGATGGTCTCCCGCCACGCCTTGACCTGGAAGGCATGCGCCAGATGCACCGCGCCGCCGACGATCATCAGCATGCCGACATAATAGACCGAGGCGACCGTCGCGATGAACAGGTTGGCCGCGGCTATGCCGCCAAAGACGAGCAGGACGGCGCCGAGAGCGACGAACCAGCCCCATTTGGCACGAACGTCGGAGAGAGGGTTCATTCCGGGAGATAGGACCATGTTTCACCTCGAAAAATGAATGAAAACAAGACCACGCTAACACGAAAAGCATCACCTTCGCGACATCTGATTGTGCGGCAAAAGGTGAAAGATTTTTATTGATTGATCACTCAATTAAAAATACGCTGACCAAATAGTGAGGAACAGACATGCCGAAGGTTGGAATGGAGCCGGTGCGCCGTAAGGCGCTGGTGGACGCGACGCTGAGGGCGGTCGGCGACCATGGCTCGCTGACCGTCACCATGTCGGAGATCGCCCGCCATGCCGGTGTGTCGCCAGCGCTAGCCCACCACTATTTCGGCTCCAAGGAACAGCTCGTCATCGAGACGATCCGCAGCCTGTTGCGCCAGCTGCGCACTGACGCGGTTGCGGCCCTCAAGGCGGCCACGACGCCGCGCGAAAAGCTGTCGGCGGTCATCCGGGTGAATTTCCAGGCGCACCAGTTCGCACCGGAGACGGTGGCTGCGTGGCTTGCCTTCTATTCGGAGGCGCAGCGCTCGGAAGAAGTGCGCCGCCTGCTTGTCGTCTATGCACGGCGGCTGAATTCCAACCTGCTGTCGAGCCTCAGGCAGCTCTGCCCTGACGGGGTCGCGTCGGATATTGCCGACGGTGCGGCCGCGATGATCGACGGGCTGTATCTCCGGCAGGGGCTGAAATCCGCGCCGGTCAGCATCGAGTCGTCGATTGCGCTGACGGAGGGCTATGTGACAGCCCAGCTGGCCGCTGCCGATGCGGGTCGGGGCGATACGCCAAGCGCTGTCGCAGGATCGCCCCCACCCGCCGCTTCGCGGCGACCTCCCCCCTAAAGGGAGCGGTAAAATCTGCCAAATGCCAAGTCTGCATTCGTTCCAAGGATCCGTCCGTGACCGCCAGCAAGCCGAACATCCTGATCATCATGGTCGACCAGCTCAACGGGAAATTTTTCCCGGATGGCCCGGCGGACTGGCTGCATGCGCCGCATATCAAGGCACTCGCCGCGCGCTCGGCGCGCTTCCGCAACAACTATACCTCCTCGCCGCTCTGCGCGCCCGCCCGCGCTTCCTTCATGGCCGGGCAATTGCCGAGCCGCACGCGGGTCTATGACAATGCGGCGGAATACGTCTCATCCATCCCGACCTTCGCGCATCACCTGCGCCGCGCCGGCTATTACACGGCACTGTCGGGAAAAATGCATTTCGTCGGGCCGGACCAGTTGCACGGCTTTGAGGAGCGGCTGACGACGGACATCTACCCGGCCGATTTCGGCTGGACGCCGGATTACCGCAAGCCGGGCGAGCGCATCGACTGGTGGTATCACAATATGGGTTCGGTGAAGGGCGCGGGTGTCGCCGAGATCACCAACCAGATGGAATATGACGACGAGGTCGCCTTCCTAGCCAACCAGAAGCTCTACCAGCTGTCGCGCGACAATGACGATATCTACCGCCGCCCGTGGAGCCTCACCGTCTCCTTCACCCACCCGCACGACCCCTATGTGGCACGCCGGAAATTCTGGGACCTCTACGAGGATTGCGAACACCTGATGCCCGAGGTCGGCATGCTGGAAGAGCAGGACCCGCATTCGGCGCGCATCCTGCACTCCTGCGACTATGCCGGCTTCGCGATCAGCGGCGAGGACGTGCGCCGCTCGCGCCAGGCCTATTTCGCCAACATTTCCTATCTCGACGAGAAGGTCGGCGAACTCATCGATACGCTGACGCGCACGCGCATGCTGGACGAGACGCTGATCCTGTTCTGCTCGGACCATGGCGACATGCTCGGCGAGCGCGGCCTGTGGTTCAAGATGAACTTTTTCGAGGGCTCGGCCCGCGTGCCGCTGATGATATCAGGCCCCGGCGTCACCCCCGGCCTGCACCTCGCGCCCTCCTCCAACCTCGACGTCACGCCGACACTCTGCGACCTCGCCGGCATCTCCATGGAAGACGTCATGCCGTGGACGGACGGCGAGAGCCTGCTACCGATCATCAACGGCGCCGAGCGCGTCTCGCCCGTGCTGATGGAATATGCGGCGGAGGCCTCCTATGCGCCGATCGTCGGCATCCGCGAGGGCAAGTGGAAATACATTCACTGCGAGCTCGACCCGGAGCAGCTCTACGACCTCGATGCCGATCCGCTGGAACTTGCCAATCTGGCGACCTCGGACAATCCGGTCATCAAGGCGACGCTGGAGGCCTTTAGACAGATGCGCGAGGCGCGCTGGGACATGGCGGAGTTCGACGCCGCCGTGCGTGAAAGCCAGGCGCGGCGCTGGGTGGTCTATGAGGCGCTGCGGAACGGTGCCTATTATCCATGGGACCACCAGCCGCTGCAGAAGGCTTCCGAACGCTACATGCGCAACCACATGAACCTCGACAATCTCGAGGAATCCAAACGTTACCCGCGGGGAGAATAAGATGAGAGCCCAACCCAAAGCCTCGCACTTCATCGATGGCGAGTATGTCGAGGATGCCGCCGGCACGCCCTTCGAGAGCCTTTACCCCGCCACTGGCGAGGTGATCGCCAGGCTGCATGCGGCAACGCCTGATATCGTCGAGAAGGCCATCGCATCGGCCAAGCGCGCGCAGAAGGAATGGGCCGCGATGAGCCCGACGGCGCGCGGGCGTATCCTGAAGCGTGCGGCAGACATCATGCGCGAAAGGAACCGCGAGCTTTCGGAACTGGAAACGCTCGATACCGGAAAGCCGATCCAGGAGACGATCATCGCCGACCCGACCTCGGGCGCCGACGCCTTCGAGTTCTTCGGCGGGATCGCGGCAGCCGGCCTCAACGGCGACTATATTCCGCTCGGCCAGGATTTCGCCTTCACCAAGCGCGTGCCGCTCGGGGTCTGCGTCGGCATCGGCGCGTGGAACTATCCGCAGCAGATCGCCTGCTGGAAGGGCGCCCCTGCCCTCATCTGCGGCAATGCCATGGTGTTCAAGCCATCGGAAAACACACCGCTCGGCGCGTTGAAGATCGCCGAAATCCTGCATGAGGCCGGCCTGCCGAAGGGGCTTTACAACGTCATCCAGGGGGATCGTGCCACCGGGCCGCTGCTCGTCAACCATCCGGATGTCGCCAAGGTGTCGCTCACCGGCTCCGTGCCGACGGGCAGACGAGTGGCCAGCGCTGCCGCCTCCGACCTCAAGCATGTCACGATGGAACTCGGCGGCAAGTCGCCGCTCATCGTCTTCGACGACGCCGACCTCGAAAGCGCCATCGGCGGCGCCATGCTCGGCAATTTCTATTCGACGGGCCAGGTCTGCTCGAACGGCACCCGCGTCTTCGTGCAGAAGGGCATCAAGGACAAGTTCCTCACCCGCCTGAAGGCGCGAACGGAGAAAATCCTGATCGGCGACCCGATGGAAGAAGCGACGCAGCTCGGACCGATGGTCTCGAAGGCGCAGCGCGACAAGGTTCTGGATTACATCGCGAAGGGCAAGGCCGAGGGTGCGACACTCATCACCGGCGGCGGCATTCCGAACGACGTTTCGGGCGACGGCTACTACATCCAGCCGACGGTCTTTGCCGATGTCACCGACGACATGACCATCGCGCGCGAAGAAATCTTCGGACCCGTCATGTGTGTGCTCGACTTCGACCATGAGGACGAGGTGATCGCGCGCGGCAACGCCACCGAATTCGGCCTCTCCGGCGGCGTCTTCACGTCAGACATCACCCGCGCCCACCGCGTCGTCGACCAACTCGAAGCCGGCACGCTGTGGATTAACACTTACAACCTCGCCCCCGTGGAAATTCCCTTCGGCGGCTCCAAACAATCCGGTTTCGGGCGTGAAAATTCGCTTGCCGCGCTGGAGCATTATTCGGAGCTGAAGACGGTTTACGTGTCGATGGGCAAGGTCGAGGCGCCGTATTGAGATGCGAAGGCAGCGCGGTTCAGTCGTAATATCTGATTTTCTTAGCGGCTTCGCGCTGCCGCTCGTTGTAATATGCGAGAACCAAGCCGGCAGGCACACACAACGCGGCGCATACAATCATCGGCATGCCTGTGAAAATATTCAAAAATACCGCGAGAAAGATACTTGCCGACAGAAAAAGATTTCTGCGATTTTTTCTCCTGAACACTTCAAACGGATCATTTTTCCCGCTCCGGCGAAGATCTCGGTAGACATTTTTGGTTCCGGCAAACTTCTCTTTTCGAAGGTCTTGAGCCTCCTGGCGCTCCTTCTCCACGCGATCAAGTCGCTCGCAAATTCTTCCACTAAAAGACCCAGACATCTGGTTGCGGAACCCTTTTATGCAGCCGCATTGAATATGCGCCATCCATCGCGCATCGCGTGCTTCTCCGCAACCTGCCCGTTTAGTCAACTGCAACCGTAGTAAATCAAACCCTGTCGGATCGCCTCATGCAGAACGCAGACTACATCATCATCGGCTCCGGTTCCGCTGGCTCGGCCATTGCCTATCGCCTCTCGGAGGACGGCAAGCATACGGTCATGGTGCTGGAATATGGAGGGTCGGATATCGGGCCGTTTATCCAGATGCCGGCGGCACTGGCCTGGCCGATGAGCATGAAACGCTACAACTGGGGTTATCTCTCCGAGCCCGAGCCGAACCTCAACAACCGGCGCATCACCGCGCCGCGCGGCAAGGTGATCGGCGGATCGTCGTCGATCAATGGGCTCGTCTATGTGCGGGGGCACGCCGAGGATTTTAATCGCTGGGAGGCGCTTGGCGCGCGGGGCTGGGCCTATGCGGACGTGCTGCCCTACTACAAGCGCCTCGAGACCTCGCTTGGCGGCGAGAGCGGCTGGCGCGGCACGGACGGGCCGCTGCATGTGCGGCGCGGACCGGTGACCAATCCGCTCTTCCATGCCTTCCTGCAGGCCGGCAAGCAGGCCGGCTTCGAGGTGACCGACGACTATAACGGCTCCAAGCAGGAAGGTTTCGGCCTGATGGAGCAGACGATCCACAACGGCCGGCGCTGGTCGGCGGCCAATGCCTATCTGCGTCCGGCCATGAAGCGGCCGAACGTCTCGCTGGTGCGCTGCTTCGCGCGGAAAATCGTCATCGAAAACGGCCGGGCGGTCGGCGTCGAGATCGAGCGCAACGGCAAGATCGAGGTGGTGAGGGCGAACCGCGAGGTGATCGTCTCGGCCTCCTCCTTCAACTCGCCGAAGCTTTTGATGCTGTCCGGCATCGGCCCGGCCGCGCACCTGAAGGAGATGGGCATCGACGTGAAGGTCGACCGGCCGGGCGTCGGCGCCAATCTTCAGGATCACATGGAATTCTACTTCCAGCAGATCTCCACCAAGCCGGTCTCGCTCTATTCCTGGCTGCCATGGTTCTGGCAGGGCGTGGCGGGCGCGCAATGGCTGCTCTCCAAGGGCGGGCTCGGCGCCTCCAACCAGTTCGAGGCCTGCGCCTTCCTGCGCTCCGCGCCCGGCGTGAAGCAGCCGGACATCCAGTACCACTTCCTGCCCGTCGCCATTTCCTATGACGGCAAGGCGGCGGCCAAGAGCCATGGCTTCCAGGCACATGTCGGCTACAACCTGTCGAAATCGCGCGGCAGCGTGACGTTGCGCTCGGCCGATCCGGCGGCCGATCCGCTGATCCGCTTCAACTACATGAGCCACGAGGAAGACTGGATCAAGTTCCGCCACTGCGTGCGCCTCACGCGCGAAATCTTCGGCCAGCAGGCCTTCGACGAGTTCCGCGGGCCGGAAATCCAGCCGGGCGCGGCGATCGAGACGGACGACCAGATCGACGCGTTTCTGCGCGAGCATCTGGAAAGCGCCTACCATCCCTGCGGCACCTGCCGCATGGGTGCGGCAAGCGACCCGATGGCGGTCGTCGACCCGGAAACCCGCGTCATCGGCGTCGATGGCCTGCGCGTTGCCGATAGTTCGATCTTCCCGCATGTCACCTACGGCAACCTCAACGCGCCGTCGATCATGACGGGCGAGAAGGCGGCCGACCACATCCTCGGCAGGCAACCGCTTGCGCGCTCCAACCGGGAGCCGTGGACGAACCCGCGCGCTGCGGTCAGCGACCGGTAAAAACTTCGGAACCATAATGGTTGCAAGGGGTTGAGGCGGGCAACCGCCTCGAAGGGAACCCCCATGACCACCTATAAAAAGGTCTCGCGCCACGACGTCAGCAAGGAGACCGACCTCGTCGTCACCGTGATCCAAGGTGTCACCGGTCCCTGCGCCTTCATCACCGATCCTGCGCAGGCGCGCGACACCATCCCGCTTCCCGTGGAAGAGGCACTTATCAGCGCCCGGCAGATGATCGGGGAAGACCTCAACCCGCGTAACCTCGTCATCGTCGATGAGGACGATCTCTGGGACACGCGCTGGGGCAGGCTCGTGCCGCGCGCGGAGCGCAGCACGATCTAACGTCTTCGACAAAAAAAGCCGGGCTCTCGCCCGGCTTCAAAAGCGTCCGCAGGTCTGGACGGCTTAAAGGAAGAGGAAGTCGTTGGCGTGCAGGTCGGCCTTGTCGACGCCCGTCAGGGTGATCGAGCCGGCACCGTAATCGATGACCACGCCACTGGCCGAGTCGGTAGCGTGGCTGAGCACGTCGTTGAAGTTGACCAGGACCGACTTGTCGAGCTGGATGACGTCCGACTTGGCAGCGCCAGCCGCGAAATCGGCAATCTTGTCGTGGCCTTCGTTCTTCAGGAAGATAAAGGTGTCATTGCCCGCACCGCCGATGAGCGTGTCATTGCCCGCACCACCATGCAGCTTGTCGTTGCCGGCACCGCCGGAAAGCCGGTCGGCGCCGTCGCCGCCGTAAAGCTTGTCGTTGCCGGCATCGCCGTACAGCCGATCGTTGCCGGCATTGCCGAAGAGCGTATCGTTGTGGTTGCCACCATAAACGGTGTCGTTGCCGTTGCCGCCGGTGATGTTGTCGTTGCCGCCTGCGCCGCGCAGCACGTCGTCGCCATTGCCGCCGGAGATCTTGTCAGCCTTGGCGTAGCCGGTGAAGACATCCGCACCGGTGCTGCCCTTGAATTCGATCGAGTTGGCGTTCAGCACATCGATGAGCTTGGTCGTTGCGCCACCGGTCGTGGCCTTGCCGCCCATGACGTCGCTCAGGATCTGGCCGCCGAGCGCCGTGTCCGTGACGTTCAGGCCGGAAATCTTCACGTCGGAAACGAGCTTGAAGGTGCTCGTCTTGGCGTCGAGCGCGATGTTGCTGCCGAAATCGACCGCATCAAGCGAGCCGGTGATCTTGTGGGTCGCGAAGTTGTAGTTCCAAGCGTCCTTGCCGGAGGACAGGACAACGCCGAACTTCTTGGCGTCGCTGGTCGAGTACTGCGTGCCGCTCATTGCCATCGGGTCGGTGCTGTTGAAGCCGCCGTAGCCCGCGCGGGTGAAGGTCTTGTCGTAGTTTGCCAGGAAGGCGGCGAAATTGATGCCCTTGCCGTCCTTGTTGGCGTCGTTTGCGTTGATTGTAATGGCCATTTGCCCAACCCTTCCCCTGTGAGCCGCAGCTCACGCTTAAACTTGAATGCAATGCTCAGCTATTAAATCTGACTTTTTCTGTCAAGTTTTTTCGACATCCGGCGCGGAGTTTTTTTGGGTGCAGGACCGGGCGGCAGGATTTCTGCCCGAACGGCAAGATGGAGAGATATTTGCTCCCCATCCTTACGCTTTGGAAATCCGTTTTGCTGTCCGCGACCCGACAAGCCTGCGATAATCCGGCAACTTCTCGCAAAGGCATGGAACGGAATGACTGCTCTCACCGGAAACGGGACCGCGCAGGCCCTCAATGACCAACTCGCAGGCCTCGGGCTTGCCGAGCGCCTGGCGCTCGTGGCCGAGCTTGGCGGGCGCGCCGTCTTTACCACCAGCCTCGGCATCGAGGACCAGGTCATCACGGCGGCGATCGGCACCGAGCGCCTGGCGATCGACGTCGTGACGCTGGAGACCGGCCGACTGTTCAAGGAGACCGTCGATCTCATCGACGAGACCGAAAGCCAGTACGGCATGACCATCACCCGCTACGTGCCTGACCAGGACGATATCGACGCCTATGCGGCGAAATACGGCCTCAACGGCTTCTACGACAGCGTCGAAGCGCGTCACGCCTGTTGCGGCGTGCGCAAGCTGAAGCCGCTTGCGCGCGCACTTGAAGGGGCATCCTTCTGGATCACCGGCCTTCGCCGCGGCCAGTCCGGCAACCGTGCCGACACGCCGTTTGCGGAGTTCGATGCCGAGCGCAACCTTATCAAGATCAATCCGTTGGCGGATTGGGACATCGACCGCATCAAGGCCTATGTCGCCGACCATGCCGTGCCGGTGAACCCGATGCACACGCGGGGCTATCCGTCGATTGGCTGCGAGCCGTGTACGCGGGCCATCAAGCCGGGCGAGCCAGAGCGCGCCGGCCGCTGGTGGTGGGAGAACGACGAGAAGCGCGAATGCGGTCTCCACGTTCCCGAAACCGCCGCCTCCCCCATCCCGGCCCCAACTGCGGCCTGACCTCATAAGCCCTCCCAAGGCGACCCATCCGGAGTAAGAGTTTACATGTCCGATATCCGTCACGAAGCGGAAGCAAAGCAGAACGCACCGCACAAGCCACCGCTCGATCCGCATCTGAAGGCGCTGGAAAACGAAGCCATCCACATTTTCCGTGAGGTCGCCGCAGAGTTCGAACGGCCGGTGATGCTCTATTCGGTCGGCAAGGATTCGTCCGTCCTGCTGCATCTTGCGCGCAAGGCCTTCTATCCCGGCCGCGTGCCCTTCCCGCTGCTGCATGTCAACACGGGCTGGAAGTTCGGCGAAATGATCGCCTTCCGCGACAAGGTCGTTGCGGACTACGATCTCGACCTCATCGAATACATCAACCCGCGCGGTGCGAGCGAGAACGTTACCCCGTTCACCCACGGCTCGTCGCTCTACACCGACATCATGAAGACCGAGGCGCTGCGCCAGGCGCTCGACGCCGGCAAGTATGATGCGGCCTTTGGCGGCGCACGCCGCGACGAGGAAGCCTCGCGTGCCAAGGAGCGCATCTACTCCTTCCGCACGCCGGACCATCGCTGGGATCCGCGCAACCAGCGCCCGGAACTGTGGAACGTCTATAACGGCATGATCCGCCAGGGCGAAAGCGTGCGCGCCTTCCCGCTCTCCAACTGGACCGAGGTCGATATCTGGCGCTACATCCAGGCGGAAGAAATCCCGATCGTGCCGCTCTACTTCGCGGAAAAACGCCCCTTCGTCGAGCGCGACGGCATGATGATCCTGGCCGAGGATCCGCGTCTTGAACTGCTGCCCGGCGAAGTGAAGCAGGAAGGTGTCATCCGCTTCCGCACGCTCGGCTGCTTCCCGCTGACCGGCGCCATCCGCTCGCAGGCCACGACGCTGGACGACATCATCACGGAACTGGAGACCGCCACCGTCTCCGAACGCCAGGGCCGCGCGATCGACCGCGACCAGTCCGGCTCCATGGAAAAGAAGAAACGCGAAGGGTATTTCTGAGATGACCGTTTCCGCTACCGCAATCGCTGAAATTCTTCCGTTCGAAGAACCAGCCCTTGATCAGGCTCGCGCGATCCGCGATTCCCGCCCGCTTCGCCTCATCACCTGCGGCTCCGTCGACGACGGCAAGTCGACGCTGATCGGCCGCCTGCTCTGGGACACCAAGGCCGTCAAGGAAGACCAGGCCGCGACGCTCCAGCGCGACAGCTCAGGCAAGCAGAACGATCTCGGCCTGCCCGACTTCGCGCTGCTGCTCGACGGCCTGCAGGCCGAACGCGAGCAGGGCATCACGATCGACGTCGCCTACCGCTACTTTTCGACGGACCGCCGTTCCTTCATCGTCGCCGATACGCCCGGCCACGAGCAGTACACCCGCAACATGGCGACCGGCGCTTCCACGGCGGACCTCGCTGTGCTTTTGATCGATGCCCGCGCCGGCATTCTCGAACAGACCCGCCGCCACGCAACCATCGCGTCGCTGATGGGCATTCGCCAGTTCGTGCTCGCAATCAACAAGATCGACCTGACGAACTACGACCGCGCCGGTTTCGAGCAGATCACGCATGACTTCAAGGAATTTGCGCTGACGCTCGGCATCAAGCAGATCACCGCCATCCCGATGTCGGCGCTGAAGGGCGAGAACGTCGTCTATGACGGCCGCGCCACCATGCCCTGGTATGATGGCCCGACGCTCGTCGAAACACTGGAAAAGGCGACGACCCGCTCCAACCAGACGGTTGGGTTCCGCCTGCCGGTGCAGCGTGTCTCGCGTCCCGGCGAGAGTTTTCGCGGGTATCAGGGCACGGTTGCCGGCGGTTCGGTGAAGCCGGGCGATAGCGTCGTCATCCTGCCTTCCGGCATGGTCGCCAACGTCACCAAGATCGTCACTTTCGACCTGGTGCGCAACGCTGCCGTCGCGGGGGATGCGATCACGCTGGTGCTCGACCGCCAGGTGGACGTGTCGCGCGGCGACATGATCGTTGCCATCGATAGCCAGCCGATGACCGGCCGCGGTTTTGACGCGCAGCTTGTCGCACTCCAGCCGGAAGGCATCGACCCCGGCAAGCGCTACTGGCTGAAGAGCGGTTCGCGCCGCCAGCGCGTCAGCATCGAGCCGATCAGCCAGCTCGACCTCAAGACCTCGAAGTGGAATGCGGCCGAGCGGCTGGACATGAACGGCATCGGCAAGGTGCATCTCACCTTCGACGAGCAGGCGATCTTCGACACCTACGAGCAGAACCGCACGACCGGCGCCTTCATCCTGATCGACCCCGACACCAACAACACGGTGGCCGGCGGCATGATCACCGGCCGTCGTTCGGAACTCGGCGGTATCCACAAGGACGACCAGCGCGTGCTGCTGTCGCTGCCCGCCGACCTCGCCGAAAAGCTGATGGCGACCGAACTGTTCGCGAACCGTCGCCAGGATGTGGACGTGCGCCACACCAGTGCCGGCCGCGCGGCGGAAATCCTCGCCGATCTCGACGAATAGGACGGCGGTTCCGTCGCCTCTCCGCTCCTTGGAGGGGTGCGGGAAACCGAATTGATCATCCTTGCGGCGCCCTCATCGGGCGCCGCAATCGTTTAGCCGCCTGATCGCGTGCCGTGTGTCATTCGTGGCTATACCACTCCCCTACGCCGTTCCCGGCAAAGCGCCATCATCAGCCACCGCTGGCGCAGGCGGGGCAATGCCGAGCCTTTTCTTCAAGTCGGCCAGCAGACGGACGATCTCCTCCGGTCGCGGCGCCGACGGCTTTTTCGGGTCCGGTTCGGCAAGCGCGCGCCAGGCCGCGTGAAAGCCGAGGGCGCGATAGGCTTCCATCTGCTCTTCCGAAAAGAACTGGTCGCCGGTGGTCTCGTGCGGGAAGGCCGGGAAGCGGCGCTCATAGTCGAGAACATAGTCCGGCTCATCTCCCGTGGCGGTCGCCTTGATGTAGAGCAGGACGCCCTTCTCGCCCGCGCCATAGTCGATCTCGCCGATCGCGAAATGGCAGTCGTGGGCAGGCGACGCCTCCGGGATATATTGCTCGCGGCTTGCATTGCGGCTGAGGGCTGCGACGCGCACCGGCTGCCATTTGATATCGATGCGCACGCCGAGATCGATGCGTGCAAAACGCTCGGCATCGACAAGCGCACCGAAGGTCATCGCCGGATCAGCCTCCGCGTCAGCCACGATGATGACGCGGCACTTGCGTTTCAGCAGCTGATAGAGGCCGATATTGTCGATATGGCCACCATCGGTCAGGTAGACCTTGGCCGCATCGCCCGACAGCAGCCCGAAGGATTCCGCCACAAGATAGGCGCGCAGAAAGTCGTACCAGCGCGTCTCCGTCGGCGCTGTCTTACCCTTTGCCGTTTCGTCAGGTGTGGCCTTCATAAAGCGCGGGTTCGGCATCCAGTAGCCAAGCCGCAGGTTCAGCAGCGCCAATGTCGGACGCAGCAGACCGATCTGTACGCGTCCCATGCTGGACGATACTGCGGCGCCGGAGATCGCCACGGCGGTCGCAAGATCGAGCTGCCGCACCTTTCTCTCCATTCGGCGCGTCGAAACGTAACCCGTCAGGTCACTGCCGACGAAATTACGGGAAAAGAGGAAGAATTCCGCATTGCGGCCCCGTTTGACCGGGTCCGGCTCATTGAGACTGCGGCGATCGCCCTCCGGAACTTTGTCGACCACCGGATCACCGAATGCACGGCCTGCACGCTTGTCCTCAGAGCGCTGGCGTGCGTTCAACGTCGTGTTGATCAGCAAATAGGGCGCTTTTTTCCGATTCATCAAGGTAAGTTTGAGGGAACTGGAGCGTTCGAGGTTCTTGCCAAGACGGAAAGCCGTGCTGAGCCGCTCCCGATAGAGCCGATGCAGGCCATTGGCGTTTTCGGAAAAATTGATCGTCAGCATCAGCACGATCGCGGTGGCGAGCAGGTACAGCCTGACCATGCCATAACCGCCGCCTTCCCGTGTCGCGATCGCGGCGGCAACCAGGAACGCGGCGATCGCGGCGAGGACCAACGCCCCTTTCAAGGCCTTGCTCTTGTTCTCCGCCATCAGGCGGAAGAGCGTCGCCAGCGTGGCGCGTCCCTGCTCGCGCAGTAGAAAAACCCAGAATTCCCAGCCGAGAAGGAGACCGGCGACAACGCACAGCACGGGTACCAGGTGGTCGTAGAACAGAAAGTCCGGGCTGAGCGAGTAATGGCTCCGGGTGAACTCGGCCCGATCTGCAATTCCCCAAAGCGAAAGCGCCAGGAAAGCCGCGTAGAGCAGCAGCGGTACGATCAGCCCAGCCGCCATGAGAGCGCCTTTCGAGGCAATGGCACGCAGCTTCACCGCGATCGTCGCGTCCTTCATTGCCTTCTGGATCCAGTCGACCAACGTCGCCCGCAAGCTTGCGGTCGCGACGACGAAGGCGGCGAGCACGGTTGCGATCGTCGGAAGGGTCGTTTGCGCCTCCTCCTGGCGCGTCAGGTAGTCGCGTAGGAAAGCGAGGATAGGGCCCTGCGCTTCGGCAAGGAAAACCGATAGCGTCAACGTCATCAGCAAGCCGGAAAGCCAGGTTCCACGCGAACGAACCTCATGGTCGCTCATTCTTCCCTTGATGCCGTGCCGTTCCGGCAGGGATCGCCAAAGCCCCCAGCCAAGAAGATAGAGGAAGGTCACAGCCACAAGTGCCACGCTCACCACGAACGGAAATTCGCACCAGCCTTCCAGTGGCGACGTGCACGTCGCCCGCTCGCCCGTCCACAGGAACGCCGCGATCTGGTAGAAAATGCTGCGCGGGAGATCCTGCGCGGTCGGGTTGGCGATGACCGTGACGGTCGCGAGCGGTAGAAGCAGCGCAAGTACAAGGAAGGCGTTGACGGCAAGACCCCGGCAGACGATCGCCAGCGAGGGCAGTATGTCGGCCATGCCATGGGGGATGAGGTAGCGACTGTGATCGCGGATATGGCTGACCGGCTCGCTGTCACGCACATCGTCGCTGCTTGCCGCAGCACGGACGGAACCATCGGCAGAGTTCTGCTCGGTAACCTCATCCGTCACGGCGAAGGGGAACTGCCCCTCAGTACCGCCGCGGCTCATGGCGGCCACCATGCTGGCGCCGATATAGCCGCCGCCCGAAACCGTCGAGAGATAATCCATGCGCGGGATGAGGCCCCGGGCCTTCAGCGCCTGGAGAACGCCAAGGCAGAAGCTTGCCGAGCGGATACCGCCCCCGGAAAGGGCAACTCCGAAGAGGTTTTCGGGCACCGAATACTGGTCTCGCTTCCCTTCGCCGCTGCCCCAACCGCCCGTGCGGCGTTTCAGGATGATCTCGTACTCGGCTTCCTTTACGCCATCGAACTCGCTGTGGTCCGGCAGCTCATCGCTCTCGCCTTGCATGATCGCCCCACCCTTGATCGCCTCCAGATTGCAGAATACCGCATGAGAAGCGCGTTGAGTATAGGGAATTAAGAAATACCTAAAATCCAGGCGGCCGATTGACAGCGGCATCTGCTGAGGGGAATCGCCACGCAAGAGACGCAAAAAGGGGCCGCGTTGCGACCCCTTTTCAAAAATCCGTCGTTTCAGATGCCACTCAGAAGAAGAAATACCAGAGCAGCAGCACGACGAAGATCGGCACACCCATCAGCCAAAGAATCAAAGCCCGAGCCATTGAAGTTTCCTTTCGTTGATTGTCGAAAAGGAGAATGTCCGGGCGGGCGAATTGTTCCATCAGCAGGTCATGATAAAGGGCGCCGAAGCGCCCTTTGATCCTTGCAAGCCGGTAGAATCCAGCGGCCTAGCGCTCGCGAAAAGCCTTGGCGAAATAGTCGGCGAGAGGTTTTACCAGATATTCGAGCGGCGAGCGCTCCGCAGTCTGGATGAAGGTCTCGACCGGCATGCCGGGCATGACGTGTTTGTCGGCGAGCTTGGTCATTTCGCCGACATCCGGCTTGATTTCGGCCTTGTAATAGGTCGCGCCGGTGCGCTGGTCGGCAAGCACGTCGGCGGCGACCTTCGTCACGTGACCAAAAATTTCCGGCGTGTTGCGATGGTCGAAGGCGCCGAAGCGGATATGTGCGACCTGGCCGACATGCACCTGGTCGATCTGCGTCGGCGAGATCTGCGTCGAGATGACGAGGTTCTGCTCCTGCGGGATGATGTAGAGCAGCGGATCGGCCGGGCGGATGACCGAGCGCAGCGCATGGACCTGCAAACCGAGCACGATGCCGGACATGGGCGCGGTGATGTCCATGCGGCTCAGCGTCTCGAGCTTGGCGTTGCGCCGTTCCTTGAGCTCGGCGACCTTCGCCTCGACTTCGCGCAGCGTCGTCGTCGCCTCCTCGCGCACCGTGGAGTGGATGTTGAGGATCGCGATCTCGATTTCGGCGACGCGGCCGGTGTTCTCCGCGATGTTGGAGCGGGCCTGGCTGATCGTGCCGCGGATTTCCGCCTCTTCGCGCTGAAGGGCGAGCACGCGGCTGGCATTGGTCAGCGACTGGGCAAGCAGCTTGTTCTGCGCCTCCAGTTCCTTGCCGATCAGCTTCAGCTGGATTTCCAGCGCGGTGATGCGGCCTTCGAGACCCTCGTTCTGCTTGGCGATCTGCGCCTTCTTCTCCTGAAGCTGGGCGGCCTGCTTGTCGCGTGTTTCGGCACGCGCCGTCATCAGCCGCTTCTGGCCGGTGACGATTTCGGCAGCGTCCGGATTGGTGGCCACGGCCTTCAACAGGTCGGGATCGAAGGTGATCTCGGTCTTGTCGTCCTGCTCGGCCTTGAGCCGTGCCTCGGTGCCGAGCAGGCTGAAGAGCTGGCCCTCGATGACGGCAAGCTCGGAGCGATCGAACGTATCGTCGAGCCGCATCAGCACGTCGCCCGCCTTGACCGTATCGCCTTCCTTCATGCGGATCTCGCCGACGACGCCGCCCGTCAGGTGCTGCACGACCTGGCGGTTGCTGGCGACTTCGATGACGCCGGCGGAGACGACCGCGCCATTGATGCGCGTCAGCGCCGCCCAGGCGCCCATGCCGCCGAGCAGCACGAAGACCGTCGCATAGCCGGCGATCGCGTAGCCGCTATTGGTCCACTTCTTTTCCATCTTGCCTGTTTCGCGGTTCATTGAGCGAAAACCTTACTTGTTGTTGCCGCCGGCGCCGGTGCCGGCAACGACCTGCGTGTGGTTGCGCAGGTGGGCGCGCAACACGTCGTCGCGCGGGCCGAAGGCGAGGCGCTGGCCGTTTTCCATGATCAGGATGAGCTCGCATTCCTCGATCGCCGCCGGGCGGTGCGCCATGATGACGATGGACTTGCCCTCGGTCTTCATGTTGCGGATCGCCTGGTTGAGGGCCATGGAGCCGTCGGCGTCGAGATTCGAGTTCGGCTCGTCGAGCACCAGCAGTACCGGATCGCCATAAAGAGCGCGGGCAAGGCCGACGCGCTGCTTCTGGCCGCCGGAAAGCCGACCGCCCATGGCCGGCAGCCTGGTGTCGTAACCCTCGGGCAGGCGCAGGATCATGTCATGCGCACCGGCCTTCTGCGCCGCCTCGACGACCTTCACCGGATCGGGATCGAGCGCCATGCGGGCGATGTTTTCTGCGATCGTGCCTTCGAACAGCACGACGTCCTGCGGCAGGTAGCCGACATGGTCGGCAAGGCCGTCCGTACCATATTGTTCGAGCGATGCGCCGTCGAGGCGCACCTTGCCGCCGGCGGGAGGCCAGATGCCGGTAAGGATGCGGGCGAGCGTCGACTTGCCCGACGCGCTCTGGCCGATGACGCCGAGCGCCTGGCCGGGCTTCAGCTCGAAGGACAGCATGCGCACCGTCGCGACTTTCTCGCCGGGCGGCACGACCGTGACCTGCTCGACTTCCAGGAGCGCGCGCGGCTTCGGCAGTGCGGTACGGGCATCCTCTTCCGGTACGCGCGACAGCAGCTCGGACAGCTGGCGCCAGCCCTGCATGGCGCGCTGGATGAGCGCCCAATGGCCGATGGCCCCCTCGATCGGCGCCAGCGCGCGGCCGATGATGATGGAGCTCGCGATCATCGCGCCGGCGGTGATCTCGTTTTTCAGCACCAGATAGGCGCCGAGCGCCAGGATTGCCGATTGCAGGAAGACACGGAAGGTCTTCGAGGTGATGGAATAGAAACCATTGCTGTCGGAATAGCGGATGTTGGCTTCAAGCGCCTTGTCGCGCAGAAGCTGCCAGCGGCTGGCGACCGCGCGGCGCATGCCGAGCGCACGTACCGTGTCGCTTTCCTTCTGCAGCGTCTGGGTCATCTCGTCGCTCTGGCGACCGGCGATCATCGCCCGTTCCTGGTCTTCCTTCGTCCCGTTCTGGTTGAGCCAGGTAAGCGCGACGAGGATGAGGCCTCCGACGAGGCCGAGCACACCCATCCACGGATGGAAGGTGAAGATGATGAAGATGAAGAACGGTGTCCAGGGAATGTCGAAGACGGTGAAGACCGCAGGCGAAGACAGCACCTTCTGGATCGCGTCGAGATCGCGCATGCCGGTGACCGTCGAAATGCCCTGGGCGCTCAGGGTCGTGCGATCGAGCACGGCGTTGAACACACGCTTGTCAAAGCGGGCCTGGAAGCGGGCGCCAATGCGTGCGGCGACGCGGCTGCGGATGTGGTCCAGCACGCCCATGATCAGGTAGAGGCCGATGATGAGGCCGGTCAGCGCCACCAGTGTCGCCTCCGAGCGGGATGCCAGCACCCGGTCGTAGATCTGCAGCATGAAGAGCGGCCCGGTGAGCACGAGCAGATTCACGAAGAAGCTGAAGAGGCCGATGGCGACGAATCCCGTGGCGCTCGACTTCAGCACGGCTCTCAGTTCGTCCACACCGGTCTTGCCCGATGAACGCATGACAATGTCTCTTTAAAGATCGACGCCGGATGCGCGGCCATTGACGGCCATTATCCGGGCGGCGAAGGGCCACTCGACCGCTCCGCCGCGGCCGGCCGGATGCGGGAGCCGTCCGCATGGTTGCGCACGGCCTCGTTGGAAGACGGTATAGGGCGCGTTTTATTCGTAAATCAACAGAATTTCGATAAACTAATCCCAAACACAACCTCAGCGGTCATCTTTGCCCGATATTTTGTCCGCTTTGCCGGTTTCGTCCACCTTCGCCTGAAGCTTGCCGAGGACAAAGAGCACCACGAAACAGGCAAATGTCGCGACGACGGCGACGAACCAGAAGCCGAGCCCTATCGAAAGACCCACCGCGCCGGCCAGCCACATGCCCGCCCCCGTCGTCAGGCCCCGCACCTCGCCGCGCGAGAAGACGATCATGCCGGCGGCGAGGAACGCGACGCCCGAAGTGACAGCCTCGATGACGCGCAGTGGATCGATACGCACCTGCTCGCCGGAAAAACCAGCCATATGCACGCTCTCGATAGACAGAATGGAGAAGACGCAGGCCGACAGCGCAATAAGGATATGCGTGCGCAAGCCTGCCGGATGGTCCTGGTATTCGCGTTCCGCCCCGATTACGGCGCCAAGCAGGATGGCACCCACCATGCGCGCAAGGATGACCGGATAGGGCACTTCGGTCTTCGGAAAGAGGTCGGCAAGGATCTGTTCCATGGCGGCGGAAACGGATGAACCACGAGCCGGTTCCCTTGCGGACCGGCGAAACGAAAATTTCCCGACACCGCAGCACTTTCCCCAAGCTAGCGGATTTTTTGATATTTTGCGCTTGTCGAACCCAAAAGCCTGGTCTATAGGAGGCGCCGCTGGTCACGGAGTGTAGCGCAGTCTGGTAGCGCACCACGTTCGGGACGTGGGGGTCGGAGGTTCGAATCCTCTCACTCCGACCAGCTTGAGCCGCTGAGAATTATGCGTTTCAACATCATCCCGAAAAGCATCCCAAAAATCACGGCAATGCATGACGACTTCATTCGCCCTGCCCTCCCTGTCGCGAACGCTTCCCCGACTCCCGCTCGATGACCAGGGTGGTGGTGGTCGCAGGTCTTTTCCAGCGTCTCCACGGGCATTCCCAGATAGCCGGAAGCCTCCCCCTTATCGCAGCGGCCTGCATCAACCAGGTAGCAGCTGTATGGCGCAAGGTGTGCCGCACAACGCCTTCCGCCCCCTCACCTGGGACTTCCGTCCACCAAGTTCCGGAACGCCCTCTTCGGGTCGGCAGGCTTCCCGCTTCCATCGTGAGGATCGATGAGGAGACTGCCCAATTGAAGATCCAAGCCTATGAGGGATATTGGCAAGGAGCTAAACCAATCCAACGCCCAAAACCACTCCCAGCCCTGATCGCCTTCCTTCGGTTGCAGGTATCGTGAAACTGCTGCCGATGGGCCGTGACCAGAAGAGCCCCGCATTCTTTTATGTGGGTTCCTCGATTGGCCGGTCGACGCGGACCATAGAATCGGATGTGTTCGCGGTTCACTCAGCCGAGGTCCGCTATGCTTTCCGTGTTCGCTATCGCGCTTGCCCTGACGGCAGCGCCGCCAACCGCCGACGATCTCCAGATCGACTTCGAAGCGGCGCTACCATGCCCTGGGCTGGTTAATGGTCGTGAAGTGTGGGAAGGGCAGAAGGCTTTTTACGTGGCTTCATACACACAGCAAGCAGCAGAACTCGACCCCAGCTTGGTCGGCGCCGATGCGGTTCTCCGCGATGACAATCCTCCAGATGTCATTGGCGAATTTGAAGCTGCTTGTTCGTCCTAAGGGCGTTAAAATCGAGGCTGTTGAACTCACTGCTGAGATAATCGATGTCGCCGATTACTCTCTGACTTGAAACTACGCTTTCCGGACTCTAGGTACGAAAGAGGACAACCGGAGATTATGTTTTGCGTTCTACCATTGTTTTTTCCTCGATCATTGCGCCCATGCTCTATTTGACAGGATGTCAAGACCTTCAGAAAGATACGGCCAAGCAGCTCGCCTGCGCATATGCCACTGGAGCGCGAGATGAGGCGAATATTAACTTGAGGAGCTTCCGCCCTCACGTGAAGGAATTCCTGCTAAGAGAGGACCCTGATTTCGCCGCGATTTGGAAAGGACAGGAACTGACGCGGGATGTTGCTCAGCGTATCGTCGATTTCTGCGAGCTTCCCGATATGACCCGATTGCGTAAGGAACTCCGCCCGAAAGGGATAGGCAAAGCATCGCCGAAATGAGGCTGAGTAGCAAACGCAGATTTTGCGTTTGCTACTTGTACTGACCGCCCCCTGAGAAATCGCAGAAGCCCTGCCACCGGCAGCTTTCGCTGTCTATGCTTTATGGCGCGGAAGTCGCCGCGGCACTTATCCGTCACGACGTGTGGCCGCCATGCGGCGGCGATGGCTTCCAGAACTTCATGCACAGACGGCAAGAATGAGCCTTGGTTGTGAACGCATTCAGCGCCGATGCCATTGTTTGTGCCTTCGTCGTTTCCATTGATACACTTTCAACTTGGTCTGCGCGCTGTCCCGTCTTACAGCGTAGCCAATCTAGCCGCGACATCATCCATCCCAGGCCTGCACGATCGTTTGCCGGACTATTCGACTGCCGCCAAACTCGATGAACGCGGCGCAGAATACGCGCGCGCCGTCGGGGTACATGCAGTTCTGCGTGAAGGCGAGCCGGTCCCCCTCGGTGAGGATGATATCGACCTTGTGAATCATGTCTCGACCGCACACATCCGCGAAGTATTCGGATATCGCCTGCTGGCCACGAACCTCACGTGGCTTGCTTGGCGGGTTGTCGCGGTCGATAACGCGCACGACCGCATCGTCTGCATAGAAGGTAGGCAGGAGCTTGCCGTCGCGTCCTTCGATGGCCTGCTTAATTGCCGCGCCATCAACAACATTTACTGTCTTCATTTTGCCCTCCCATAATCGCATCTTGAAGCCGACCGCGGCTGCCCAAGGGGCGGCAGCGCCAGGATTTATTAGTATATACTAACATCAAGAAAGCTGCGACATCTGGTGTTAGGGCGTCGAACATAGCGCAGCCCGCTCGAGACGGTCGGCGATGGCGTACAGGGTCTCGTCATCAGGTCGCGTCAAATAGAGCCTACTCCGGATTGCATACCCTGAAGCGACGCAAACGCTAGCAGCACCACGGCGTAGTCAGGGCCGATAGTCATCTGACGAAACCCACCAATGAGCTGCCTGACTTGGCCGCGTTGATCTCGTCGCCACCCGAAAACCTGCCCTCGAGGCGTCAGATCCCAGCCGCTGGAGCCCAGCGAAATCCGACTGGGAGGCGTTTGTGACGCCACGGTTCATTCTCCGCCTTCCCACAGACACGGGGGACCCTATATAAGCGGCAGGGTAAGGTTAAGTGGGACGACGAATGACGAAAAAACCAAAACTGGAACATTCCGAACTGTCCGGTGAATTCACCGAGGACGATGTGACCGTGCTCGTCGACATCTACCGTCCGGCAGGCACCCAGCAGGACTGGCGGATGGAGGTCGTCACGCAGAACGAAGACCTCTTTGAATGGGACGAGCCATTCCCGACCGATCGGGAAGCGTTTGACGAATTCCTCGCGACCGTGGCACGCGACGGGATCCAATCCTTCCTCGAAGAGGACGATGTGCCGACGACGCATTGATCGAAAGATCCGGCGATCATCGCGGTTTCCTGAGCCACCGGACCTGTGGCTCCAACCATCAATCGTGCCTGCTTCGAAAATCTATGCCTGACCGCGCATGACGGGCAGATTCGCGCTTTTTTGCTGGTGCAAAAAGCGCGAAACGGAGGCGCTTGACTTCTTCAATCCACAATGAGAACATATCAAGAACAAATGGAGGTTCTCATGCAGATGGATGCGGTCGAACGTGCGCGTGAAATCATTGCCTCTGGCCAGTCTCTTCGCGAGAAACAGTTGGCCAATCGCGCCGAGATCCAACGCAAGGTCGAGGCGGCGGCCAAGCCGCTCTATGTCCTCAAGAGCAAGAAGCAGTTGGAGTTGCGCCTGCAATGATCCGTGCGCCGAAACGCCAGGACGACAGCGTTCCCGATGAAGCCAAGGAAATCCTCGACCTTCACAAGGGCGATGCTCTCGAGGCACTACGCACATTAATCGCGGAGCGCGACGCGGTGGAAGAGCGCCTGTCCTTCGCAAGGCTTGCCGGCCGGATGCACGTGCGAGGCCGGCGGTCATGATCGCCACACGGGAGTGGACGAACACCGTTCCTTCTGGCAAAAGCCTCCCAGGACGCGACTGCCGATAGCTTTAGATCGGGGTCGGGTGACCGATTGACGTCACGTCGCTGCCGCGAGATCACGCTGGCCGTCCTTAATCATGGTGTGAGCCGCGCGCTCGCGCGTGTCCAATCCGCCCGATTTCGCCAGCCTCATGTGAACAGCCCCGCCGGCTCACGGCGCGACCACCGAGCGCCGCCGCTCCCGGATCAAGCCGCGCCCGGCAACACAGCCGTCTTGCGAGGGGCCGTGACGGCACGAACTGTTGCAAATCCGCAAGGTTCACGGCCCTTCGACGGGGATAGGAACAAAGTTTGCGGACGGTGATTCCCCTTTGCCACGCGCTGCGCTATGGCGAAATTGAGGCTCGATTTCCGAGTCGCCCGTTTTCCGGCCGCACCGAAGTCCAAGGACATGGCACAGATGAACTCCCGCATTGCAATTCTGGCAGGCCTGACGCTTGCTCTCGCAGGATGCACCACCGTTACCATCGCTTCCAACCCCCTCCAGGCCCGCTGGAACGGCAAGACCGCCGGCAGCTTCTTTGCCGCCTACGGCCCGCCGATCTCCGACATTGCCGGCTCGGGCGGCACGACGCTCTACAAGTGGCGCGGCGGTTTTTCCAAGGGACGGTCCTGCACGGTCGAGCTGACGGTGAACGAGGCCTACAAGATCGACACTATCCGCGCCATCGGCGATCGCGTCGATCCGAACGGCGGCCCGACGCACTGCGAAAAGGTTCTCGATGCCGTGAAGTAAGCGCAGCGTTCGATAAATCCTTTCAAGGCCGTGCGGAAACGCGCGGCCTTTTCATTTGGAGGACAGAATGGACGAAGACCGCCTTTACCACGACCCTGACCTTGCCGATTTCTACGATCTCGAAAACGGCTGGGAGCGGTCGCCCGACTTCGCCTATTGCCTGGCCTTCGCCGACACGGCCGAAAGCGTGCTGGATCTCGGCTGCGGCACCGGCGCGCTTGCTGTCGCGCTGTCCGGCGGGCGCAGGGTCGTCGGCGTCGATCCGGCGCCGGCAATGCTTGCGATCGCGCGAGAAAAGCCCGGCGCGGACGCCGTGGACTTCATCGAAGGCGATGCGCGCACGCTGCGGCTCGGCCGCCGCTTCGATCGTATCGTGCTGACCGGCCATGCTTTCCAGGTGTTTCTCACGCCGGATGACCGGCGCGCAGCCCTTGCCACCATCGCGGCGCATCTGGCGCCCGGCGGGCGCTTCACCTTCGACAGCCGCAACCCAGCCTGCCGGGAATGGGAGGAATGGGGACCGGAGGATTCGATGCGTGTGGTCGAGCATCCCCGCTTCGGCGCCGTCGCGGCATGGAACGATGTTTCCCACGACCCGGAAACCGGCATCGTCACCTACGGCACGCACTATGAAATCCGTGCGACGGGCAAGCGGCTTTCCGCCGCCTCCCGCATTGCTTTTCCGGAAAAGGCCGAACTGGAGGCGCTGATCGCCGAAGCAGGACTCGCGGTGGAGCGCTGGCTCGGTGACTGGCATGGCAACACGTGGCAGCCCGGCGCAGCAGAATTGATTCCGGTCGGCACGCTCGCCTGAGCGGAAACCTTGTTCGGCGATGTGCCCTGCCCTGCGAATTCCAGGCAGATGCGGACTCGCCCGCATCTGCCTGCGCCAGGCTCAGACGGAGCGGGTCAAGCCGCCATCGACTCGGATGTTCTGCCCGGTGATGTAGCCGGCGCCCTCGGAGGCGAGGAAGGCGACGGTGGCGGCGATTTCCTCGCTGGTGCCGTAGCGCTTCATCGGCACGCTGTCGCGCCGCTCCTCGGTGCCCGGCAGGCTGTCGATCCAGCCCGGCAGCACGTTGTTGATGCGGACATTGTCGCCGGCATAGGTGTCGGCAAAAATCTTCGTATAGGCAGCAAGGCCTGCGCGGAAGACGGCCGAGGTCGGGAACATCGCCGACGGCTCGAAGGCCCAGGCGGTGGAGATGTTGATGATCGACCCGGACTTCTGCGCCTGCATGATCGGCGCCACCAGCCGTACGGGGCGGATGACATTCAACAGGTAGACGTCCATGCCCTTGTGCCAGTCTTCGTCGCTGATCTCGATGATCTGCGCGCGCGGGCCATGGCCGGCGCTGTTGATGAGCACGTCGATGCGACCCCAGGTCGAGATTGCGAGATCGACAAGCGCCTTCAGGTCATCGGCCGACTGGTTCGAACCCGTCACACCCACGCCGCCGAGTTCCTTCGCCAGCGCCTCGCCCTTGCCGGAGGAAGACAGCACCGCCACCTTGAAGCCATCCGCCGCCAGCCGTCGCACCGCCGCCGCCCCCATCCCGCTGCCGCCCGCCGTGATGACTGCTACCTTGTTCGTGCTCATTCCGTGTCTCTCCCGTCTCTGTTAGGCGACGGTGATAGCATTTTCCATGGGCAAGGACGAACCGGTTTGCGCAGGATTATCCACTGGCAATCTGCGGGGAAGCCGTCTTCTTCGGCCCTTCCGCTCGCAACATAGTTGCAAAACGGAAATCACCCATTCAACATAACCTGAAGTAGAAATCGGTTGCAGATCGGGGACCAGGAAAAGGTCATGGAGTACGAGCGGCTATACCCTGATTTCAAAGATGCCCTTCTGATTGCCTACGCCCTGAAAGCCGATGCAAAAATCGGCCAGCCTGTCGAGGCAGAAGCAGCGATGGAGTATGTCACGGCCCGCCACGACCCATCCTGGATTAGACCTGCCATCCTCGAACTTGCGGACGCTGGCATGTTGAGAGGTACGCGTTATATGGGCCACGACCCCATTTATGAGCTATCAGGCGCCGGCTTGACGCGGGCTGCAGAACTTATGGCAGTGCTTGGGCAAGACCTTTACGCCCTTGCTGGCATTAAGAAGGCCCCGCGTTCTCGTGAAACCGAACAGGAGCCCTCTTGGGCACTCCAGACCAATAGCCCCGTCTGGAGTGCTCAAGAGGGCGGTGGTGCCTATAGTGCCAAAATGCAAACCATCCTTCGGCTGTCCGATGCTTCCAAAAGCCTGAATGCGCATATCCAGGCAACGCTCGAAGACTTACGCAAGAGCAACCGGCTTCCAGCTGAAAACAGTCCCGCTTTTTCTCAGCACTACCATGAACTGGAGGCTGCCAGCGGCCTGCTCAAGGCAGAGCAGACAGATCTCGACCTCCTCAAATATATTCTGCTGATCGCCCTTCGCTGGTTTCATGAAAGGGTCGGTGAAGACCACATACGCGCGCAGATCAAACGCCTCATTGAGATGACGGAAAGCCTGGTGGGCGAGTAGCGTCCGCGGCGGGCGAATTCGATGGCCGGTGGAAATGTGTGGGCCGCGCGGTAAAGCTCCACAACCTGATGCACAATATAGTTGCAATGCATGTGTGCTTCCCGCATCCTTCCGTCACAGTTGGATTATCCGTGAAGCCCCTCGAAACCGCCGCCGGACGTTCGGTGCGCGGTCGGCTGATTGCTGCCTGCCGAAAGACACGAGCATGAAGAAACGCTTGCCCTTTCACACCTTTATCGACGAATTTCTGATTGCCTGCGCGGCCAGTGTAGACAAGAAGACAAACACGTTGGTCGATGCTGGCTTTGCCGCGCGCTACATCAGCGACCCCTTCGATGAGAGCTGGCCGGACAGCGCCATGAAGCTGCTTTGCAACAATGGGCTTCTGCGCGGCTCCTACACCCTGGGCAAACCCACCTTCTACAACCTGACGGGGGAAGGATTGCTGCGTGCCGAGGTGCTCGCGGCAAAACGGGGCAAGGATCTGGATGACCTGATCGAGGCACATGCCAGGCCAGTCACCCGGAAACAGGCCACGGGCGAGATCGTTCCGTTCCCGATCCTGCGGCAGCTGGACAGCCCGGTGCTCAGCGTCCGGGAGGACGGCTTGCCGGCGACCTTGACGCTCGGGCCTCTCATTGCCTTGCGCGGCACCGCCAAGACGGTAAGCCGAGATGTAAAGGCGGTCGTCGCGGCCATTCAGACGGAACGTCTCCTGCCGGAGGCGGACCAGCCGGAATGGTCCGAACACTTGCCCCGCATCGAGATAGGTCGAAACCTGCTCAAGGCAGCGCAGGTTTACGAGGGGCTGCTTCACTTCTGCCTGCTGTCACCTCTGCAATGGGTTTTGCCGCGGGTGACACAGGACGGGATGCGGGAGGAGGTTGAACGCCTTGTCGCGGCCACGGAAAGGCTGTGCGAAGCCTAACTCCCGGCTCCCCCAAGCCGTCGGGAAATATCGCGGGCAAGGATTTCGGCGTTGCGGCCGACGATGACGCTTTGATGGTTGCCCCGCATATCCACCCATTCGGCGCGGGGCAGGAAACGCGGCCAGATCGCCCTCGGATCACAGTCAACCGGCGAGCCGCCGAGCGCGCGATAATAGGTGAGCATGCCCGTATAAGGCGATGGCCTGTAGAGGCCCTTCATGCGCAGGAGCTGGCGCGCGGCCGCATCGTAGCGCGGCGGATAGTTGCCGATCCATTGCGGCGCCAGGCCTGGATAGTGCTCGGAGCGGGGATCGGCGAAGCGCAGAGCAAGCGGCCTCAACGCCCGCCGCACGGCCGACAGCAAGGTGGCCCGCCCCTGTCGCTCCGGTGCGGCCCGTTCGGACGCGCCCTCCGGATTGGCCCGGCCTTGTTTGTTGGTCGCCCAGCGGCGTCCGGCGCGTTTTGCCATGAAGCGCAACCAGACGGGCAGCGGCCAGCAGTGCTCGCCCTGCGGCGCGTCGATCACCCCCAGAAAGGCGATGTCGTCACCGCGCACCGCCAGCGCGCGCGCCAGCTCAAGGGCAAAAATACCGCCGAACGAATAGCCGAGCAGGCGATAGGGTCCACGGATGCCGGCGGCATCCAGTCCGCGCAGCGATTCGGCAATCTCGTCGGCCACCAGAGCGGGATCCCGATTGCCCCGCCCGAACTGCGTGAGCACCATGCCCAGAACCTGGCCGGGAAAATCCAGCCGGTCGATGAGATCCTGTATTTCCAGAAAACAGCTGAGACCACCGGCGAAGACGACGAGCGTCTCTGCCGGGGAGCCCGCACGCACGTCGATGAGCTTGCGCAGGCTGCGCGTGCCTTCCTCGGGCGCCGCGCCGACGAACGCGCCAACCGTCGCATGGGCATAGAAGCAGTTCACATCGAGCTCTATGCCGGTTTCACTCCAGAACCGGGCGATGATCCGCAGCGCGCGGTTGATCGTCAGGCCGCTGCCGAGCAGCCGATCGTTGAGCGCGACCGGCTTTTTCAGTTCTTCCCGTAAAATTTCGAGGAGCCGGCCGGAAAGTCCTTGTGCCGCACTGTCCATGCCAACTCCAAGTTCCGTTCCTCTTGGAGACAAGCCCATCCTCCGAACCGCGCCCAAGCGTGCTGTTCAAGCACCATACACGGGATAGCCCGCCCGGCAACCCATGAGCGAACCCGCATAAACATATCCAACGATTTGAGGACGGCCCCACCATGCGCCCCTGCCCGCCGTGTAGCCGACAGGACCGAAACCACCACGGGGATTACGAAGCGAGAAGCCCGCCGAAGCGCTTTCGGCGGGCCGTCACGTGTTTAATCCAGCAGGTCGGCAGGAACTTTCCCGCCATTGTCGGCGAGCGCCTTCATCAGGGCCTTGTGCAACCAGATGTTCATGCTGGCGGAGTCACTCTTGTCGCCGGTATAGCCCAGCTCGTCGGCAAGTTCCTTGCGCTCCTGAAGGCTGGCATCCATGCCGAGCGCCTTCATCATGTCGACGATGGAACGGCGCCAATCGAGCTTCTGACCATTCTTGGCAACAGCTGCATCGAGGATCGCCGCAACATCGACCGGCTGGCTCGGCGTCGCCGGGCGGCTTTCCGCGGGGGTCACAACCGCATCCTTGCCGACACTCGGCGTCGCGGCCATATCGGCCGTCGCCGGCTTCACGGCGTCAGCCGTAATCGTTTCGACCGGCTTCTGCTCTTCCGCCTTGCCGAAGAGCTTTTCCTTGATGGAACTGAATATACCCATATCTGACTCCCTGTTGCTTCTCGCCGGCTTTCGCCCGGCGTGACGAAACAATAGGGTCGCGGCCTGTCATTTCAATGAATGCTTTTCAAACGACGCGGCATCCTGGGTAGTTTCAGCGGCACACCGCACGATACGACGCGTCTGGAAGAGGATAGTGACGGGCTTCATGAAGTAAGCCATGGCTGGGGCGCCAGGATTCGAACCTGGGAATGCCGGTACCAAAAACCGGTGCCTTACCGCTTGGCGACGCCCCACCGTGGCGGGAGCCTGATAGCAAAGGGCGGGCGGGCGGACAATGGTTAAGTTCCGGTTTGCGCGATTATTCTCGCGGGCATCCTCTTGATTCGTCGGCGATCGGCAGGCTTCGCGCTTGGCAGGCGGACATGGCGGGGCTAGGGTCCGGCCGTTAGATCGTCCTTTTCGGCGGCAGGTCGCCCGGCCATTCGGGGTTGTGAGACTGCCGCTTCCTCACGAGGAGCCGCCATGTCCAAGTTCCGCGCCCGCCCGCCGGCCGTGCCGACCATTCTTCTCGACGATGCGGTGGTGCGCGTCACGCGCTGGGATTTCGAGCCGGGTGCCGATACCGGCCACCATGTGCATGGGCTCGGCTATGTCGTGGTGCCGATGACGGATTGCGACTTCCTGATCGAGGAGGAGACGGGCGAGCGGCGGGTGCACAGCAAGGCCGGCGCCGTCTACCGGCGCGAGGCGGGCGTGGCGCACAATGTCGTCAATGGCGGCGACAGCCCGATGAGCTTCATCGAAATCGAGTACAAGTGACGGCCGTGGCAATCTCCAAGCAAGACGACAGCCGGGAACCCCCGCATTTCAATCTCGAGTTCAAGCCGGCCTATGGCGAGGCGGTGCCGGTTGCCGCGCGGGTCGAGCGCGTTACCGTCAACAATCCGAGCCCCTTCACCTTTCACGGCACCAACAGCTACATCGTCGGCGATCGGTCGGTCGCGGTGATCGATCCCGGCCCGGAGGATGAGGCGCATTTCCAGGCGCTGATGACGGCGCTTGCCGGCCGCGAGGTGACGCATATCGCCGTCAGCCACACCCACCGTGACCACTCTCCCCTCGCCCGCCGGCTGAAGGCAGAGACCGGCGCGATTGTCGTTGCGGAAGGCCCGCACCGGGCGTCCCGGCCGCTGCATGCCGGCGAGAGCAATCCTTTTGCCGAAAGCTCGGATGTGGACTTCGTGCCGGACATTGCGCTTGCCCATGGCGACCGGGTGGAGGGTGACGGCTGGGCGCTGACGGCGCTGCTGACGCCCGGCCATACCGCAAACCATGCCGCCTTCGCCCTCGATGGGCCGGAGGGCATCGTGTTTTCCGCCGACCATGTCATGGCGTGGGCAACCAGCATCGTCGCGCCGCCGGACGGGGCCATGGCGGACTACATGGCCTCGCTCGACCGCCTGCTGGAGCGGGACGACCGCCTCTATTTTCCCGGCCATGGCGGCCCGGTGACCGAGCCGGCGGCGTTCCTGCGCGGGCTGCGCACGCACCGGCGCATGCGCGAGCGGGCGGTGCGCGAACGCATCCGCGCCGGCGACCGGTTGATCGCCGACATGGTGAAGGTGATCTACCGCGAAACGGATCCCCGCCTGCATGGTGCGGCGGCACTCTCGGTGCTGGCGCATCTGGAGGATCTGGTCGCGCGCGGCGAGGTGGTGACCGAGGGGCCGCCGTCGCTGGCGGGACTGTATTTCCTCGCACCCGGCCTCTGATCAATCGCCCGCGATGCCGAGCAGCTCGGCGTCGAGCGCCTTCAGATAACCTTCGACAAGAGACGCGCCGATGCCCAGGTCGTGCGGCCCGTAGCGCGAGGCGGCGCGCATGTCGACAAGCGTCGTCTCGGCTTCTTCGCGCAGGCGGATGACCACGTCGAAGCGGAAGCCGAAGATCGGCGAGCGCCATTCCCCCTGCAAGAGGACATCGCCGGCACCGCCGACAGAGGGGATCAGCGGCGTTTCGAGCGGGCGGGCCTCGGGGATCGGCACCTCGCCCAATGCCTCGGCACCCTGCGTTACCTTCTTCGGATCGATCACGAGGTCTTCGAGATCGGCGAGGATGTTGTCGAGCCCGTCTTCGGCGGTAATCGTGATGCCATAGGCCGTGGCGACCTTGCGCACGCCCTGATAGACACGGTCGAGCGCGCCCTCGTAGCGCCGGCCGGAGAGGCCGGGATAGGCGTCGAGCTGCACCTCGCGGTCGCGCGGCGTAACCGTGCCGAGGCGCGGCAGCCAATCCTGCGCGGCAGAAGGCTGGGACAGCCAGGGCGGCGGCGATACCGTGTCGGTCGTCACGTCGTAGAGCGCCGGCTTGTAGAAATAGGCATAGGCCGCAGCCCCCGTCACGCCGAGCGGCAGCAGAGCGAACAACAGCGCCACAAGGGCGGCCTTGCCGCCGCGCGCGCCGACATGCCAGAGGCGGGCAAGCCCGGTCGCCGCCAGCAGCACGGCAAGCCCGGCCATCACTGCGGCAAAACCCGCCAATGCAAGGAAATGCGGCGTCGTCAGCGGGCCGAAGCGGTGCGACAGCACGACGGCAATGAACAGCACGCAGGACAACAGTGCCATGCGCCGCGCCCAATACGCCGCATGCGAAACAGGCCGTTCATACTGGATCGTGATCGCCATGGCCTCACCGGATGCGTCTGCCGTCTCCTCTCCCTAACGCAGGACGGTAGATTTTTCCATCGGCATTGCGTGGGGAGGCTTTCCATTGAGGTGACGCCACACGCACGAAGGGGTGCGTGTGATGCGGCTCCTGAACAGATTCTTTCGCCGGGAGATCGAGCAGTCCGTCAAAGGGCCATAACCCAGGTGGTTGACAGAGAACTGCCTGCGTTTGTTTGGACGTCATTGCCGAGAAGCTTGCCAAGACGCAGGACGCCCGTTGAGCCGAGTCAGCTTCGGCTGGGCACTGTCAATCGCGCTTTGGTAAAGCTGGCTGGGCCTGGACGACGCAAAGGCTGCGCGCTGGCCCTGGGATTACATCGATGTACCGTTCGGAGCGCCCGGCTATAGACCTATGCCGCCGCGTACGACGCAGCGCGGGAGGATGACGAGCAATTCGGGAGGCGGCATGACGAGCGTCAGCACAAAACCGTGGTATTGAACCTCGCCTCCAGGCCGGATGGGAGGCATCCGCATGAAAGGAACTGACCAATGCCATCTGAAAGCCCGCCGAACAGCTTCATCGTCACGGAACAGACGCTCGACAGAGAGGCGGTCTCAGCATTGGTTGCCCGCAATATCCCGGTGACGCTGCAGCGTTGCAGTCTCGAAGAGGCCGACCTGTCCCGCCTCGCTTTCACGGGATGGACCTTCGATGCGTGCCGGTTGACGCGCGCGAAGTTCACCGGGGCGACTCTGACCGAGAGCCGGTGGTCGGGCTGCCGCGGGCCTTTTGCCGACTTCACCGGAGCGAATCTGTCGGAGTCCGAAATCGCGGGATGCGACTTCAACAATGGCGGCTTTCGCGGCGTGATCTTGACCTCCTCATCTTTGAAGCGCTGCAAGTTGACCGGTGCAAATTTCGCGGAGGCCCGGACGCTTGGCTGCGACTTCGAAGAAGTCATCTTCGCAGATGCGCGCCTGCCGGGTTTTTCCTTCCGCAAGTTGCACCTGAAGCAACTCGACTTCAGCGGCGCCGATGTTTCCCGTTGCGATTTCCGCGAGGCCGTTTTCGAGGCTTGCAGCCTTCGTGAAGCGCATCTGGTCGACAGCCGGTTCGATGGCGCCGACCTGCGCGGTGCCGACCTTGGGGGCGTGCGCCTGAACAATGCCAAACAGTTCAAGGGCGCGGTCATTTCGCGGGCACAGGCGGCCGACTTGCTCTCCGAACTCGGTTTGAAAGTCCTCTGATCTCAAGGCCGTCGAGGCAGACGTCGACAGTATCGTATGGAACTCCGCCTTCAGACCAAAATGGGCGTTGGCCTGCTTCGTTTTTCCCGCCCGCGACACGAAATTCCTTGCGTGCCGCAAATTTGCCACGCTCGTTAACGAACGTTCACAAACGGGGGTAGTAAAGGAGCAAGACGATGTTGCCGACGCAGACGGTCGCCGAGACACCTGCCGCCATTCCGGCTGGCGAACCCGCCCTTCCTCTGGAGCTTCTGGAACTCGAACTGTCGCTCGATGGCTTTTCCGGCGACGATGCCGGTTTTACCGAGGCCGTGCGCACGGCCGCCGGTCAGGTCGGCGGTGATTTCCTGTTCGACCTGCCGGCCTCGGGGCTCAAGGACGACTGCCGACGCATCGCGGCGCTGCGCGTACCGAAGGGCGAAGACCGGGCGCTCGCCGTGGTTTTCGCACTGCTGGACGCGGAAGGTGCGGCCATCCGGATGGAAAATCCCGATGAGAAAACCAAGGACCTGAAGCGCTTCGCGGACGCCTTCATCGACGTTCTGCAACGCATCTGAGGACTTGCGGCTCGATCCGGACAGGCCTATCCAAGGCGCGCAACAGTTTGCCGGAGTTCGCATGTCCAAGATGCTGATTCGCCTTGCCGCCCTCGCTGCCACCACCCTCCTTCTCGCCGGCTGCCAGACGGCCGCGGAAGTGCGCGCCAACGACGAGAACAAGTGCCGTTCCTACGGTTTTCGCGCGGGAACGGACGCGTTTGCCGAGTGCTTGCAGCGCATCGATCTCGACCGCCGCGCGGATTTCCGCGCAACCCGGATGAACGATCCGTTCTGGGGTGGGCCGACCTATATCTACGTGCGTGACCGGCGTCGTTGAACGCGACGCCTGACTTTTTGCGGGCCTTGGCGCCGCCGAGCGCAGCGCCTGTCTTCTCTCAGCCCTTGACGCCCTTGAAGGCGGCCTGTGCTGCTGCGAGCCGCGCGATCGGCACGCGGAAGGGTGAACACGAGACGTAATCGAGCCCCACTTCTTCGCAGAAATGGATCGACGCCGGATCGCCGCCATGTTCGCCGCAGATGCCGAGCTTCAGGTCACCCCGCGTGCGCCGGCCGCGTTCGGCGGCGATGCGGATGAGTTCCCCCACCCCGTCGAAATCGAGCTGCACGAACGGGTCCTGCTCGATGATGCCCTTCTGGATATAGGTCGAGAGGAAGGCTGAAGCGTCGTCGCGCGAGATGCCGAAGGTCGTCTGCGTCAGGTCGTTGGTGCCGAAGGAGAAGAACTCCGCCGATTCGGCAATGACATGAGCGCGCAGTGCCGCACGCGGCAGCTCGATCATCGTGCCGACGAGATAGTCGATCGCCACCCCGCTCTCGGCGATGACCGCCTTTGCCACGCTGTCGATGCGGGCCTTCACATAGTCCAGCTCCGCCTTCAGGCCGACGAGCGGCACCATGATTTCCGGCACGACGGCGGCACCCGTCGCACGGGCGGCTTCCGCCGCCGCCTCGAAGATGGCGCGGGCCTGCATTTCGGCGATTTCCGGATAGGAGATCGCCAGCCGGCAGCCGCGGTGGCCGAGCATGGGGTTGAACTCGTGCAGCGTATCGACACGCCGGCGCAGCACGGCCTCGTCGATCGACAGCGCCGCCGCCACATCGGCGATCTCCTCGTCCGTCTTCGGCAAGAATTCGTGCAGTGGCGGGTCGAGCAGGCGAATGGTCACCGGCAGGCCGTGCATGATCTCGAACAGCTCTACGAAGTCGGAGCGCTGCATGGGCAGGAGTTTTGCCAGCGACGCGCGACGGCCGGCCTCGTCCTCGGCAAGGATCATCTCGCGCATCACATTGATGCGGCTGCCCTCGAAGAACATGTGTTCCGTGCGGCAGAGGCCGATTCCTTCCGCACCGAAGGAGCGTGCCGCGCGGGCATCCGCCGGTGTTTCGGCATTGGTGCGCACCTTCATGCGGCGCGTGCGATCCGCCCATTCCATGATGCGGCCGAAATCGCCGGAAAGCTCCGGCTGGAGCATGGGGATTTCGCCCTTCAGCACCTGGCCGGAGGAGCCATCGATGGTGATGACGTCGCCGCGCTTCAGCGTCACGCCATGGGCGACCAGCAGTTCGTTGCGCAGGTCGACGCGCAGTGTGCCGGCGCCGGAGACGCAGGGCGTGCCCATGCCGCGGGCGACGACGGCCGCGTGACTCGTCATGCCACCGCGCGTGGTCAAAATACCCTCGGCGGCATGCATGCCGTGAATGTCTTCCGGGCTCGTCTCGATGCGCACGAGAATGACCTTGCGGCCCTCCTCCTGCGCCTGCACGGCGTCCTCCGAGGTGAAGACGATCGCACCCGTCGCGGCACCCGGCGAGGCCGGCAGGCCGGAGCCGATGACGTCACGGCGCGCGCGCGGATCGATGGTCGGGTGCAGCAACTGGTCGAGCGAGGCGGGATCGATACGTGCGACGGCCTCGCCCTCGCTGATCAGCCCTTCCGTCGCCATGTCGACGGCGATCCTCAGCGCCGCCTTGGCGGTGCGTTTTCCCGAGCGGGTCTGGAGCATCCAGAGCTTGCCCCGCTCGATGGTGAATTCGAGGTCCTGCATGTCGCGGTAGTGCCGCTCCAGCCGGTCGCAGATGCCGCAGAATTCGGCAAAGGCCTCCGGCATCAGTTTTTCCAGCGACGGCCGATCGGAACCGGACGCGATGCGCGCCTCTTCCGTGATGTTCTGCGGCGTGCGAATGCCGGCGACGACATCCTCGCCCTGCGCATTGACGAGAAACTCGCCATAGAGCGAATTTTCGCCCGTCGAGGGATTGCGCGTGAAGGCGACGCCGGTTGCCGACGCATTGCCGAGATTGCCGAAGACCATGGCCTGGACGTTGACCCCGGTGCCCCAGACGGCCGGGATATTGTGCAGGTGGCGATAGGTAACGGCGCGGGCATTCATCCAGCTTGCGAAAACGGCGCCGATCGCACCCCAGAGCTGGACTTCCGGGTCCTGCGGGAATTCTTCGCCCAGCTCTTCGCGGATGGTTTCCTTGTAGCGCCCGACGACATGCTGCCACTCGACGGCCGAAAGCTCGGTATCCTGCTCGTGGCCGAGCCGGCCCTTCTCGTCTTCCAGAATCTCCTCGAAGGCCTCGTGGTCGAGGCCCATGACGACATCGCCGTACATCTGGATGAAGCGGCGGTAGCTGTCCCAGGCAAAACGCGCATCGCCCGCATCATGGCCGAGCGCCTGTACCGTGCGGTCGTTGAGGCCGAGGTTGAGCACCGTATCCATCATGCCCGGCATGGAAGCCCGCGCGCCGGAACGCACGGAGAGCAGCAGCGGCTTTGCCGTATCGCCGAAATTGCGGCCGGTGATCGCCTCCATCTGGCGAATGCCGGCGCGGACCTGGTCTTTCAGGCCCTCCGGCAGCATGCGGCCGTTGTCGTAATAGTGGTTGCAGGCAGCGGTGACGATGGTGAGGCCGGGCGGCACCGGCAGGCCGAGATTGCTCATTTCGGCAAGGTTTGCGCCCTTGCCACCGAGCAGATTGCGATCGCCCGCACTGCCTTCGGCACGACCATCCCCAAAGGTATAGACCCACTTCTCCATCGACGCCTCCCCAAATGCGTTTTCTCAATCTACATGAACAGCATGTCTTTGAAAACGCGAGATGATGAGTTTTTTGCTGCATTGCATCAAAATTACGACGGCGATGCAAAATTATAGAAACCAAATATAAAAGCCGTGCTCCGGCAGGAACACGGCTTGTGGCTGGCCAGACAGGGTCGCTCAGTTTCCCTCGATGGAAAGCCCCTGCTCGTTGAGCTTGATCTCGACGCCGTCCGGCTGCTTCTCCTGCTGATAGGCATAATAGGAAAAGCCGGCCACCACGACGATGAGTGCGCCGATGAGCATGTAAAGTGCGTTTCTATCCACGTTTGGTCCCCAGTTGTAACACGCGTCTGCAAAAGCCTGCAGGTGCTCGTAAATGCACGAGGCAAGGCTTTGTTCCGCGCCAGGATCGCCAAACCGGTCCGCAAAAAACATCTCGGCGAACATCACGGACATCTTGTGCAAGCCGAGGTGGAAATGGTATTTTTGCGATCACCATAGCCGAGCATGCAGAATGAACGAGGCCATCTGGACGAGGAAGTGTCACTTCCTGCCCGGAAGAGCGAAGCGCTGCCATCTTCTGAAGAAAACACCCCATGACGCGAGTAGTATTGGCCTCACGATGAGCCTGCTCGCCTAAATATTTATTGATGGAAAATGGAGTCAGCTTACAAAACATAGGGAGAGGATCATGCCAACAAGTATCCCCAGTTCATGGATGCCGGATGCCGCCATGAAACGTGTTCATGTGCATTGGACTGCCGGTGGCCACACGGCCAACAGCACCGACAAGAAATCCTACCATATACTTGTCGAGGGCGATGGAAACCTCGTCCGTGGCGACAAATCGATTGCAGCGAATGCTCCGGGCGCTCCCAGTTCGGGGCATGCTTCCCATACGAAGAATGCCAATACAGGGGCAATAGGCATATCGATGTGCTCGATGACCGGCGCTCGCGAGAGCCCATTTTCCAGCGGAAGCAATCCGCTCCAGGAAATACAATGGGACACCATGATAAAAGCGGCTGCCCAGTTGGCGAAACGCTACGACATCCCTGTAACCCGGCAAACAATACTGACCCATGCCGAGGTTCAGCCAACGCTCGGCATATTGCAGAACGGCAAGTGGGATGTAACCCGTCTGTCTTTTACGAATGCATTCGTCGGCCACCGCCCCATTGGCGACGAGATGCGTCGCCGCATTGCTATAGAACTCGACGGATTGAACCCTTCGATGCATGGCGCCCTTTCGTCCGATCTCAGGCTGCCCCGTTTTCGCGTCAAGGGCGTGGCTCCTTCGACGTTGAATTTCAGGTCCAGCCCCGGCGGAGACAAGGTCGGCGAACTGCCGGAGAATACCCTGGTCGAGCGTATCGCCATGCAGCAAGCCTGGTGGCAGGTTCGAACACCGCAGGGCCATGTCGGATGGGTTTCGTCCGACTTCCTCGTCGCGGTATCGTAAGACCAGAAAAGCGACGGCCGAAGCCTAGAGCATTTCCAGCCGAAGCGGCATCGCTTCGGTGTCGGATAATGCGGCAAAAACAATAATCTAGAGCAATTCCGGTGAACCAGATTTCACCGGAATTGCGCTACGACGCCTCGCGCAGTTGCTCGGCCGTCTGCAGGTCCACCGACACCAGCTGCGACACGCCCTGCTCCGCCATGGTGACGCCGAAGAGGCGGTTCATGCGGGCCATGGTGATGGGATTGTGGGTGATGATGACGAAGCGGGTCTCGGTGGAGGCGGCCATCTCGTCCATCAGGTTGCAGTAGCGTTCGACATTGTGGTCGTCGAGCGGCGCATCCACTTCGTCCAGCACGCAGATCGGCGCCGGGTTGGTGAGGAAGACGGCGAAGATCAGCGCCATCGCGGTCAATGCCTGTTCGCCACCGGACAGCAGCGTCATGGTCTGCGGCTTCTTGCCGGGCGGGCGGGCGAGAATTTCCAGGCCGGCGTCGAGCGGATCATCGCTCTCGATCAATTGCAGCTCCGCCGTGCCGCCGCCGAAAAGGTGGGTGAAGAGGCGCTGGAACTGCACGTTGACCACATCGAAGGCGGCGAGCAGGCGCTCGCGGCCCTCGCGGTTGAGGCTCTGGATCGCCGAACGCAGCTTGCGGATCGCCTCGATGATATCCTCGCGCTCGGCGACGATGGCATCGAGTTTTTCGGTCAATTCCTTCTGCTCTTCCTCGGCGCGCAGGTTGACGGCGCCGAGACGTTCGCGCTCGATCCTCAACCGATCGAGGTCCCTTTCACGATCGCGCGGGTCCGGCAGCGGCGCACCCGCCGGATGGCCGGTGAGCTTCAGCGCCTCGTGCGGTGCGCAGGACAGCGCCTCGCGGATACGCGCCTCGCCCTCGACGCGGCGCTCGCGGGCGGAAACGAGGCGTTCTTCCACGCGGCCGCGCGTTTCGCGCGATTCGGCAAGCTGCGAGAGGGCGGTCGTCGCGGTGCGGTCGGCCTCGCGCTGTTGGTTTTCCGCCTCCTGCAAGGCGTCGGCGGCTTCCCGGCGGGCGGCCTCGGCATTGGTCAGGCCGGTCAGCAGTTCGCGGCGTTTTTCCTCGATCTCGTCGGGCGCCTCGGCAAGCCCTTCCATCTCTTCGCGCGCTTCGCCCTCACGATCACGCAGCGTGGCGATGTGGCTTTCCGCATTGGCGGCGCGGCCCTTCCACGTTTCGCGCTCGGCGGAAATCGCCATCAGACGGCGACGGCGGTCGGCCATTTCGCGGGCAAGGCCGTCATGGGCGGCGCGCGCTTCGGCCAGCGTCGCCCGGTCAGTCGCGACCTCCATCGTGCGAGTGCGGAGGCTGAGATCGAGATCGGCGAGGTCGGGGGCGTCTTCCAACGCTGCACGCGCATCCTCCAGCGATTGCGCGGCTTCCTCGACCTGCGCCTCGATCTGCACCCGGGTTTCGGCGAGCACGGCGCGGCGGCGGATGAGGTCGCCGGAGGCACGCTCGGCGGCTTCCAGAGAGTCGCGCGCTTCGGCAAGCGTGCGGGTGGCGTTGCGCTGCGCATCGCGCGCCTGCTGCTGGCGCTGCGTCTCGGCTCGGATCACCTCGCCGGCGCGGGCAAGATCGGCTTGCGCATCGGCTAGTGCTGCGCGGGCATCGTCCAGCTCCGCCTCGAGTTCGGTGAGGCGGTTCTTCTGTTCCAGGCGAAGGGCGGCAGCACTTGGCGCATCGGCACCGGTGACGTGACCGTCCCAGCGGACGACGGCGCCTTCGCGGGTGACGAGCCGCTGGCCTGTCCGCAGATGCGGCAGGAGGGAAAGCGCGTCGTCGACACTTGCGGCGACGCCGATCTGGGCAAGCCGGCGGTGCAGCACGTTTGGTGCGCGGACATGGGTGGTGAGCGCGGTCACGCCGGCCGGCAGGTGCGGATCGTCGGACATGTTGCCGGTGAGCCGCCAATGCACGGGTGCCGCAGTATCAGCGGGCGAATCGAGATCGTCGCCAAGGGCTGCCCCGAGAGCCGTCTCAAACCCGCGATCGACATGCACGTCTTCGACGACCGGCGCAAAGGAACCGTCACCGCTGCCGGCCTCCAGCATGCGGCGGATGGTGCGCGCCTCGGTCTCGATGCCGGCAAGGCGCGCGCGCGCCGTATCGACCGGGCCGCGCAGGGCGGATTCGCTGAAACGGGCTTCCTCCAGCGCCTCCTCGACGGCGACGAGCATCTCGCCGGTCGCTTCCAGCGCCTCTTCCGCCGACTGCACGGCAGCGCGCCGCTCTTCCGGATCGGGAAGATCCGCAATGCGGGCGTCCATCTCATCGAGCTCGCGGGCCTGCGCATCAAGCTGCTGACCGAGGCGCAGATGGCGTTCGGACAGGTCGCGGATCGCTTTTTCGAGCTGGTTGCGTGACGCTGACGCCTCGGCCCGCTCAGCGGTGACGGCGGCAAGGGCCGCTTCGCTCTCGGAAAGTTTTGCCGCCGCCTCGTCCATCGTCTCGCGGGCGGCTTCGGCGCGTTCGTCGGCCTCGGCGAGGATTTCGTCGATCTCTTCCTCTTCCGTCGTCAGACGGTCCAGCACGGCGGCGTTGTCGGCCACCATGCGCTCCTCGCGAACAATGTCCTCGCCAAGTTGCGCTAGGCGGCGGGTCAGTTCGTCGCGGCGGCGCAGCAGCCGGGCGGAATCCTCTTCCAGCTGCGCGCGGGCGATCTGCAGACGCTGCAGCACGGCGGCGAGTTTCGCTTCGTTCTCGCGCAGTTCCGGCAGTTTCAGGCTGGCGACGGCCTGGTCCTTGGCCGCCTGCATCTGCGCATTCGCCCGCTCGGCGACGAGCGAGGTCGCCTGGTTGAGCTGGCTTTCCGCCTCGCCTTCCGCCTCCTTCGCCTGCACCCAGCGAATGTGCAGCAGCATCGCCTCATGGCGGCGGATATCGGCGGAGAGCGCCTTGAAGCGGTTCGCCTGGCGCGACTGGCGCTTCAGGCTCTCGATCTGGCTTTCGAGCTGCGAGGTGACGTCGTCGAGCCGTTCGAGATTGGTTTCGGCGGCGCGCAGGCGCAGTTCCGCCTCATGGCGGCGCGAATGCAGGCCGGAAATGCCGGCCGCCTCTTCGAGCAGCTGGCGGCGGGCCTGGGGTTTTGCCTGGATGAGCTCACCGATACGGCCTTGGCCTACCATCGAGGGCGAGCGGGCGCCGGTGGACGCGTCGGCGAAGAGCAGCTGCACATCCTTGGCGCGCGCTTCCTTGCCGTTGATACGGTAGACCGAGCCGTTTTCGCGCTCGATGCGGCGCGTGACCTGGATTTCGTCCTGGTCGTTGAAGGCGGCGGGCGCGGTGCGGTCGGAATTGTCGAGATAGAGGCCGACTTCGGCGGTGTTGCGCGCCGGGCGGTGGCCGGAGCCGGAGAAGATGACGTCGTCCATGCCGGACGCGCGCATGTTCTTGTAGGAATTCTCCCCCATCACCCAGCGCAGCGCCTCGACGAGGTTCGACTTGCCGCAGCCATTCGGCCCGACGACGCCGGTGAGGCCGCGTTCGATGACAAATTCGATGGGTTCGACGAAGGACTTGAAACCGAGCACACGGAGCTTTGTGAACTTCATGCGTTCACCCGTGCCGTAAAGCAAAAAGCGGGCGCACGGCTTCCGCCGTCGCCCGCCGGAAATCCGGTCGAAGGATCAAAGAAGGCTTTCGATGAGGGCCGACATGGAGTCAACCGACATGTCTCCCGAATAGCGCTTGCCGTTGATCAGGAAGGTCGGGGTCGCTGCGACGCCGAATTCCTTGGCACCGCGTTCACGTACCGCGTTCACATCATCCAGAAGCTTCTGGTTCGTCAAGCAGGCCTGGAAGCTCTCCTGTGTAAAACCGGCGAGTTTCGACATCTGGAGCAGCGCTTCGCGGCCATCCTGTGCGGCGGCCCAGGTTTCCTGCTGCTTCATGAGCATCGAGATCATCGGGTAATACTGTGCAGCTTCGGTGAGCTTCGTGGAATCCTGCGGCTGGCAGCGTGCCAGCATGAAGGCGGCGGCGGCACGCGGATCGAACGGGAATTCGCGCACGATGAAACGGGCCTTGCCGCTATCGACATACTTCGCCTTGATCGCATCGAAGGTATTGTTGTGGAAGGCCGCGCAGTGCGGGCAGGTCGTCGACATGTATTCGACGATGGTGACGGGAGCATTCGCCTCGCCCAAAACCATATCCGGCAGCGCGCCGGGCTTCAGCACTTCCGCCATATCGACGTCGCCCTCAGCGGACGGAACTTCTGCCGCAGGCTTCTGAGCCGTCTCGGCCGGAGTCGTGGTGGTGGTCGTCGTCGTGGTGGAGGTTTCGGTTGCCGTGCCGGTAGACGTGGCAGGCGTCGAGCTTGCGCTTTCGCCCGTCGTCGTCTGGCTGGTCTCGGGAGCCTTGGCGGTCTCCTCCTTCTTCTCGTCGGAGCAGGCAGCCAGCGTCACGGCGAGCGCCGCAACGGCAGCGCCGGTCAAGAGGCGCTTCATCAGGCTCATTTCGGAAAGGGACATGGTCTCTCCTGTCGGAAGGGATAAGGAATTCTTGGGTCCATCGACGCAAGCCCGGACGGAAAACCGCTTCGCACCCGAAATTGCTCTTGGCACTCCCGTTATACCTGCTTTGGGGCAGGAACAAGCGGAGTTAAGGCTAGTAACTTCAAAGAATTGTGACCGTTCAATGGTTGCTCACGGCGCTTTTCGGGGCATGCCAAGCACCGCCGTACCGAGGCGCTTCAGCGCCGCCTTCAGCGCATCGCCCTCGATGCCCTCGACAAGATCGTCGAGATGGCGGGCGGCCGCGCCGGTCAGCGGGCGCGGCTTGGGCTTGCGGCGCGGCTGCGCCGCCACCGGTTTCTGCACGATCTTGATTTGTCTGATTGCCGGAAAACCGAAGAAGCCGTTGATGCGCTGAATGATCTCACCCTGCTGGTGGCTGAGGAACAGCGCACGCGCGCCCTCGCAGGCGATCGTCAGCACGCCCGGCTGGTAGCCGCCGCCCTCGCCCGTCATCTCTGAGGCGCGGCGCGGCCAGGAAATGCGCTCCGGCCGCGTGCAATCGGCAAACTGCGTGCCGGCGATCTCATCCCACGAGCCAAGCAGCATCGTATTGATGCCGGCGCGTTTCGCCAGCACCGGATCGATCAGCGCGTTCGCCACTTCGCTGATCTGGACGATGCCACGTCTCGGTTTTTGGGCTTTGGCGTTCACGTTTTACCTTGTCCCCTTGTTGGGCGATTCGCGACAAGCAAAACCGTGTTGCGCGCTTTTGCTGGAATTGCCGGCAGGGAAAATATTCCTGTTTTTGCCGCGAAGCACTTGAAGATCGCGGATCACTCCGTCAGTTATAGAGCAATTCCAGCAAAAGTGCGCAGCGGTTTTGCGTCCGGAATTGCGTCAGTATATTGGGTCGCTCCGACCCCGTTCAGGCAAATCATGACCCAAGCCCACCGGACAGCGGCGCCCGCCGACCTGCTTCTTGCCTGGTACGACCGGCATCACCGGGACCTGCCGTGGCGGGTGAGCCCGCCGATGGCGGCGCGCGGTATCGAACCCGATCCCTACCGGATCTGGTTGTCCGAGGTCATGCTGCAGCAGACGACGGTGCAGGCGGTCAAATCCTATTTCGCGCTGTTCACCTCCCGCTGGCCGACGGTTATCGATCTCGCGAAAGCCGACAATGAAGACGTGATGAAGTCCTGGGCAGGGCTTGGCTATTACGCGCGCGCCCGCAACCTCAAGAAATGCGCCGAGGCGGTCGCCTTCGAGCATGGCGGCGTGTTTCCCGATACCGAGGACGGCCTGAAGGCGCTTCCCGGCATTGGCGACTATACGGCAGCGGCGATCGCGGCCATCGCCTTCAACCGGAAAAGCGCCGTGCTCGATGGCAATGTCGAGCGCGTCATCTCGCGCCTGCATGCCATCACGACGCCGCTTCCTGCGGCAAAGCCGGAAATGCGGGCGCTCGTCGCTGCCATGACACCGGAGGACCGGCCGGGCGATTTCGCCCAGGCGATGATGGATCTCGGCGCGACGATCTGCACGCCGCGGCGACCCGCCTGCGCGCTCTGTCCGTTCAATGCGAACTGTCGCGTGCTCGGCCGTGAAGACCCCGAACTGTTTCCGCGCAAGGCAGCGAAGAAGGAAAAACCCGTGAGGTTGGGTGCCGCCTTCATCGCCGAGGACGAGACCGGTGCTGTTTTCCTGCGCAAGCGTATCGAGAGCGGGCTGCTCGGCGGCATGACGGAAGTGCCGGGAAGTGCCTGGACGGGGCGCATCGATGGCGAGACCGGCACCGAAGCCGCACCCTTTCAGGCAGACTGGCAGGCCTGCGGCACCGTCACCCATGTCTTCACGCATTTCGAGTTGCGCCTCTCCATCTACCGTTCCAAGGTGCCGCTGAATACCGGCGCCGGCGAAGGATGGTGGCAGGCGAAGGACACGCTCGATGGCGAGGCACTGCCGACCGTCATGAAGAAGGCAATAAAACAAGCCATACCCGACGCGTTTCAAACGACGAGGACAGCATGAGCAGCATCGAAATCAGACACGTCGTCTTCGACATCGGCAAGGTGCTGATCCATTACGACCCGCACATCCCCTTCGCCCGCCTGATCCCCGATGATGCCGAACGCAACTGGTTCTTCGCCAATGTCTGCACGCACGACTGGAACCTCGAGCAGGACCGCGGGCGTGACTGGGCGGAGGCGGAAGCCCTGCTGATTGCGGAACATCCCGACCGCATCGAACAGATCCGCGCCTTCCGCAAATACTGGCACGAAATGGTCTCGCACGCCTATGTGGAGAGCGTGGCGATCATGGAGACCCTCATCGCCGAAGGTCACGACGTGACCATGCTCACGAACTTTGCCGCCGATACATTCAGGCAAGCGCGCCAACTCTTCCCCTTCCTCGACATGCCGCGCGGCGTGACGGTTTCCGGGGAGATCGGCCTGATCAAGCCGGACCTTGCGATCTACGAGAAGCACAGCAACGATTTCGGCCTGTCGCCCGCCCATACGCTGTTCATCGACGACGCGCCGGCGAATGTCGAAGGTGCCCGGAATGCCGGCTGGCACGCTGTCCAGTTCACCGACCCGGAGAAGCTGAAGAGCGACCTTGCGGCGCACGGCATTGCGCTTTGATTGAGGGCATCTCCTGAAACCGAAACGCCCGGAGCTTTATGGCTCCGGGCGTTTTCACTTTTCCGGGACTGAAGGTACAAAAACCGGAAAAGCGATATCTGGCCTGCCCGGCCGGTTGATCGGCCCTGGCTTTCCGCAACGATTTCCGCCGCTTGGCCTGATGTATTTACCAGATCACAGTAAGCGCCTGATGGTTAACATCACCTGAATCGCGCCTGTGGAAGTTGGGGGGTCCTGTCAAATGGCGGGCGCCCCCTTCCCCTCAAAAGCCACAGCCCCCGGTGCAGGGAGCACCGGAGGCCGCGGCTGGAGAAACCGTTTTTTTCGTGGGCAACAGGCCTATTCGATACCGGCCATGCCGGCGCGTACGACGGCGCGCAATGCATCGATCGGCTTCAGCGCGGCACCTTCCGCGTAGTGCCAGAAGGTCCAGCCGTTGCAGGCGTCATGGCCCTGTACGCGGGCGCCGACGCGGTGGATGGAGCCGACATCGCTGCCCGAGGCGAGCGTGCCATCGGCGCGAACGATGGCGCTGTAGCGGCGGCGTTCATCCGTCAGCACCGTGCCGGGGGCAATCAGGCCGCTTTCGATCAGCGTGTTGAAGGCGACGCGCGGTTCGGCCTTCTTGCCGGTCATCACGGACAGCATGCCGCTGCCGAGCGGTTCGACGGCGTCGATGCGTTCACGGGCGGCATCGATGTAAGCCTGTTCGCGCTCGATGCCGACGAAGTGGCGGCCGAGGCGTTTTGCGACCGCACCCGTCGTGCCGGAGCCGAAGAACGGATCGAGCACCACGTCACCGGGCTTGGAGGACGCCATCAGGATACGGGCGAGCAACGCTTCCGGCTTCTGGGTCGGGTGCACCTTCTTGCCGTCTGCATCTTTCAGGCGTTCGCCGCCGTTGCAGATCGGGAACAGCCAGTCCGAGCGCATCTGCACGTCGTCGTTGGCAGCCTTCATGGCATCATAGTTGAACGTATAGCCCTTGGCCTTCGGATCGCGGGTCGCCCAGATCATCGTTTCGTGCGCGTTCTGGAACCGGCGGCCCTTGAAATTCGGCATCGGGTTTGCCTTGCGCCAGATGACGTCGTTCAGGATCCAGAAATTGAGGTCCTGAAGCGTCGCGCCGACGCGGAAAATGTTGTGGTAGGAGCCGATGACCCAGATCGTGCCAGACGGCTTCAACACGCGGCGGCAGGCGAGCAGCCAGGCTCGGGTGAAGGCATCATAGGCCCCGAACGAGGCGAACTGGTCCCATTCGTCATCGACGGCATCGACCAGCGACTGGTCCGGCCGCGTGAGCGCGCCACCGAGCTGGAGGTTGTATGGCGGATCGGCGAAGATGACGTCGACGGACTGATCCGGCAGGGCCTCAAGGGCTGCAACGCAATCTCCCTTGATGATCGAGTCAAGCCAGCCGCTTTTGCGGGGCGAACGGGAGACGTCTGCAAGCGAAAGAACAGATGGCATTTGATACTCGCTGATACGCTTACTCGGGGCTGAACTGATCCTTATGGTTACCGAAGATGGTTACCAAAGACTGAAAGGATTGGAGAAAAAGCGAAATTCGTTCCGCGGCGGGACCTTTAATGGAATTCAAGCGGCCGCGAATAGATGGTCCTCCCCGTCCGTCATTCGATGAACATGCCGTGCCCCTGCCGGCGTGAACGACCGGGTTTTCCGGGGGACCGAGGAGAACGATGTGCGACTGAAGACCGTCTTCATGCTTCTGGCGGGGCTTCTTGCCGCCACGCAGACCATCGCCGCCGACAAGACGATGATCGTGCTTGATGCGTCAGGCTCCATGTGGGGGCAGATCGATGGCCGCGCCAAGATCGACCTTGCCCGCGAGACGCTGAGCACCGTGCTGAAATCCGTGCCGGCCGGAACGGAACTCGGCCTGATGGTCTATGGCCACCGCGAAAAGGGTTCGTGCAGCGATATCGAGCTTGCCGTGCCGCCCGGTGCAGGCACCGAGGATGCAATCAATTCCTTCGTCGCGGGTATCAATCCGAAGGGCAAGACGCCGATTTCGCACGCCGTCGAACAGGCAGCCGATATCCTCAAATATACCGAGGACAAGGCGACCGTCGTACTGGTGACGGACGGGCTGGAGACCTGCGAGGCAGACCCCTGCGCGCTCGCCTCGGCGCTCGAAAGCAAGGGGGTAGACTTTACCACGCACGTCGTCGGCTTCGGCCTGACGGAGGAGGAAGGCAGGCAGGTCGCCTGCCTTGCCGAAAACACCGGCGGCAAATACTTCCAGGCGTCCGACGCGACGCAACTCGTCGCGGCGCTGACCGAGACGGTGGCGGAAGCGCCGATGTCGAAGCCTGTGCAGGAAGTGGCGGTCGCGGAGCCCGAACCGGCACCGGCAATCGAATTCAACACCGAACTCGACAGCGTGCTTTCCGAAGGCGGCCCGTCGCTTGGCGACAACAACGATGTGTTCTGGGAAATCTACAAGGCGGACGCGAATGGAGCGCCTGCCGGCGACTATATCGAAAGCCAGTACAAGGGCGCGTTTTCCGGCAATTACCCGCCGGGCAAATACATTGCCGTTGCCACATTGCAGAGTTCAATCAAGCGCCAGGCACCCTTCGAGGTGAAGGACGGAGCCGTCGCGAAACCCTTCGTCAACTTCGACGCCGCCCGGCTGGTCATCATGCCGAAGCGCACGCCTGAAGATGCCGATGCCGATTCCAATGCAGCAATCGAAATCGCCTTCGGCGACTATTCCACAACCTATTACGGCACGGCAAAATTCTACGCCTCCGCCGGCGAGGTGAAGCTCAACGGTTCCATCGGCCCGGCCAAGGTGACGGAAACCCTGAGCGTCAAGGCGGGCGAGACGGTCGAGCGCGATCTCATCATCGGCTCGGGCATCGTGCTCAACAAGGCGATCTATGCAGCAGGCGGGCCGGAAGTTGATTCCGGCAATATGTTCTTCGAGGTGGTGGAGACCAAAAAGAATATCGACGGCACACGCAAGAGCATCGCCAACAGCTACGGCACCGGCACGAAGATCGACGTTCCGCCCGGCGACCATGTGCTGACGGCCAAGCTCGGCCTGGCGACCGGCGAAATCCCCTTCACCGTCAAGGCGGGCGAGATGAAAGAGGTCGTCGTCAACATCGATGCCGGCGTGCTGGCGATCACGGCACCCGACGCCTACAGCATCGAAATCCTCAATGCCAAGAAGGATATCCAGGGCAACCAGAAATCCATGTCGACCAATTACGGCGCCGAATACCAGGAAACGCTACCGCCCGGAGACTATGTCGTGGTCGTGAAGTATGAGGGCGACGTGGCGCCGAAGGAGGCGAAGGCGACGGTCAAGGCCGGGGAGCGGTCGGAGGTAGCGGTGCAGTAGGCGAAAATGATGGGAAGCCCATACGACACTCCTCTCCGTCGTCATCCTCGGGCTTGACCCGAGGATCCATGCCAAAAGGTTAGCGTTTGCCGTGGAAGTGGATCCTCGGGTCAAGCCCGAGGATGACGATGGAGAGGGTTGAGGGCGTTGTGAACGCAACCCGAAGGCGTTCGGAACGAACTGGAACGGCCGGCCGTGAGCGGGCCATTTGCTTTCACGCCGCATGAAAACTTCGACTATCCTCCGGCGCCTGATCCCGGTCGTTCAGCCCATAATCCCGCACCACGCTCGCGATGCGCAACCGATAAGCGTCGAAGATGCCGTGGCGGCCGAGGGATTGGGCGGCGCGGTGTTCTTCGGTCGTGCGCCAGGCCTTCACCGCCGCTTCGTCGCGCCAGAAGGACAGCGAGAGCAGGCGCGTCGGGTCGGTGAGGCTGCGGAAGCGTTCTATGGAGATGAAGCCGTCGATATTGTCGAGCAGCGGGCGGAGGTCGCGCGCGGTTTCGAGATAGCGGTCCATGCGGCCAGAGGCCGGTACCACTTCGAAGATGACGGCGATCATGGCACCACCTTCAGCGCGTGCGGCAGCGAGACGTTTTTGAGGAAGATGCGGTCTTCCTTCAGGATGAAGCGCTCGCTTCTGGCGAATTCGTAGTTTTCGCGGCCGAGCGGATCGGCGACAAGGCGTGCGCGATAGGCCTCGTAAGCGGCGAGGTTTTCGATGTTGTAGACACCGTATGCGGTGGTGGCAGAGCCCTCGTGCGGGCCAAAATAGCCGATCAGGTCGGCGCCGCAGCGCGGGATCGCCTGACCCCAGTTGCGGGCATAGGTGGCGAAGGCGTCCTTCTTGAAGGGATCGATCTCGTAGCGGATGAAACAGGTGATCATCGTCATTTCTCTTTGTTACGCGCAATCCCGGATGCAAAACGCTCACGCATTTTTGCTGGAATTGCTTCGTTTGCGATGACGTGTTTTCCCATATTGCCCGACGTGAATGCTTCGTCTACCATCGAAGTATGAAAGAAGGACCGGACATCTCCCAGATCGGCGCACTCATCGGCGATCCCGCCCGCGCCAACATGCTGACCGCCTTGATGGGCGGGCAGGCGCTGACGGCGACCGAGCTTGCCGGTGCCGCCGGCATCACCTTGCAGACCGCAAGCTCGCACCTTTCCAAGCTGGAGGCCGGCGCACTCATCGCCCAGCGCAAGCAGGGCCGGCACCGCTATTTTGCGCTTGCCGACGACGAGGTGGGCCTGCTGCTCGAAAACATCATGGGGTTTGCTGCCAATCGCGGGCACCTGCGCACCCGCCCGGGGCCGAAGGACCCGGCGCTGCGCAAGGCGCGCGTCTGCTACAACCATCTCGCCGGCGATTTTGGTGTGCGCATGCTGGACCGGCTGGTTGCGGATGGCGACGTGACGCTCGACGGCGACGATGCCGCGCTGACGCAATCCGGCGAAACGCGTATCGCTGCCATCGGCATCGACGTTCCCGCCCTTCGCGCCCAACGCCGCCCCGTCTGCCGCACCTGCCTCGACTGGAGCGAACGGCGTTCGCATCTGGCGGGCTCGCTTGGCGAAGCGCTGCTCACCCGCTTCATCACCGATGGCTGGGCGAAGCGCGAGAAGGACAGCCGCGCCATCCGCTTTACGGCAGAGGGCGAGCGGCGCTTCATGACGCTGTTTCCGTAGGCACGAAGATGAAGGGCGGCCCGAGAGCCGCCCTTGTATCGCCCTGTGACGCGATCCTGGGCTAAAGGATAAAATCGCCCTTCAGCAGTGTCAGGTCGTCATCGAGATGGATCGAGAAATCCACCTTCTTGTCGCCGTTCACATCGCCGTAGATGTAGGTATCCGAGGCCTTCTTGTCGTAGATCAGCTGCCCGGCCTTGCCGGTAAAGCCCCCCTCATTGGCGACGAAGGTGAAGGCCTGGTTGCCGGCGACCTTCGTATTGGCGTCGATGACCGACAGATCGATGCGATCGCCTCTGACGAAATCGAAGATCGTGTCCCTGGACGCCAGGGTCGATTCCTTGATCGACCTGAAGATGAAGGCATCCTTGCCTGCCCCGCCGTAGAGATCATCGGCACCCATGCCGCCATAGATCTTGTCGTCGCCCGCGCCGGCGGAAATGAAATCGTTTCCGCCCTTGCCGCTCAGCGTGTTGGCCGCATCGTTACCGCGCATGATGTTGCCGACATCATTGCCCACACCCGATATCGCCCCGGTGCCTGTCAGCGTGAGGTTTTCGTGGAAGTCACCCAGGCGCCAGGTCACCGAAGAGTTTATCGTGTCCGTGCCGGAATCGGCAAATTCGAAGCGGAAAGCATCCTTTGTATTATCGATGATGTAGATATCGTTGCCGGCACCGCAGTCGAAGGTATCGGCACCCGTGCCGCCATTCATGTAGTCGTTGCCGACACCGCCCTCCATGGAGTCGTTGCCCGAGCCGCCGAAGAGATAGTCGTTGCCCGCGCCTCCGGTCATGCGGTCGTTGCCAGCCTCGCCGTAGAGGTGGTCCTTTGCATCGGCCTGCGCGCCGAGATCGGCACCGTCCAGGATGTCGTCGCCCGCGCCGCCATAAAGCATATCGGAGCCATCGCCGCCGGCCATGTCATCACCGCCGCCGCCGCCGCGCAAGATATCCGAGCCGGCATCGCCATAGAGTTCGTCGATACCTTCGCCACCATAGAGGCTGTCATTGCCTGTTCCGCCATAGAGGTGGTTCATCGCTTGCGCGGCGTATGTCTTGCCCTTGATATCCGCCCAGAGAATATCGTTTCCCGAGCCGCCGTGAAGGGTATCGCTTCCGGTGCCGCCAACCAGAAGATCGTTGCCCGCATCGCCATAAAGCTGGTCGTGGCCACCCTGCCCGTAGATCTGGTCAGCGCCGTTTCCGCCGTAAAGCGTGTCGGAGCCGCCATGCGTGTTGTACTGCCAGTTGGGCTCGTCGAAACCCGTATCGCCGAAGATACGGTCATCTCCGTCGCCGCCGTAGGCGACGTCGCCCTCGGTGGTTTCCGTGGGGTCCTGGTAGATGTCACCGAAAATGGTGTCGTTGCCGCCATAGCCGCGGATCGCGCCCTTGTAGAACGCACTGTCGGAATCCACATGGTTGTCGTAGGTTCCGTCGCCCAGAACGCGTGCGGTCCCCCAAAGGAGATCGTTACCGCTCGTGCCCGTGATGTTGCCATTCGGATCTCTTGCCATTTCGATCTCCTGGTGGAACTGGTGCTGACAATGTCCCGCACTATAGGGTCGAGCCACGATCTCCCTGTTCCCAAGGTAACAGCGCGCGGCGGCTAAGTACAACTCGACCTTGCCTACACCTCAACACAAGGTCGCAGCACGGCAGTCCTGCCAATCTGGCAATTGTCGCCCCCGGCCCTTTCGTGTAGGGAAGCCCCGCTTGCCGGGCGTATCGCTGCCCCTCAAAGGAAAGACGACGACATGGACGGTTTCGACCTCATCATCTTCGACTGCGACGGCGTTCTGGTCGATTCGGAAATCATCGCGGCGGAAGTGGAATCGCGGCTGCTCACCGAGGCGGGTTACCCGATCAGCGTCGAGGAGATGGGCGAGCGCTTCGCCGGCATGACCTGGCACAATATTCTTCTGACCATCGAACGCGAGGCCGCCATTCCGCTCTCCGCCTCGCTGCTCGACAAGTCGGAAAAGCTGCTCGACGCGCGACTTGCCGCCGAGGTGAAGGTGATCGACGGCGTCAAGCTGATGCTCTCGCGCATCCGCAAGCCCTATTGCATCTGCTCGAACTCATCCTCCCACCGCCTCGACATGATGCTTTCGAAGGTCGGCCTCAAGCAGGTTTTCGCACCGCATATCTATTCGGCCAAGGATCTCGGGCCGGACCGCGTCAAGCCGAAGCCGGACATCTTCCTGCATGGCGCCAAGCAGTTCGGTGCGGACCCAGCCAACACGCTGGTCATCGAGGATTCGGTGCATGGCATTGCGGGTGCGCGCGCCGCCGGCATGCGCGTCGTGGGCTTTACCGGCGCCTCGCACACCTATCCCTCCCATGCCGACCGCCTGACGGAAGCCGGCGCAGAGACGGTGATCTCGCGCATGAGCGAACTGCCCGGCGTGATCACGGCGCTTGCCGAATGGCAGGAAGCGATCTGAGCGCTTTCACCTGCAGGACATGAAAAAGGCCGCGGAAGCTATCTTCCGCGGCCTTTCTTCGAATTGAAGCAAGCGATTACTTCGTATTGTACGGGCCTTCGTCGAAGCCGACATAGACCTTCGTGAAGCCGCCGGAACCGCCTGGCAAGGCGATATTGGCCTGGGTAAAGATGAACTGGCCGGCCCCGATATCGACCGAATGCTGCACGAGTTCGGAATAGAGCGTCTTCTGTTCGTCCGTCGCGGCGACCCGGATCGGCACATTCACCGTACCGCCCGTGCCCGCCGGCCCCTCGACCACCCGGCCCTGCACCATGACGGTCACGACGAGCTGGTTTTCGCTCAGCACGCACTGGCGCGTCGAATCGGCAAGCGTCACCTGATAGAGCAGCTTCTGCGGATCGTCCTTGGCGCCCTTGGCATAGCGGCGAAGCACGGCCGTGCCGTCGCGCAGGTAGACTTGCGGGCACGAGCCCTGCACGACCGCGGTCCCGGTCTGCTGCTGGTGTGCGGTCTGCACACCGGATGGGTCGGTCGTCACGCCCATGTTGGAATTGTCGGTCTGGTTGCAGCCGGCGACGACAGCAAGAAGGGAGATGCCGAGAAAGCGGCGGATATTCAGTCCAAACACGTTACTTGTACCCCTGCGATCAGGCCCCGCCCCCGGCGACCAAGCCTTTCGGAACTCTTTTAGCGGGTCTTTTCACGACCCTAGGCGATGGTCTATAGCAGCGGCGTGGCGAAAAATCGATTGTCGAATGAAACCGCCCGCAGAATTTCGAAGAAGCCCGTGTCCCGCGGGCGTGACGCAACGGCATTGCCACGATCTGCCGCAAAGAGACCTGCGGTATGCGTGGCCTTTCGGGTAAGGTCGGACGGACGATGGCAGCACAGCGACCGAACGACCGGAGGGCGAGAGCCTCCGCAAATCCCAACAATTCCAAGGACCTGTGAACGTGGATTATGTTTCGACGCGGGGCGAAGCCCCTTCCCTCGGTTTCTCCGATGCGCTTCTGGCGGGGCTTGCCCGCGATGGCGGCCTCTATGTGCCGCGCGAATGGCCGACCTTCTCGAAGAAGGAAATCCGGGCGCTGCGCGGAAAATCCTACCAGGAGATCGCGTTTACCGTGCTGACGCCCTTCGTCGAGGGTGACATTCCGGCGGAAAAATTCCGGGCGATGATCGACGAAGCCTATGCCACCTTCCGCCATCCGGCGATCGCGCCGCTGGTACAGACCGGGCCGAATGCCTTCGTGCTGGAGCTCTTCCACGGCACGACGCTCGCCTTCAAGGACGTGGCGATGCAGTTGCTTGCCCGCCTGATGGACCATGCGCTGGCCGTCCGTGGCGAGCGCGCCACCATCGTCGGCGCCACCTCGGGCGACACCGGCGGGGCGGCGATCGATGCCTTTGCCGGCCGCGAGCGCACCGACATCTTCATCCTCTTCCCGGAGGGCAAGGTCTCGCCGGTGCAGCAGCGCCAGATGACCACGTCGAAAGAGAAGAACGTGCACGCGCTTGCCATCAAGGGCAATTTCGACGACTGCCAGGACCTTGTGAAGGCGATGTTCAACGACACGAAGTTCCGCGACCGGATGAAGCTTTCCGGCGTCAACTCGATCAACTGGGCGCGCATCATGGCCCAGATCGTCTATTACTTCACCAGCGCCGTGGCACTCGGCGGGCCGGACCGCAAGATCTCGTTTACCGTGCCGACCGGCAATTTCGGCGATATCTTTGCCGGCTACGCCGCCAAGCGCATGGGCCTGCCGATCGACAAGCTGGTCATCGCCACCAACGAGAACGACATTCTTGCCCGCACGCTGAAGACCGGTCGCTACGAAATGAAGGGCGTGAAGGCCACCACCTCGCCCTCGATGGACATCCAGATCTCGTCGAATTTCGAGCGCCTGCTGTTCGAGGCCAGTGATCGCGATGCCGGTGCGGTGCGCCGCGCCATGGAGAGCCTCAAGCAATCCAGCGCCTTCGAAATCAAGGCGCATGCGCTGAAGACGATCCGCAAGCAGTTCCGCGCCGGCCGAGCCTCGGAAAAACAGGTCGCCCAGACGATCAAGGACACGCTGAAGGACACCGGCTACCTGCTCGATCCGCATTCGGCGATCGGCGTTTTCGTCGCCGCCAAGCACGAAAAGCCCAGTTCGCCAATGGTTACGCTTGCCACCGCCCACCCGGCAAAATTCCCCGCCGCAGTAAAATCGGCGTGCGGTATTGACCCGGCGCTTCCATCATGGCTTGCTGACATGATGGAAAGGGAGGAGCGTTTTGACGTGCTGAGTGCGGAACTCGACGTCGTGGAAGCCTTCATCGGCGACCATTCGCAAATCCGGGGCTAGAGCAATTCCAGAAGCGGTTTCGTCAGGGATTGTGTGATCACAGGAGGGCATGTCCAGCCTCCGAGCGAGCGGACATGCTGAAACGCAGAAAGTGCGCATGATGAAAGTTGAGTGCACCCGGCTTGCTTCCGGGTTGACCGTGGTGACCGAAAACATGCCGCATCTGGAGAGTGTCGCTCTCGGCGTGTGGATCAAGTCCGGGTCGCGAAACGAAACCACGGACGAGCACGGCATCGCCCACCTTCTGGAACACATGGCCTTCAAGGGCACGGACCGCCGCTCCGCCCGCCAGATCGCCGAGGAAATCGAAAATGTCGGCGGCGAGGTCAACGCCGCGACATCGACGGAAACCACCTCCTACTATGCCCGCGTGCTGAAGGACCACGTACCGCTCGCGGTCGATATCCTCGCCGACATCCTGACGGAATCCGTCTTCGACGAGGAAGAGCTTCGCCGCGAAAAACACGTCATCCTGCAGGAAATCGGCGCGGCGAACGATACGCCCGACGACGTGGTCTTCGACAAGTTCTCCGAGGTCGCCTATCGCGACCAGATCATCGGCCGCGCCATCCTCGGCACGCCGGATTCCGTGCTGTCCTTCACGCCCGGCGAAATCCGCCACTATCTCGACCGCAACTACACGACGGACCGCATGTTCGTCGTCGCGGCCGGTGCCGTGAACCACGACGAAATCGTGCGCCAGGTCGAGGATCGTTTTTCGAGCCTGCCGACCGCGCCGAAAATTTCTCCGGTGTTCGAGCCCGCCCGCTATACCGGCGGCGACATTCGCGAGACGCGCGACCTGATGGATGCGCAGGTGCTGCTCGGCTTCGAGGGCAAGGCCTACCATGCGCGCGACTTCTACTGTTCGCAGATCCTCGCCAACATCCTCGGTGGCGGCATGTCCTCCCGCCTCTTCCAGGAAGTGCGCGAGCATCGCGGCCTGTGTTACTCGATCTACGCTTTCCACTGGGGCTTTTCCGATACCGGTATCTTCGGCATCCATGCCGCGACCGGCGGCGAGAACCTGCCCGAGCTGATGCCGGTGATCTTCGACGAGTTGAAGAAGTCGTCGGACAATATCGAGCAGCAGGAAATCGAACGCGCCCGCGCGCAGATCCGCGCCCAGCTCCTGATGGGCCAGGAAAGCCCGGCCGCCCGCGCCGGCCAGATCGCCCGCCAGATGATGCTCTACGGCCGCCCGATCCCCAACGAGGAACTGATGGAACGCCTGCAAGGCATCACCATCGAGCGCCTCACCGACCTCGCCGGCCGCCTGTTCTTCGACACGGCCCCGACGATCTCGGCAATCGGCCCGCTGGAGCATCTGGTGCCCACCGGCGATATTGCGCGGTCTCTGGCGCGCGGCACGGTGCCGGAGCGTGCGGCGGGCTGAACGGATGAACCTCATCCGGACCACCCCCACCTTCGACTGACAAGCGACCACTCACGCGAAGCGCCCAGCTCGGCGTTTCGCGTCGGTGTCGCCGTGATATTCGATTGACGCACAGCCGCTTTTCATTGAGTCCTTGCGGATTACAACATCCATGACTCGCGGATCGCCCTGTCCATGAAAAGCGCCTTACCCTTCACGAATGATCGGCCACGGAAACGATTTTTGGCAGCGCCGGCACGGGCAATGCTTGCCCTCCTCGCGAGCCTCCTGGCGTTCCATTTCCTGGCAGCGCCGGTATTGGCGCAAGTCTCCCCCCCGGCCCCCGACAAAGTCGAGCAACTGCTCGACTTGCTCGACGATCCCACGGTCAAGGACTGGCTCGCCGCCAGGCGAACGCAGGCACCCGCCGGCGACGTGACCGCAGCCTCGCCCGCGGACGATACCGATCGAGGCATGATGTCGTCTGCGCTTGAGCGCGTGAAGGGGCACCTGACGCGCCTTGCACATTCCTGGCCGCTCATGCCGCAGCGCTTCGAAACGGTGCGCCAGGTGGTCATGAAGGATGTCGGCGAGAGAGGCGGCTTGAGCGTCGTCGCGCTGATCGCGCTTTTCGTCGGTGTCGGGGCCATCCTCTCCTACATAGCCTACCGCCTGGCACGCCCCCTGCGCCTCTGGGTCATCGCGCAGGACATGGAGACCCCACAGGGCAGGGTCGGCAAGTTCGGCGGACGTTTTCTGGTCGGCCTGCTCATGCTGAGCGCATTTACGATCGGCAGTGCCGGCGCGTTTCTGCTGTTCGAATGGCCGCCCTTGTTGCGCGAGATCGTGCTCGCCTATCTGACGGCGGCCATCGCCATCTGGGCGATCCGCATCGTCTTGCGGGTCGTTCTTCTGCCTTCCTTCATGGGTGTGCTGCGCGCGCGGGAAGTGCGGGCCTTCAACATCAGCGATGCCCGTGCCGATCACTGGAACCGCTGGATCGTCATCTTCTCATCCGTGGTCGCCATTGCCGCGGCGACGATATCCCTTCGTTCGCGCTTCGGCTTCACGCCGGATGACGTGCTCGCTCTCGCCGTCCCGATCGACCTCGCTCTGCTGGTCATCGCACTGCTTGCGATCTGGAAGCGGCCCGTGGCGCGGCCCGAGGACCAGGAGCACCCCGGCATGTTCGGCCACAAGGCCACCTCCTGGCTGCTGACCGTCTATATCGTGCTGCTGTTTCTCATTCGCGTCAGCGGCGCCAACGTGGCCTTCTGGTTCGTCCTGGCGGCATTTGCCGCGCCAGCCGCCGTCGTGGTGGCGACGCGTGCCGTCAACTACGTGCTGAGGCCGCCGCTGGGCGAGAACAAGACACCTCCCCTTCCCGCTGTTACCGTCGCGGTCGTCGATCGCGCCATCCGGCTGAGCCTCATCGTGCTGGCCGCCTATCTCCTGGCGAAGGTGTGGGGTCTCGACATGTCGAGCATGGCGGAGACCAGCCCGCGCGTGACCCTCATTCTGCGCGGCCTTCTCAATGCGGCGGTCATCGCGCTCGGGGCCGATTTCATCTGGTCGATCATCAAGGCAGTCATCCAGCGCAAGATCGGCATCCAGGCGCCGGTCGCGATGAACGATGGGGAAGCTGCGCCGGTGCTCGATCCGCAGCAGGCCCGGTTGCGCACGCTGTTGCCGATCCTCCAGAACATAATGCTCGCGATCATTCTCGTCATGGCGGTCCTGATGGTGCTGTCATCGGTCGGGATTCAGATCGGGCCGCTGATCGCGGGCGCGGGCGTCGTCGGCGTGGCCGTCGGGTTCGGCGCCCAGACGATCGTCAAGGATGTGATCTCGGGCGTGTTCTATCTGCTCGACGACGCCTTCCGGGTCGGGGAATACATTTCCACCGGCAAGTTCAGCGGCACCGTCGAGAGCTTTTCGCTGCGCTCCGTGAAGCTGCGCCACCATCGCGGGTCACTCTACACCATTCCCTTCGGGGAACTGGGTGCCGTGCGCAACGGAAGCCGCGACTGGGCCACCGACAAGTTCAACATCACCGTCGGCTTCGAAACGGACCTCGATTTCGCGCGCAAGCTGATCAAGCGGATCGGCCTCGAACTGGCCGAGGACCCGGAATACAAACCCTGGATCATCGAGCCGATCAAGTTGCAGGGCGTGCAGGAATTCGGCGAATACGGCATCGTCCTGCGCATCAAGGCGACGACGCGTCCAGGCGGTGCCTTCGGCATGAAGCGCAAGTTCTATCTGCGCGTTCGCGAGGTCTTCAAGCAGAACGGCATCGAGCTGCCCGTACCTACGGTTCATATCCACGGCCAGTCGACGGGTGCACTGCCGATCGGCCCGGAAAACGAAGCCGTGGCCGCACAGGTCCATCTCCAGCGCCGGAAGAAGGATCCTGCGGCCTCGGAGGAAGAGGCCTGAGAACGCGTATCTAACGACTTGCAGCGGGCGCTATGCAACAACAGCATGCCTCCGCTGCAAGCATATGCATATTTTCCGAGCTCTAGATCGTATACATAATGGGCAACCCAAAGGAGTTGACCATGAACATCTTCGCAAAGCTTAAAAAGAACGTCGCCAACCGCCGTGCCGTCCGCGAACTCAGCGCTCTCGACGACCGCGCCCTCCAGGACCTCGGCATCTCGCGCTCGAACATCCAGTCCGCCGTCAAGGGCTTCCTGGTATTCGGCTGAGACAGCCCACGCCAGGCATGATGATAATGGCGCGCCGATAGGGACGCGCCTGTTCAGAATGAAACAACCCGCCACAAGGCGGGTTTTGTTTTGCCCCGCCGGTTCATGCATCGCGCCGAATGCCCTGCCAGGGCATGCTCCCCGTGCTGAAACCGTGTGCGGATCTGCACACAGTCCCGCCCAGGAAGCAGATGGATTGCCTTATCCCGCATCACCATTTGACGCCATCGCACCCGCTGTCATACTCTGAACATCAGGCGTGCCGCAGGATCCGGCATACGCGGAGGATTGAATGACACGGTCGGTTTTTCGGTTTCTGTCGCGGCAGTCCGACACCGTTGAGCTTGCGAGCGATCGCCACCTGCTGCGCCTTCCCCGTTTCAATGACTATCGCCAATGGTATGCCCTGCGGTCCGGAAGCCGGCGGTTTCTCGAGCCGTGGGAACCGACCTGGCGGGGGGATGAGCTGACCGAGAGTTCGTTTCGCGCCCGTGTCGTCCGGAATGAACAGGAATTTTCCTCCGGCCAGGCCGTGCCGCTCCTCATTTTCGAGCGTGGGGAAAACATCCTGCTCGGCGGGCTGACCGTCGGCTACATAAGGCGGGGTGCCGCGCAATGTTGCATGGTCGGCTACTGGATGGGCGAGCGGCATGCCGGCCAGGGCCATATGTATGGTGCCCTGAAACTGGCCATCCCCTATATCTTTTCCAGCCTTCAGTTGCACCGTATCGAGGCAGCCTGTATTCCAGACAACACAAGAAGCATCCGCCTCCTTGAAAAGGCCGGCTTTCAGCAGGAAGGCTACCTTCGGGAGTATCTGAAGATAAACGGGGAGTGGCGCGACCACGTGATGTTTTCGCTTCTGGCAGCCGACAGGCGGCCGTGAGCAGTTCCAGCAAAAGCGCTTGTGCGGTTTGCATCCGGAATTGCGTAAACAAAGCTGGAGCACACGGCGCGACAGGACTGGGCAGTACCTAAGGACAATGCGCTTTCAATGACGTCTTCATTCGTGCTGCAAACGCTGCGTGCCAGCCGCTTGCTCGCCCTCATGCTCCTCGCAACGATGCTCTTCGCCGGCATGCCGGTAGCGCGCGCGCTTGCGGTCGAGCCGGTGAAAATCTCGCGTGACGACACCGCACTCGACCTTACCGCCACCACCGAGATCTATACCGGCCGGGGCGAAGCCTTCCAGGTGTCCACAGCGCCCGGCACGGACGGCATCGTGCGGCGCATCGAGGTGCGCGCCACCTCCGAGGATCATCAGGGTGACTGGGCCGTCTTCGCGCTCGCCAACGTCTCCGAGGAGCAGATCGACCGCCTGATCGTCGCGCCGCATTTCCGTCTCGTGCAGTCGAAGATCTTCTGGCCGGACCTTGGCGCCAAGCGCATCATCTCGATCACCCCGAGCCAGGGCTTTGCGCTCGACCGGCAACCGAGCGAGGAAGCCGACGTCTTCCGCATCACGCTCGACCCCGGTTCCGTCGTCACCTTCGTCGCCGAGCTTGCCACGCCCGACCTGCCGCAGATCTACCTCTGGCAGCCCGATGCCTACAAGGACACCGTCAACGCCTTCACGCTCTATCGCGGCATCGTGCTCGGCATTGCCGGCCTGCTTGCCGTGTTCCTCACCATCCTGTTCGTGGTGAAGGGCACCTCCATGCTGCCGGCGACGGCGGCCCTTGCCTGGGCGGTGCTCGGCTATATCTGCGTCGATTTCGGCTTCCTGTCGAAGCTCATCAGCATCACGGCAGGCGACGAGCGCATATGGCGCGCGGGCACGGAGGTGTTTCTGGCAGCCGGCCTTGTCGTCTTCCTGTTCACCTATCTCAACCTTAACCGCTGGCACGCGCATCTGTCCTATGCGACGCTCGCCTGGATCCTCGGCCTTGGCCTGCTGTTCGGCGTCGCGATCTACGATCCGCCGATCGCGTCCGGCATTGCCCGCCTCTCCTTCGCACTGACCGGCACGGTGGGCATCGTGCTCATCGCCTATCTCGGCTTCAACCGCTATGACCGCGCCATCCTCCTGGTGCCGGCCTGGGCGCTGATCCTCGTCTGGCTGTTCGGCGCCTGGCTGACGGTGACGGGCCAGCTCAACAACGACATCATCCAGCCGGCACTTGGCGGCGGCCTCGTGCTCATCGTGCTCCTCATCGGCTTCACGGTGATGCAGCATGCCTTTGCCGGCGGCGCCTACAGCCAGGGCCTGTTCTCCGATCTCGAGCGCCAGTCGCTGGCGCTGACGGGTTCCGGCGATACGGTGTGGGACTGGGACGTGGCGCGCGACCGCGTCGTCACCATTCCCGACATTTCCATCCAGCTCGGCCTCGCCCCCGGCGTCATGCATGGGCCGGCGCGCAACTGGCTGCCGCGCCTGCACCCGGACGACCGCGACCGGTTCCGCGCGACGCTCGACGTGCTGCTCGAACACCGCAAGGGCCGGCTCAACCATCAGTTCCGCGTGCGCGCCGAGGATGGCCATTATCATTGGCTGTCGATCCGCGCCCGGCCGGTGCTCGGCGCCAATGGCGAGATCATCCGCTGCGTCGGTACGATCATCGACATCACCGAGCAGCGCAACTCCGTCGACCGCCTGCTGCAGGACGCGCTGCACGACAACCTGACCGGCCTGCCGAACCGCCAGGTCTTCCTTGATCGCCTGCAGGCGGTCCTCGCATTGACCGCGAGCTCCGAAGCCGTACGCCCGACGGTGCTGACCATCGATATCGACCGCTACAAGCAGGTCAACGATGCGCTCGGCATTGCCGCCGGCGACAATATCCTGATCGCGCTGACCCGCCGCCTGCGTCGCCTGCTCAAGCCGCAGGATACGCTGGCGCGGCTCGCCGGCGACCAGTTCGGCCTGATCCTGATGTCCGAGCGCGATCCGGCCAAGGTTGCCGACTTCGCCGATGCGGTCAGCAAGGCGATCATGGTGCCGATCAATTTCGGCGGTCGCGAGATCATCCTGACGGCGTCGATCGGCCTCGTCTCCTGGGTCGACCAGCAGGAAGACGCGCAGGGCCTGCTGAACGATGCCGAGCTTGCCATGTACCGGGCGAAGAAGGCCGGCGGCAACCGCGTGGAACCCTTCCGCCCGGCCTTCCGCACCTTCGGCGCCGACCGGTTGCAGATCGAAACGGACCTTCGCCGCGCCATCGAGCGCAAGGAACTCTCGCTCGTCTACCAGCCGATCGTGCGTCTGTCGGATGCCGAGATTGCAGGTTTCGAGGCGCTGATGCGCTGGGATCATCCGAAACGCGGCAACATTTCGCCGACCGAATTCATTCCGATCGCGGAATCGTCCGACCTGATCGGCCAGCTCGGCCTGTTCGCCATCGACAAGGCGGCAAGCGACCTGATGGACTGGCAGCTCCAGACCGGTGACCTGCCGGTCTTCGTGTCGGTCAACGTGTCGAGTGCGCAGCTGCTCAACAACGAACTTTATAACGACGTGCGCGCCGTGCTCGCCAAGACGCGCTGCGAGCCGCAGAAGATCAAGCTGGAACTGACCGAATCCGTCGTGATGGAGAATGCGGAACAGGCCCGCCTGATCCTCACCAAGCTGAAGGATGTCGGCCTTGGCCTGGCGCTCGACGATTTCGGCACGGGCCACTCCTCGCTCTCCTACCTTACCCGCTTCCCCTTCGACACGATCAAGATCGACAAGGCGCTGGTGCGCGACGGTTCCGACAAGCGCTCCGTGCTGCTGCGGTCCGTCATTTCCATGGCGCGCGAGCTGGAGATGCAGGTCGTTGCCGAAGGCATCGAGTCGGAAGAGGACGCGATCGAACTCGGCAATATGGGCTGCGAGTTCGGCCAGAGCTACCTGTTCGGTCCGCCGATCGGCTACGACTCGGTCCTGCGGCTGCTGAAAGAGCGCTTTCCACTGATGAAGCGGGCGTAACGGCGCGGCCGCTTTGCGTGCACCCTGCGCTTCGTCGCGAGACCAGAACGCAGCGGGACGAATGCGATGCAGTTTATCAACCCAATCCCTTTCGTGCGCGACATCAGCCGTTCCAAGGAATTTTACCAAAAGAGGCTCGGCCTAAAGGTACGGGAAGATTTCGGGAACTTCGTCCTCTTCGAGTCCGGCTTTGCCATCCATGAAGGACGGTCGCTCGAACAAACCGTCTGGGGAAAAGAGTTTGCGACGGAAGAGCCCTACGGTCGAAGAAATCTGTTGTTGTATTTCGAGCACGACGATGTCGATGCGGCCTTCGAGGCCATTGCGCCCCATGTCGAGCTGATACACCCCATCGAGCGTCAGGCATGGGGGCAACGCGTGTTCCGGTTCTACGATCCGGACGGGCACGCGGTCGAGATCGGAGAGCCGCAAGATCTCGGATCTCCTGACAATTCGCAACAGCCCTGATTTTCGCCGCCGGCTAGTTTCTACCGCCCGCCGTTCGCACCAGCCGGTTGATGAAATCCAGCTTCTCCACGACCGGCGGCGGCAGCACGAAGGGGTAGCTGTCCGGCTGACCCATGGAACGCTGGATGGCGTTGAGGGCGACGCTGAGCGGGATCCAGGCTTCGACGAGGCGGCCGGCATTCGGCGCGCGATAGGGATCGAAGTTGACCTCGGCTTCCAGCTCCTCGTGGCCCCTGGGATCCGTGTTGAGGCCAAAGGCACGCGCAGTTTCCAAGGTATCGACGATGTGGAAGAGGTGCGCCCAGCACTCGGCAAAATCCTCTGACGGATGTGCGCTTGCATAGGTGCTGATGAAGTTCTGCGACCAGTCGGCAGGCGGCCCCTGCTCGTAATTGCGTTGCAGGGCGGCCGCGTAGTCCTCGCGTTCGTCACCGAAGAGGCGACGTGCCTCCTCTAGGGTCGCCTCGTCTCGAACGAGCAGCGCCCAGTAGAAATGCCCGATCTCATGGCGGAAATGGCCAAGCAGCGAACGATACGGCTCGCCCATGGAGACGCGAACGCTTTCACGCACCGCGTCGTCGGCTTCCGCCGCGCGCAGGCCGATGAGGCCGTCCTCATGGCCGGTCATGGCGGCGTTGACGACGTTGCCATAGGTGTCCACCTCGTCCGCCAGGAAATCGAAGACCAGACCGCCGTTCGGATCCTCCTCGCGTGTCGGATGCGGCAGCCCCCAGCGCAGAATGGAATAGAACAGATGCTGCTGTGCCCCGCCGATGCGCTGCCAGCGTTCCAGCCCCTTTGGATCGGTGGTCGGCACGATGCGGTTATGCCGGCAGACCTGGCAGAAGGCATGGGAACTGTCCGCCGGCAGCAGCCAGTTGCAGACGTCGTGCGCGGCATTGTCGCAGAACCGATAGACGCCCTCGCCCGGTGCAATCTTCCAGAAACCGTCGCCTTCCGGCACCAGGGCGTGCAACGTCACGTCCTCGGCGAGAAAGCCGAGCGAGGAACCGCAGCGCACGCAGACGCGATTGTCGAAATGGATGGTCTGGCCGCAGGTCGTGCAGGTGAAGAGTTTCATGGCGTTCCCAAATTGCGGTATGGCCTCTCGCAAAATACCCGCATCGACCAATGGCGATACGGGTATTCTTCAGTCGCGAATGCTGGATGACACCGACGTGTCATCCCCATGTCGATCAGAGGCGATCAACCGCGCCCTTGACGGCATCCTTGGCCTTGCCGACAGCCTTCTGGGTCTTGCCCTTGGCTTCCTGGCCAGCGCCCTCTGCGCGCAGCTTCGGATTGTCTGTCGCCTTGCCGGCGGCCTGCTTGGCCTTGCCAGCGAGTTCGTTTGCCGTGCCCTTGATCTTGTCGCTCGTGCTACCCACAATCGTACTCCTGTTGTTCGAGGCGTGTTTTCCACACGGCAAGAGAACGGAGCAGGCTCCAACAAGTTCCAGGAAAATCTCGGCAGCAGGGATCAAGCGTGACCGGCTTCGGCCGACAGCATGGCGGGCTTGATGCCCATGAGGCCGAGTGCGCGCTCGTATTTGCTGTCGAGGTTCTTATCGAAGATCATCTCTTCCTGCGCCGGGCAGGACAGCCAGCCATTGGCACCGATCTCGTTCTCGATCTGCCCCGCGGCCCAGCCGGCATAGCCGAGCATCATCAGGCCACGCCGCGGCCCGCGGCCGCGCGAAATGGCGCGCACGATGTCGAGCGTCGCCGTCAGGCAGATGTCGTCACTCACCGGAATGCTCGATTCGGACAGGTAGTCGTCCGAATGCAGCACGAAGCCGCGGCCGCTCTCGACCGGGCCGCCGGCGCGGATCGGGAAATCACGTGTCGTGCCGGGCAGGCGAATGACCTCGTCCTCTTCGACGATATCGAGATGCAGCAGCACATCGGAGAAGTTCAATTGCTGCGGCCGATTGATGATGAAACCCATCGCGCCATCATCCGAATGAGCGCAGATATAGATGACCGTGCGGGCAAAATTTGTGTCGGCCATGCCCGGCATGGCGATCAGGAACTGACCGTCAAGGAAGCCGCGTTCTCGTCTGTTTTTCAGAACCGACATAGCCATAATGGCGATAGCCTATCAATTCGCCGCCAAATGAAAAGCGTTCTTTTTCGCCGGTGCGGCAGACCGGCCCTGGGAGGATCGAGCGGTGATCGGACGGGCGATCAAGCTTTTATGATTGACGCGCGAGCGTTTGTTGCTGGAAAGCGGCGGGCACCGGCGCTAGATGTGGAAGCATGAAACGCTTGCAAACCGCCGCCCTCGCGCTGCTTTTCCTTCCCTCCGCCACTCTGGCCGCGACCTCTGCCTGGGTCGAGACGCCGGGCGGCGACGTGCGCCTCGTCACGTTGCCGGCAGCCGACGGCACGACGCGCGCCATGCTCGACATTCGCTTGCACGACGGCTGGAAGACCTACTGGCGCGATCCGGGCGGCAGCGGCATTCCACCATCGATTGTCGTGACGGGAGCCAATCTCGTCTCGGTCGGCTTTCCCGCGCCGAAACGGCTTGGAGATGTCGAGAACCATTACATCGGTTATGACAAACCGGTTCGCCTGCCGATGAAGCTCGACAAGGTGGACGGAGCGGTCAAGGCGACGATCTTCCTCGGTGTGTGCAAGGAAATCTGTATTCCCGTGCAGGCCGAACTGACGGCCGATGCCAGCGCGGAGAGTTTTGCCAATCCGCTGGAGGAAACCGCGATCGCCGGTGCCGAAGCGACACTTCCCGGCGGCGCGGAAGATGGCTTCCGGCCCCTTTCCGGCCAATGGTCGGCGGACAACAAGATGGTGACGGTGCGCTTCGAGGCGCCGGCAAACGGCCCGCTTCCGGATGTCTTCCTTTCCGGCGCGCCTTTCGAGTTCGGCGCCGCCGGCCCGGTCCGCCGCGATGGCGACACGCTCGTTTCGGACATACCGGTGCTGCGCAGGCCGAAAGTGTTCGACCTTGCGAAGAACCCGATCCAGTTGACCCTGCGCGCCGGCGACAAGACGATGGAAAGCCCGCTTGCCATCGAATGACTGTCGCCTATAGTCCCGTCGCACGGCCCTTCCGGCCGCCCGCCATGACGATTATCTGACAGGAGACGCCTCGTGACCATTGCCGTTGGAGACAAGCTGCCCGACCTCAAGCTCAAGGAGCGCACGCCGGACGGCCCCGCCGAGATCGCAACCGAGGACCTGTTCAAGGGCAAGCGCGTCGTGCTCTTCGCCGTGCCGGGCGCCTTTACGCCGACCTGCTCGCTGAACCACCTGCCCGGTTATCTCGAGAACCGCGACGCCATCCTCGCCAAGGGCGTCGACGACATCGCCGTCATCTCCGTCAACGACCACCACGTCATGGGCGCCTGGGCCACATCGACCGGCGGCGCCGGCAAGCTGCGCTTCCTCGCCGACTGGGACGCCGCCTTCACCAAGGCGCTGGGCATGGACGTAGACCTCTCCGCCGGCACGCTGGGCGTTCGTTCCAAGCGCTATTCCATGCTCGTCGAAGACGGCGTGGTGAAGAGCCTGAACGTCGAGGAAAGCCCCGGCCAGGCGACTGTCTCGGGCGCTGCGGCGATGATCGAGCAGCTTTGAGCCGATTGAACACGATCCCGGGGTACAGCCCCGGGATCAGAATTGTACCCGTGCCATACTGGCACGATGATCGGACGGCCATGGCGTGACGACGATATCCGCCTCCGGTGCCTTTTCCCCCACGATGTCCGCCTCGACGACGACAAGATTCCGTGCCCTGCCGAAGGTGAAATCGATACGATCATGATGGTCGTCGGTCGCAGTCGGCTCGCTTGTCGGCGTCCAGGTGAAGCCGGGTTTCGCCACCACGTCGGTGTTTTTTGCCCGGAAGAGATCGACAAAGCCGGCAGCCTCGATGCGAGTCGTCGTTGGATAGGGTACGACAAGCGGCTGTAGTTTTGTCGCGACGGCTTCCGCCGTCCAGTCACGGTGGGAAGGCTCGTTGAAATCCCCGAACAAAAAGGCGGCATCGGCGCCAGACAGCTCCTTCAGGTCACTCTCCAGAAGATCGAGCGCCGGCCCGCGTGCGGCCTTGGCGGCAGCGACGGCCTCCTCCCCCGTCTTCAGATAGGGAGCGGCGCCATATTCGATATTGAGAAGCTGGTAGGGCTGGTAGGGATAGTCCGTGAGGTGAATGTTGAAGACGGCGACCTTGCGGCCCTCGACGTCGATCTCGACACCAAGGTCGTTCGACGTCGCCTTGCCGATCGGATAGCGGCTCAGTACCGCATTCGCCCACAGAGCGACGTTGCTCTTCTTCTGGTCGTAGTAATGATAACCGAGCTTTTCGGCGATCTTCGCTGCCACGCTTTCGCCAGCCGCCGCACAGGATTCCGCCGTGCAGTTTTCCGGCTCCACCCGCGTCTCCTGCATGCCGATGATGTCCGGATTGACCGCCTTGATCACCGCGACCGTCTCGTCGACCGGCTTGTCCGCATTGGCGCCGCCGCCCCAGATATTGAAGGTCATAACCGTCAGGTCCGTCGCCTGCGCAGGCAGCACGGTGAAGGACAGGCTCAAAACAAACAGGCAGGCGGAAAACGTCTTGTTCACGGCATGGTTCCCTTTCGCAGCCAGCGCATCGCTAGCATTCGCGTGCGATGATCTAACGACAGCGTGCGGGATTTTACCAGTGGCGCGTCAACGCTTGAACGGTGCCATGCCCGTGCGGGCGAGTTCGTCGGCGCGTTCGTTTTCCGGGTGGCCGGCGTGGCCCTTGACCCAGTGCCACTCGACCTTGTGGCGCAGCCGCGCAGCGTCCAGCGCCTGCCAAAGGTCGCCGTTCTTCACCGGTTTCTTGTCGGCGGTCTTCCAGCCGTTTTTCTTCCAGCCGAAAATCCATTTCGAAATGCCGTCCATGACGTATTTCGAGTCGGTGTAGAGATCGACCTCGCAGGGCGATTTCAGCGCGTCGAGGGCCGCGAGTGCTGCGGAAAGCTCCATGCGGTTGTTGGTGGTATCGGCCTCGCCGCCGGAGAGTTCCTTCTCGACGTCGCCGTAGCGCATCACCGCGCCCCAGCCGCCGGGACCCGGGTTGCCCGAGCAGGCGCCGTCCGTGTAGATATCGACATGTTTCATCGGGAAAGACCGTATTCCGCAGGGTTTGCTACCTGCCGGTGGAAGCGCAGTTTGCGCAGATATTCGAGCGGATCCTTCTTGACGACCAATGCGCCGGGCGGCGTCATCAGCCAGTCGTAGAGCCGCGTCAGGAAGAAGCGCAGCGCCGAGCCGCGCGCCAGCAGTGGCAGGGCAGCGGCCTCGTCGTCCGAGAGCGGGCGCACGCTTTCGTAGCCGGCAAGCAGCGCCATGCCCTTGGTGAGGTTGAACGCACCGTCCTTCTCGAAGCACCAGGCGTTGAGGCAGATGGCGACGTCGTAGGCGAGCAGGTCGTTGCAGGCGAAGTAGAAATCGATCACGCCGGACAGCTCGTCGCCGAGGAAGAAGACGTTGTCCGGGAAAAGATCGGCATGGATGATACCGGCCGGCAGGTTTTTGGGCCAGTTTGTTTCCAGGTAAGCCAGCTCGCCGGCAATCTCGTCCTGAAGGCCTTTTTCCACTTCGTCGACACGGTCGGCGGACTTGTCCCAGAGCGGCCGCCAGCCGCCGACAGAGAGCGCGTTCGGGCGGGTGATCTCGAAGCCCGCGCCGGCAAGGTGCATCTCGGCGAGCGCGCGGCCAACTTCTCGGCAATGTTGTGCCGAGGGCTTGCGCAGCCACATGCCTTCGAGGAAGGAGATCATCGCGGCCGGGCGGCCGGAGAGTTCGCCGAGCAGTGCGCCGTCATTGCGCGGCAGCGGCAGGGGGCACGACAGGCCGCGCTCCGCCAGATGGTGCATCAGGCCGAGGAAGAACGGCAGGTCGCTGCGGTCGACACGCTTTTCGTAGAGCGTCAGGATGAAGGCGCCCTTCGTGGTGTGCAGCAGGAAGTTGGTGTTCTCCACGCCCTCGGCAATGCCCTTGTAGGACGTCAGCGTGCCGGCGTCATAGGCGGTCAGGAAGCGGGAAAGATCATCTTCGGTGATATCGGTATAGACGGCCACGGCGGCTCTCAGGCTTGCGGGGTGAAATCAGGGACGGAGGCCGGCGAACAGGTGTTCGCGGCCTCACTCCCCATTGACGAAGGCCATGTCGGCGGAGGTGAGTTCAATGCTGCGCAGCTCGCGATTGACGAGGAAGTGTTCGTTTTCCTCGACCGTATCGGCAAGCTCCACCACCGCATTGTAGCGGGCGCGAAACGCCTCGATGATCTCGTTGACGATGACTTCCGGCGCGGACGCGCCAGCCGACAGGCCGACGGTTCTGATATCGCCGATCGTCTCCCAGTCGATTTCGGAGGCGCGCTGCACCAGCACGGACTTCGTGGCACCGGCCCTGAGCGCCACTTCGACGAGGCGCTTGGAATTCGACGAGTTCGGCGCACCAACGATCAGAAAGAGGTCGCAGCCGGGCGCAGCCTGCTTGACGGCCTCCTGCCGGTTGGTGGTGGCATAGCAGATCGAATCGGCGGCGGGTGCGGTGAGATTCGGGAAGCGCTCGTGCAGGCGCTTGATGACGCCGGCCGTATCATCGACGGAGAGCGTCGTCTGGGTGACGAAACCGAGATTGTCCGGATCCGGCGGCACGTATTTATCTGCGTCCTCGACGGTCTCGATGAGGTCGACGGAGCCATCCGGCAACTGGCCCATCGTGCCGATGACTTCCGGGTGGCCGGCATGGCCGATCAGCACGACATGGCGGCCGAGCCGCTGGTGGCGCATCGCCTGCTTGTGGACCTTGGAGACGAGCGGGCAGGTCGCATCGAGATAGAACAGGTTGCGGCTCTCGGCATCTGCCGGAACCGACTTCGGCACGCCATGGGCGGAGAAGACGACCGGCTGCTTGCGGTGTTCTTCCGGGATCTCGTCGAGTTCCTCGACGAAGATCGCTCCCTTGGCCTCCAGGCCTTCCACGACATAGCGGTTGTGCACGATCTCGTGGCGCACATAGACCGGCGCGCCATAGGCCTTCAGCGCCAGCACGACGATCTGGATGGCGCGGTCGACGCCAGCGCAGAAGCCACGCGGGCCACACAGCCTGATGGTCAAGTCCGAACGGTTTTCAATCATGCGCATCGGTTATCCGGCAATCAGGACAGCAACAAGGGCGATGGCCGCGGGAAGCGCCTGGATGACCAAAATTTTCCGCGAGGCCGTTGCGCCCCCATATAGGCCGGCGACCACGACCGCGCCAAGGAAAAACAATTTGATCTGGTAGGCGAAGGCCGGATCGGGGTGGACGAGTGACCAGAACAGGCCGGCGGCGAGGAAGCCGTTATAGAGGCCCTGGTTGGCGGCGAGGACCTTTGTGGCCTCCGCCTGCGCCGGCGTCATGCCGAAGGCCTTGAGGCCCTTGGGCGTCCTCCAGAGGAACATTTCGAGGACGAGGATGTAGACGTGTTCGAGGGCGATGATCGCCACGAGTATGGTCGCGAGTGTCTGCATGTCTTTGCCCCTTTTGTCCCCTCGCCTTTTCTAAGACATTTCAGGACGTCGGGCGATCGTCTTTTCGCCGGAAGAGCGCGTAGAGCGCGACGCCGACAAGCGCTGCGGCAAGGCCGTACCAGGTGACGGCATACTGCAGATGATTGTTCGGCAGGTCGAACTGGGTGACGGCGCCGATCGGCAGGCCCTTGGGGTTCAGCGCATCGCCGGCATCGACGAAGAATGGCACCAGCCTGTCGGCCGGAATATCGACGCTCGACGCCATGACGCCAAGATCCTTCCAATAGAAGATGTTCTTGGAAAGATCGTTGTCCGGCACGATGGAGGACGGCTTTTTGGCAAGGCGAGCGCGGGCGAGACCTGTCACGGTCTGCTCACCGGTTAACTGGCCCTGCTTGCGCATCTCCGGCTCCTTCGCTTCGAAGGGCACGAAGCCACGGTTGACGAAGAGGAAGCGGCCGTCGGCAAGCTGGAGCGGCGTATAGACGTAGTAGCCGGTCTGGCCACGCCAGGTGGCGAAGAAGTGGCGTTCCCGGTTGTTGGCGAAGACGCCCGATACGGTGACGGGGCGGTACTCGATGTCCTGGCCCTTCGCGGCCATCGCCTCGAGATCGGCAAGCGCCAGCGGGGCCGCGACACGGCGCTCGGCGATGTCGGCGAGGAGCTGGTCCTTCCAGGCGAGCCGTTGCATCTGCCAGGTACCGAGCGACAGCAGGATGGCGAGCGCGATGAGGAAGGCGATGCCGGCCAGGATCGCCTTGCCCCGGCCCCGGCCCTTGCCATCGTGCGGCATATGGCTCGCGGGCACCTCAGCCACGGTCGATCTCGCCCGGCCGGGCATTGTTCTTGTATTGCAGGGTGATCAGCAGGCCCTTGAGGATGCGTGTCAGCCACAGGCCGAGGCCGATCGCCAGCGGGACCCACAGGACGAAATGCAGCCACATCGGCAGGGCATAGTTCACCTCCGCCCATAGTGCTGCACCGACGACGATGAAACCGACGATCAGCAGCACGAAGACGACCGGGCCGTCACCCGAATCGGCGAAGGAATAGTCGAGCCCGCAATTCGTGCAGGCCGGCCGCACCTTCAGCAGACCGTCGAACAGCTTGCCCTGGCCGCAGCGCGGGCAACAGCCGCGCGCGCCGGCGCTGAAGGGGTCGACGGGCGGAAAGAGCGCCTTGTCCTCGTCCATGATGCAAGTCCAATCAAACAGGTCTTTCGGCCTGACGGCCGCATTCCCGATAGGTAGCGCCCGCGTGGCGCCGCGTCCAACCGAAAAGCTGCGACAAAGCGGCCGGGCAGTGCCCCAAAAGCAAACGGCCGCATCGCTGCGGCCGTTCGGAAATCTCGTATCGGCTGATCACATATGAGCGATCGGCGCGCCCCAGCCACCCCAGATGTAGATGGAGAAGAAGAGGAAGAGCCAGACGACGTCAACGAAGTGCCAGTACCAGGCGGCGGCCTCGAAGCCGAAATGCTGCTTCGGGGTAAAGTCGCCGCGTATGGCGCGGATGAGGCAGACGATCAGGAAGATCGTGCCGACCAGAACGTGGAAACCATGGAAGCCGGTCGCCATGAAGAAGGTCGCGCCGTAGATCGAATCCTTGAAGGCGAACGGTGCGTGGGCGTATTCGTAGGCCTGGACGAAGGAGAACAGCATGCCGAGCACGACGGTCAGCGCGAGGCCATTGATGAGGCCCTTGCGGTCGTTGTGCAGCAGGGCATGGTGCGCCCAGGTCACGCAGGTGCCCGAAAGCAGCAGGATGACGGTGTTGTAGAGCGGCAGGTGCCAGGGGTCGAGGACCTCGATGCCCTGCGGCGGCCAGACGCCGCCGGTATGCTCGACGCGTGCAGCCTGGATGGCTTCGCCCGGGAACAGGCTGGCGTCGAAGAAGGCCCAGAACCAGGCAACGAAGAACATCACTTCGGAGGCGATGAACATGATCATGCCGTAGCGCAGGTGCAGCGCGACAACGCGGGTGTGGTGGCCCTCATGCGCTTCCTTCACCGTGTCCGCCCACCAGGCATACATGGTGTAGAGCACGATCAGCAGACCGATATAGAAGATCCACGGATTGGCGAGGTTGGCGCCGAACAGGTGGAACGCGCCGCCGGAAATGTAGCGCATGTAGCCGATGCCGCCGAGCGCCATGACAAAGGCGCCGATGGAGGCGAGAAGCGGCCACGGGCTGGGGTCGATGATGTGGTAGTCGTGTTTCTTCTGATGCGCATCGGCCATTTGCTTGTCCCCGAATATATCGCGTTCGGCTCCCGGCATAGCCGGAAACGTATGTATTTCAAAGCTTGTTCGCGTCGTCCGTCTTCACGTCCACAGCCGAAGCCACCGGCTTCGACGCCTCATGCGGATAGAAGGTATAGGACAGCGTGATCGTGTGGATGCCCTTGGTCTCGACCGGCTTGACGATCTCCGGATCGACGAAGAAGACCACGGGCATGATGAGTTCCTCGCCCGGCTTCAGCGTTGTCTCGGTGAAGCAGAAGCACTGGACCTTGTTGAAATAGGCGCCGGCGGCCTGCGGCGTGACGTTGAACGTCGCCTGGCCGGTCGTCGCCTTCGTGGCCATGTTGCGGGCCTTGTACATGACCTGAACGGTCTCGCCGATCTTCATCTCGACTTCGCGCTGCACCGGCTCGAAGGTCCAGGCGAGGCCCGGGCCGACATTGGCGTCGAACCGCACCTTGATCTTCTTGTCGAGGATGACATCGGACGCCTGCTCGACGCGCTGCGTCGTGCCGCCGTAACCCGTCACCTTGCAGAACATTTCGTAGAGCGGCACGGCGGCATAGGCCATTGCGCCCATGCCGATGACGAAGGAACAGCACATCGCGACGACCGCGCCGTTGCCCATTCTCGTCTTTTCAGTCTTTTGCGTCTCGCTCATGCTCAGCCCGCCATTCCGCCGGCGAACTTCACCAGCGTGACAATGTAGAACAGCACGACGAGGCCCAGCAGCACCACGCCGAGCGCAATGTTGCGGCCGCGGCGAGACTTCTTCTGGCGTTCCGTAAGATTTACCGTTTCCATGACTATACCCATCCGAATGACGCGATCAGGTGATCGACCATCAGGCCGGAGAAGACCGCAAACAGATAGACGATGGAGAAGGCGAAAAGTTTCTTGGCCGGCACCATCGCGCGGTCGCCTTCCGGCATGCGCAACACGCCGACAGAGTACCACACGAAGCCGAGGCCAAGCGCTGCGGCAAAGAGACCGTAGCCGATGCTCGCAAAGCCGAGGAAGGTCGGCACGACGGCGATGACGGCGGTCAGGACGGCATAGATCAGGATCTGCACCTTCGTCGTCCACTCGCCCGAGACGTTCGGCAGCATCGGCACGCCGACGGCCTCGTAGTCGCGCATCTTGAAGAGTGCGAGCGCCCAGAAATGCGCCGGCGTCCAGAGGAAGGTGATGAGGAAGAGCACGGTGCTCTCGATCGAGACGCCGCCGGTGACACAGGCCCAGCCGATCATCGGCGGGAAGGCGCCGGCAGCACCGCCGATGACGATGTTCTGCGGCGTCGAGCGCTTCAGCCACATCGTATAGACGACGGCGTAGAAGAAAATGGTGAAGGCGAGCAGGCCAGCGGCAAGCCAGTTGACGGCAAGACCGAGGATCGCGACCGAAAACGCGGAGAGCGTCAGGCCGAAGGCGAGCGCTTCTTCCGGGCGGATGCGGCCGGAGGGAATGGGACGGGTGGCCGTGCGGGTCATGATCGCGTCGATATCCGCGTCGTACCACATGTTGAGGGCACCGGATGCACCGGCGCCCACGGCGATACAGAGGATCGCTATGGCGCCGATGAACGGATTGATCGTGCCCGGTGCGACGACCAGGCCGGCAAAGGCCGTGAAGACGACGAGCGACATGACGCGCGGCTTCAGCAGTTCGAAGAAGTCACGCGGCGATGCTTCGGAGAGATAGACCTCGCCGCTGCCCGCTGCTGTATCGTGATGCTCGATGACCGCCATGTTCTTTCCGTCGTCTCTTGGTAGTGACAGGGCCGCCGTTGCCGGCGGCCCAAGTGTTGAAAGATCTTACTTGATCTTCGGGAGCTGTTCCCACTGGTGGAACGGCGGCGGCGAAGACAGCTGCCATTCCAGCGTGTTTGCACCTTCACCCCACGGGTTGTCGCCAGCGACGCGCTTCTTGGCGAAAGCTTCGAAGACGCAGAAGAGGAAGATCAGGACGCCGAAGGCCGAGATGTACGAACCGTAGGACGAAACCGCGTTCCAGCCGGCGAATGCATCCGGATAGTCGATGTAGCGGCGCGGCATGCCGGCGAGGCCGAGGAAGTGCTGCGGGAAGAACACGAGGTTCACGCCCACGAACATCACCCAGAAGTGCAGCTTGCCGAGGAATTCCGAGTACATGTAGCCGGTCATCTTCGGGAACCAGTAATACCAAGCTGCGAAGATGGCGAAGACGGCGCCGAGCGACAGAACGTAGTGGAAGTGGGCAACCACGTAGTAGGTGTCGTGCAGGGCGCGGTCGAGGCCGGCGTTTGCGAGCTGGACGCCCGTGACGCCGCCGACGGTGAACAGGAAGATGAAGCCGATCGCCCAGACCATCGGCGTCGTGAAGCGGATCGAGCCACCCCACATCGTCGCGATCCACGAGAAGATCTTGATGCCCGTCGGAACCGCGATGACCATCGTGGCGAAGACGAAGTAGCGCTGCGTGTCGAGCGACATGCCGACCGTGTACATGTGGTGCGCCCACACGATGAAGCCGACGGCGCCGATGGCGACCATGGCGTAGGCCATGCCGAGATAGCCGAAGATCGGCTTCCGCGAGAAGGTCGACACGATGTGGCTGACGATGCCGAAACCGGGCAGGATCAGAATGTACACTTCCGGGTGACCGAAGAACCAGAACAGATGCTGGAAGAGGATCGGGTCACCACCGTTTTCCGGCGCGAAGAAGGCCGTGCCGAAGTTGCGGTCGGTGAGCAGCATGGTGATGCCGCCTGCCAGAACCGGCAGCGAGAGCAGAAGCAGGAAGGCGGTGATCAGAACCGACCAGGCGAAGAGCGGCATCTTGTGCAGCGTCATGCCCGGAGCGCGCATGTTCAGGATCGTGGTGATGAAGTTGATCGCACCGAGGATCGAGGATGCGCCGGCAATGTGCAGGCCGAGGATCACGAAGTCCATGGCAGGACCAGGCTGGCCCGCAGTGGAGAATGGTGGATAGATCGTCCAGCCGCCACCTGCGCCATAACCACCCGCCGGACCTTCGACGAACATCGAGAGCAGCACGAGCAGGAAGGCCGGGATGATCAGCCAGAACGAGATGTTGTTCATGCGCGGGAACGCCATGTCCGGCGCGCCGATCATGATCGGCACCATCCAGTTGGCGAAGCCGCCGATGAGCGCCGGCATGACCATGAAGAAGATCATGATGAGCGCATGCGCCGTCGTGAAGACGTTGAACATGTGCTTGCCGCCGTCGATGGCAGCGTCACCTTCGAAGCCGTAGACCATCGAGGCCAAGCCGTGGAAGATCTGGATGCCCGGCTCCTGCAGCTCCATGCGCATCACCACCGACAGCGTGCCGCCGATGATGCCCGCACAGATCGCGAAGATCAGGTAGAGGGTGCCGATATCCTTGTGGTTGGTCGAGAGGAACCAACGCTGAAAGAAGGTGAGCGGCTTGTGTTCGTGGTGATCGTGGTGATCGCCGTGGGCAGCGGATGTTCCGGCCATGGATCAGACTCCCTTGGAATTACTGCGCGGCGTTCTGGGCGACGTTGACGGACTTGTCCGCACCGTCGACAGACGCCATCAGGGCCTTGTTTGCCTCGCCGACATTCGTCGCGGCGGCAGCAAGCCAGGTATCGTACTTCTCCTGCGAGACGACGCGGATGGCGATCGGCATGAACGCGTGGTCCTTGCCGCAGAGCTCGGAACACTGGCCGTAGAACAGGCCTTCGCGATCGGCCTTGAACCAGGTCTCGTTCAGACGGCCCGGAACAGCATCGATCTTGATGCCGAAGGACGGCATGGCGTAGGCGTGGATCACGTCGGCGGCGGTGACGAGGAGACGGACATGTTTGCCGACCGGAACGACGAGTTCGTTGTCGACAGTGAGAAGGCGCGGATAGACAGCCTTGTCTTCCTTGCCGGCGCTGGCGCGGTCGCTGTCCTGCAGGAGCAGGCTGTCGAAGGAGAGCGGGCTTTCGCCGACCTGGTATTCATAACCCCAGTACCACTGGTAGCCGGTCGCCTTGATGGTCAATTCCGGCTCTTCGGTGGGCGCAAGCTGCTTGTTGAGGAGCTGGAAGGAGGGGACCGCCAGAAACAGGAGAGCAACGACCGGGCCGAGCGTCCAGACGATTTCGATCGCCGTGTTGTGGCTGGTCTTGGACGGGACCGGGTTTGCGCTTTCGCGGAACTTCACGACGACGATGATGAGCAGGACGAGGACGAGCAGGGTGACCGGTACGATAAACCAGAGTGTGTACTGCTCGAACCAGCGAATCTCTTCCATCATCGCGGTTGCGGGGGCCTGAAGGCCCTTCTGCCACGCGAACGGCTGATCAGCAAAAGCGGTCGAAGCAAAAAGCAGACAGCCGAGAGCGGCCAGAACTGCAAAAGCTTTGTTTTTCACAACGTATCTCCCCAAGGCGTTTGATTGGGATCAAACAGGCGCGCAGAATCCCTGCTATACTGAGTGCTTAAAACCACAGTTTCATGCTCGCCGCAACCGCCATGGGCGACCCCCCATGCGGCATTTTTGCGCAAAAGCAAAAGCCTAGGGCGGAACCCCACAGTTTCTTCACATTTCCCTATAGCATGAAAGGTTTGGCCGCGGCGATCCCGGCCGAAGCCCCTTCCCTCGCCGTTTTGCGCGGCGGCGGCACGGCGAGGCCGCGCTATATTATAAAGTGTCCGCGCCACGTCCAATTTCCGCCTTCAATCAATCGGAAAGGAGCGCTTGGGGCTTTTCATTTCGCCGCCGCCCCTTCAAATATACCGCGACTGATTCGAGATTTTCGAGGTTTTCATGGGTTTTCCTTCCCTTTCCCGGCTGTCCCGGGCGGCATTTGGCCTCGCCGCGCTCGGGCTCGGCGCCGCGGCGCTTCCGTCCGCCTCAGTGGCCCAGCAGCCCGGCACGGTGAAATCGAACCATGGCGCCTGGTCGATCGTCTGCGATCAGCCGGCCGGCGCCTCCGGCGAACAGTGCGCGCTGATGCAGAACGTGCTGGCTGAAGACCGGCCGGAACTCGGCCTCTCCGTCGTCGTGCTGAAGACCGCCGACCGCAAGGCGAAGATTCTTCGCGTGCTGGCTCCCCTTGGCGTGTTGCTGCCGAACGGACTTGGCCTCAATGTCGACGGCAAGGATATCGGCCGCGCCTACTTCGTGCGCTGCTTCGCGGATGGCTGCTACGCGGAAGTGGTTCTCGAGGACGAACTCCTCAAGACCTTCCGCTCGGGCGCGACCGCCACCTTCATCGTCTTCCAGTCGCCGGAAGAAGGCATCGGCATCCCCGTCGACCTCAAGGGTTTCGGCGAGGGCTACGACGCGCTGCCGTAAGCAATCACCCGGCGGGCTTGCCGCCCGCCGCCGGGGGACTTACATGAAGCCCGTACATAAATGCTTGCGGAGCCTCTCATGAACACCGACCTCCTCTCCCTCTTCGATGCCGACGAGGCGTCCGTGCAGGCGATGCTCCGGGAGACGCTGAAAAACGCGGACGACGGCGAGCTCTTCCTCGAGCACGCACAGGCCGAGTCGCTCTCCTTCGACAATGGCCGCCTCAAGGGCGGCAGCTTCAACACCGACCAGGGTTTTGGCCTGCGCGCCGTTGCCGGCGAAGCGGTCGGCTATGCGCATTCCGGCGAGATGACGCTCGCCGCGCTGAAGCGGGCCTCCGATGCGGCCGGCGCCGTGACGCGTGGTTACTCCGGCGACTATACGGACGCGCCGCAGGGCACGAACCGCCAGCTTTACACCGCGGACAACCCGATCGGCGCGCCGACCTTCGAGCAGAAGGTGGCGCTGCTCACCGAGATCGACGCCTATCTGCGCGACAAGGACCCGAAGGTGCGGCAGGTGACGGCATCGATCGCCGCGAGCTGGCAGGTCGTCAACATCCTGCGCGCCGACGGACACCGCGTCACCGACGTGCGCCCGATGACCCGCATCAACATTTCCGTCGTCGCAGGTGTTGGCGATCGTCAGGAGACCGGCAGCTACGGCATCGGCGGCCGCACGACCTTCGACGCCTTCCTAACCCAGGAAAGCTGGCGGGCGGGCGCCGACGATGCGCTGCGCCAGGCACTGGTCAATCTCGAAGCCGTCGAGGCGCCGGCCGGCACGATGGATGTGGTGCTCGCCTCCGGCTGGCCGGGCGTTATGCTGCACGAGGCCGTCGGCCATGGCCTGGAGGGCGACTTCAACCGCAAGAAGACCTCGGCCTTCGCCGGCCTGCTTGGCGAACAGGTCGCCTCCAAGGGCGTCACTGTCGTCGATGACGGCACGATCGACAACCGGCGCGGCTCGATCACGGTCGATGATGAAGGCACCCCGTCGGCCTACAATGTGCTGATCGAGGACGGCAAGCTGGTCGGTTACATGCAGGACCGGCAGAATGCGCGCCTGATGGGCATGAAGGCGACCGGTAACGGCCGTCGGCAAGGCTATGCCTATCGCCCCATGCCGCGCATGACCAACACCTACATGCTCTCCGGCGACAAGACGCCGGACGAGATCATCGCCTCGGTGAAGAACGGCATCTACGCCGTCTCCTTCGGCGGCGGCCAGGTGGACATCACGTCGGGCAAGTTCGTCTTCGGCTGCACCGAAGCCTACCTGATCGAAAACGGCAAGGTAACGGCGCCGGTCAAGGGTGCCATGCTGATCGGCAACGGCCCGGACGCCATGCGCCGCGTCTCGATGGTCGGCAACGACACCAAGCTCGACACCGGCATCGGCAATTGCGGCAAGGCCGGCCAATGGGTGCCGGTCGGCGTCGGCCAGCCGCATCTTCGGATGGACCAGATCACGGTGGGTGGGACGAAGGCTTAAACGCCCTCCCCGCCTCCCACGCCAAAACTCTGCAACAGCCATTCCCGGAAGGCGCGCGCCTCCGGTGATAGGCGTTTGAAGTCGCGGGCGACCAGCCAATAGGCGCCAAAGGGAATCGAGATGTCGAAGGGCTGCACCAGGCGGCCCTCGGCCAGATCCTCGGCGGCGAAGGACCGGTCGACCAAGGCAACGCCGTGGCCACGTAGCGCCGCCTGCAGCACCAGATTGCCTTCCGTGAAAATCTGGGCGCGCCCGCGGGCCGCGTCCGGCAGACCTGCGGTGGCAAACCAGTGCTGCCAGGCGCTGCGGTTCTCCTCGTGCAGCAGGGTGTAGGCCAGAAGGTCGGCGGGTTCGTTCAGGGGCGGGCCATCCGCCAGCAGGCACGGCATCATCACCGGCACCATTTCCACATCCGCCAGGTGGTCGGCTACGGCCCGCGGCCAGGCCTTTGCATCCGCCCCGTGACGAATGGCGATCTCGGCATCCTGCGTGCGGAACTCGATAAGCCGCGCGTCGGAATCGACCACGACGTCGATCTCGGGATGGTCGGCATGGAAATCGTCGAGATGCGGCACGAGCCAGCAGGCGGCGAAGGAGGGCTCTGCGCTGATTTCCAACAGCCCGCCACCCCGGCGACCGCGAATTTCCGACAGGCTGGCATCCATGGCATCGAAGGCGCGGGACAGCACGTCGAGAAGTGCGCGGCCGGATGGTGTCAGGCGGACGTTGCGGTGGCGCCGCTCGAACAGCTGCTTGCCGAGTTCGGCCTCCAGCTCCTTCACCTGCCGGCTGACGGCGGCCTGCGACACCAGCAGTTCGTCGGCGGCAAGCGTAAAACTTCCAAGCCGGCCCGCCGCCTCGAAACTTCTCAGCGCCGTCAGGGGCAGCCGTCCGCGTTTCATCGCATAACCTCAAGTCATTCGAGATCGACGATAAACTCGTTTGAGCGAAAGAGGCAAGCGGGCGGACAATCCATGCAGTTCAAACGCATGGAGAACGAGACAATGTTCGACGCTGTCACAACCATCATGATGGAGGTGGTTCGCATCCTCACCTTCCAGTCCGGGCGGGCGGCACCGCCGCGCCACAGGAAAGCCGTTGTTAACCCATCGGATACCGACCGGATGCGATAACGGCCAGGAAACGACAGGAAAGACCGAAAAAACATGCCAATCCGCAATGTCATGCGCCAGGGGCTCAAGCGCGCCGTCATCACCGGCGGGCTGGAGTTTGCGCACTTTGCGGGCCGCGCCGGGCTGATGTCCACGGCGCGCGGCATGGGCGCGATCTTTACGCTGCATCATGTGCGCCCGAAGGTGCCGCACGTCTTCGATCCCAATGCGCATTTGGAAATAACCCCCGAATTCCTCGAGGCGGCGATCGAGCATCTGCGCGAGGAAGGCTACCAGTTCGTGGCGCTTGCCGACATGCCGGCGCGTCTTGCCATTGCGCGGCCCGGCGAGCGTTTTGCGGCCTTCACGCTTGACGACGGCTATCGCAACAACGCCATGCACGCCCAGCCGGTCTTTACCCGCCACAAGGTGCCGTTCACGGTGTTCGTGGCGCCGGGCTTCTGCTGCAAGACACATGGTATCTGGTGGGAGACGCTGACGGAGTTGTTGCGCGTGGCGCCGCATCTGGAGTTCGATTTCGGCACCGGCGCGGTCACCATGCCGCTTGCCACGCCCTTCCAGAAGCAGGCAGCCTTCAGCCGGATGACCCGCTTCGTTCAGGTGGAAACAGAGGAGGCGGCCGCGATCGAAAGGCTCGATACGGCCGCAAAGGCGCACGGCATCGATCCGATGATGATCACCGAACGGCTCGTCATGCGCGAACCGGAGTTGAAAAGCCTCGTGCTCAACCCCCTCGCCTCGATCGGCGCCCATACGGTCAGCCACCGGTCGCTGGCGCGCCTCAGCGACGAGGAAGCCCGCCGCGAGATGGATGAATCGGCCGACCGCATCGCCGCGATCATCGGCCACCGCCCGGAAACCTTCGCCTACCCCTATGGCGACCGCGCCGCCGTCTCGTCACGCGAACACCGCATCGCCAAGGAGCTTGGCTTCCGCCTCGCAGTGACGACGGAACCCGGCACGCTCTCGCCCCGCTCCTTCGACGCGCCGACGACGCTTCCCCGCATCTCGCTGAACGGGCTCTACCAGAAACCGAAATATGTCGGCGCACTGGCCTCCGGCATCCCGTTCCGGCTGCTGCGACGCTAGATTTTCTTACGGATACATCCGGACCTTCGTCCAGCCCTTGCCGTCTTCGGTACGACGGAATTCCACGCGGTCGTGCAGGCGGAAGGCGCGGTCGTGCCAGAACTCGATCGAGACGGGCTTTATCCGGAAGCCGGACCAGTATGGCGGGCGTGGGATGTTGCCGATCGCGTAGCGCGCGGTGTATTCGGCGACGGCCTTTTCCAGCGCGAAGCGGCTTTCGAGCGGGCGCGACTGTTTTGATGCCCAGGCGCCGATGCGGCTGCCGCGCGGGCGCGAGGCGTAATATTCGTCGGCCTCGGCGTCGGTGACGATCTCCACTTCGCCGCGAATGCGCACCTGGCGGCGCAGCGATTTCCAGTGGAAGCACATGGCGGCCTTGCGGGCGGAGAGCAGTTCCTCGCCCTTTCGGCTTTCGAAATTCGTGTAGAAAACGAAGCCGCGCTCGTCAAATCCCTTGAGCAGGACCATGCGCACGTTGGGCAATCCGGTTTCGTCGACGGTTGCCAGCGACAGCGCGCTCGCATCGTTCGGCTCGGTCTTTCCGGCCTCTTCCAGCCAGGTACCGAACAGGGAATAAGGTTCGTTTTCCTCGGTGAAGTCACCGCTTGTTAACGCGTTTTCGCTCATATTCGATTCAATGCCGATCTATTGGCTGCATGAAGCAGGTTGGAGTGGACGTCATAGCAAAGTCGCGACCGGAGACAAAGCCATACTGGGCGCGCTGCCTTGCGATCGTTGCCGTGATGACGTCCGGTGCGCTCGTATCCGGCTGCATGAGTGGCCTCGACCTGTTTGACGACAAGGTGGATACCATGCGCACCAGCGCCGTGCCGAACAGCGCGGAGCGGCTGACCGACGAGATCACCGTGCGCAACGCCGTGTCCTCCGCCGATCTTGCACGCACCGCCGGCGGCGCCATTCCCTGGGCGAATTCCGCTTCGGGCAGCGCCGGCGTGATCGGCACCATCGCGGAAAACCGCGACAATGCCGGCCGCACCTGCCGCGACTTCGTGACCACCAGACATTCCTATCAGGGCATCGCCAACTATACCGGCCGCACCTGCCTTGGCAGTTCCGGCGAATGGATGCTGCTCGCCTTCGACCTTCAGGGTTGAGGCCGCCTACCGGGTCTCGCGCGAAATCTTTGCGATTTCTCAACCCTGACCCGTAACCAGAGATTAGGACGTTCCTCGCTATCGTGACCGGCAAAACGTCAACGGGTGGAAGTTATGCGTGACCCCTATTCAGTGCTCGGCGTGAAGCGAAGCGCCGGACAAGATGAAATCAAGGCCGCCTGGCGCTCGGTCGCAAAAGCGGTGCATCCCGACCAGAATCACGACGACCCCAACGCAACCGTGCGCTTCACCGAGGCCGGCCGGGCCTATGACCTGTTGCGCGACCCGGACAAACGCAGCCGCTACGACCGCCATCAGCGCGAGGCCGAGCTTCGCCGCATGGAGCAGATGCGTCGCCAGCAGGCCGAGCGCAAGGCCCAGGCCGAAGCCCCGCCACGCATGGCGGACGAAGGCGCGGAAGACATGATCGCCCGCATCTTCGGCGTCGATTCCCGCGGGCAGCCGGCGGAAGCAAAACCGGAGGCCCGCCCGCAGCCGCAGGCTCAGCAGCCGACCGCCGCCACGGCACAGGATATGCGCAAGGCCAGCGGCGAGACCCCATTGGACGAGACGGCGCCGGCGCACGTCGCCGCGCCCGCGGCAGCGATCATCTCCGCCATCATCCGCCGCATCCGCGGCAGCCGCGCCAAGGTGGAAAAGGCCCCGGATCTCGTGGCCGACGTCACCGTCACGGTCGAGGATATCCTGAACCGGGTGCGTCCGACGCTTGAAACACCAGACGGACAGACATTGCGCGTGCCGATCGGCGCCGGCTCGACGGACGGCCAGGTGATCCGCCTTCGGGAAGCGGGCTATCGCCTCGAAAACCTGAGACGTGGCGATGCGATCATCACCGTGCGCGTGGCGCCGGGTCGTTTCCGCGTCGATGGCTTCGACCTGAAGGTCGACCTGCCGATCACCATCGAAAACGCCGTGCTCGGTTGCGAAACGACGATCGAGGGGCCTCTCGGATCCCTTCCCGTGACGGTGCCGGCCTGGTCGGGCTCCGACCAGAAGATCATCATTTCGGGCGAAGGCCTCGTCAAGGAAAACGGCGAGCGCGGCGATCTCATCGCCGAAATCCGCCTTTTGCTGTGGGAAAAGCCGGACGCCAAGATGATCGATCTCATGCGTTCGCTGCGCGAAGGCCTTTATCTTTAAGCCTTTTGTGACGCTTCGGTAAAACATGCACCCATTGTTACGGGTACTAACAGTTCCTGAAGCCTCCCGCGCTTGAACCACCGTGCCGCCTATGCCATAGGCAGTTTCGACTTTAAGTTCAGGGGGCAAACCATGGTTCAGGCATCTGGTCTGATGAAGGGCAAGCGCGGCGTCATCATGGGCGTCGCCAACAACCGTTCCATCGCCTGGGGCATCGCCAAGGCTATCCATGCACAGGGCGCCGAGATCGCCTTCACCTATCAGGGCGATGCGTTGAAGAAGCGCGTCGAGCCGCTGGCCGCCGAAATCGGCGCCGTGCTGGCTGGCGATTGCGATGTTTCCGACGAAGCGTCGATCGACGCGGTCTTCGACAATGTCGAGAAGATGTGGGGCAAGATCGACTTCATCGTGCACGCCATCGGCTTTTCCGACAAGGACGAGCTGACCGGCCGCTATGTCGACACGACGCCGGGCAACTTCGCCAAGACGATGCAGATCTCGGTCTATTCCTTCACGTCGGTCGCCCGCCGTGCGGAAAAGCTGATGACCGACGGCGGCTCCATGCTGACGCTGACCTATTACGGCGCGGAAAAGGTCATGCCGAACTACAACGTCATGGGCGTTGCCAAGGCCGCACTCGAGGCGAGCGTGAAATACCTCGCCGTCGACCTCGGCCCGAAGAACATCCGCGTCAACGCCATTTCGGCCGGCCCGATCAAGACGCTCGCGGCCGCCGGCATCGGCGACTTCCGCTATATCCTCAAGTGGAACGAGTACAACGCGCCGCTGCGCCGTACCGTCACCATCGAGGAAGTGGGCGATGTCGGCCTCTACATGCTGTCCGACCTGTCGCGCTCGGTGACCGGCGAAACGCACCATGCCGACAGCGGCTATCATGTCGTTGGCATGAAGGCCGTGGACGCGCCGGACATTTCCGTCGCCAAGGATTAAACGGACCACGGGACCCTCTGCCTTGCTTATCTACATGATCCGACACGGCCAGACCGCGTGGAATGCAGAAGGCAGGCTGCAAGGGCAGAAGGACATCCCGCTGAACGACACCGGCCGCAAGCAGGCGGCCGGTAACGGCACGGCCCTCAAGGGCATTCTCGGCAAGACGGTTTCCGATTTCGATTTCGTGGCAAGCCCGCTTGGGCGCACGCGCGAGACGATGGAAATCCTGCGCCGTGCCATGGGCCTCGATCCCCTCGCCTACCGCACCGATCCGCGCCTCGTCGAAGTCTCCTTCGGCGACTGGGAAGGCCATACGCTGCCCGAGCTTGCAGCGCAGGCACCGGAGCGCGTCGAGGAGCGCCGCCACGCGAAATGGAACTTCATCCCGCCGGGCGACGATGCCGAGAGTTACGAAATCCTCTCCTGGCGCATCGGTTCATGGCTTGCTGACGTGCACCAGCCGACCGTCTGCGTCAGCCATGGAGGCGTTTTCCGCGCGGCGTTCCGCCTGCATGGCATGGGTGAGGAAGAGGCGGCCAACACGCCGATCCACCAGGACCGGCTGCTGCGCATCGATGCGACCGGCATGCACTGGCTCTGACGAGCGGCTCAAACCCTACTGGATGATTTCGAGGTCGTTGATGACGCGCTTGCCATCCACTTCGGTGTAGAACACCAGCACCTTCACGCCCGGCGTCAGGCCTTCGAAATTGAACTCTTCCGGCGCCTGGTACTTCTTGCCGTCGTCCAGCGACAGGCTGAGGTTTGTCGTATCGACATTCGTGATGGTGGCCTCGACGTCGGCGCTTTCTGCCGATGCAGTCAGTGGCGAGAGGAAAACAGCCATAGCCATCAGCGCGGCGATCAGAAGGCGCATCGTGCGAATCCCTGGAAATGAATCGGTCTTTTTGCTGGCCATCAGATGCCCCCCAAATATGGCGAAATTTGCCCGCCCCCGCGGTCGTGTGAAATGGATGGCCGGAAAGACCCCGCGAATCAAGACGGGCGAAGCGCTCATCCCCCGGATTGTCGGACAAATGCGGCGCCACCGCCCGTTGCCGAGCGGAAATGCAAGTATTTCAGCTGCTTATAAATGCAATTTTAAGGAAACAAGCCGTACCGTTTTGCAACAATCGGGAACTGTCTTTTGCACTTGCCTGCCGCCCTTCGCCGTCATCTGGCGTCCATCGCAGAATGGGCGCGACCGTCGCTCGTCCCGGCGGCGATTGCCGGCTGCGTCATCCTGACGGCGGGCATCATCTACGAGCGGCAGAACGAACACATCCATCGCAACGAGTTGCAAAACCACGTCGCGGGCGACCTTGCGCTCGTCGGCGCCCGCCTGCAGAGCGAGGTCAACAGCGATGTGGCGGCATTGCGCAGCGTCGCCAACATGTTTGCCGTGGCGCCAGAGCAGGCGACCCTGCAATTCAACGTCTTCGCTCGCAAGCTGATGCTGCAGAACACCCATTTCCGCCGTGTCGGCGTCGCGCCGGGCGGCAAGGTCACACAGGCCTTCCCGCTCGACGGCAACCAGCATTATCTCGGCACGAATTTCAGCCGCTTCAACTCCTTCCGCATGGCCGCCCAAACGGACCGCTCGCGCGGGCGCCCTCTGATGTTCGGGCCGGTGGAATTCGCCAAGGGCGGGCGCGGCTTCAACCTCTTCATGCCGGTCTTCACCAATGTCGACGCCCGGCCTTACTTCTGGGGTTACATCGACGGGGTGATTGACGAGCGCAAGCTCTTCACCGATGCCGGCCTCATCGATCCCGACCGGCACAACCCGCCCGGCTTTTCAGCACATCCCGCCGATATCCAGCTGGCCATCCGCGATGTCAGCGTGCCGGACAACATTGTCGACCCCTTCTTCGGCGATGCCGAGATCTTCGAAAGCACGCCCATTGTCCAGGTGCTGGATTTTCCAGGCGGACGCTGGGAGCTGGCCGCCATTCCGGCGCAGGGCTGGCAGCATCCGCCGGAAAACCTGACGCAGATCCGGCTCATCATCATCGCCGCCGCTCTCATCATCATCGTACCGATCTTCCTGACCGGTGGCCTTGTCAGCGAGCGCCAGCGCAACATCGCCCGGCTCAGGGCGCGCGAACGTCAGGTAAAGTCGCTCTCGCAGCGCCTCGACATTGCGCTTGATGCTTCCAAGATCGGCATCTGGGAAATCGAGCTTGCAACCGGTGCGCGCAACTGGGATGCCCAGATGCACCGCCTGCACGGCTTTTCGGAAGACGCGACGCCGAACGATCAAGAATGGCGCTCGGTTCTACACCCGGACGACGTCGCCACTGCCAAGGCCCAGATGGACCTGATCGGCGCCGGCGGCAGCGACTACAAGTCGCAATATCGCATCCTCATGCCGGACGGCAGCTGGCACTATATCCGCAATGTCGGCTCGCGCCTCGCCGGCCCGAACGGCGAAGACAAGCTGACCGGTATCAGCTGGGACGTCACCGAGGACGTGCTGCTCAACCAGGCGCTGAAGACCGCCAAGGAACAGGCCGACATCCAGAACGCCGAGCTTGCCAAGTTGACGCAGCGCCTCGACCTGGCGCTCGATTCCTATGAATGCGGCCTCTGGGAGGCCGATCTGGAGGATGGGCTCACCCTGTGGGACGAGCGCATGCACCAGCTCTACGGTGTCATCAACACGGGAAACCGCATCACGCACGACACCTGGATCAACGCCATCCATCCCGACGACCGGGAGGAGGCGGAAGGCAAGGCCGACCAGACCATCCGCGAAAACGTGCCCTACATGCGCACCTCACGGGTCGTTCACCCCGATGGAACGATCCGCCATGTGCAGTCGGTCGGCAAGCTCCATGTCGGGCAGGACGGTCGCCGCAAGCTCGTGGGCCTCGCCTTCGACGTCACCAGCGACGTGCAGATGACTGCCCGCCTCAAGGAGGCCAAGGAGCGCTCCGAGCTGCAGAACACCGAGCTGGAGCAAACGACCCGCCGCCTCGACCTCGCGCTCGACTCCTACCAGTGCGGCCTGTGGGAAGCCGACCTGAACCGCGGCCGGACCTTCTGGGACCTCCGCATGCATCAGCTCTATGGGCTGACCTTCACTGACGGCATCGTTACGCAGGAAGCCTGGCTTGGCGCCATGCACCCGGACGACCGGGCAGCGATCATCGAGAACGTCGAACGCTGCATCGCGCAGGACCTGCCCTATGTGCACGAGGCGCGCGTCGTTCTGACCAGCGGAGAAATCCGCCATGTGCGTTCCGTCGGCAAGATCCACTATGGCCATGGCGCCACCCGCAGGCTCATCGGTCTCGCCTTCGACGTCACCGAGGATGTCGTACTGCGCGAACACCTCAAGGCCGCCAAGACGCAGACCGACGCAAAGAACGTGGAACTGGAACAGGCGAAGGTCCGCATCGAGCACAACGCCCTGCACGACCCGCTGACCAGCCTCGGCAACCGCCGCAAGCTCGACGACGAACTGACCGCCATCGCCGCACTCAGCGCGACGGCAGACGTGCGTGTCGGCATCCTCCATATCGACCTCGACCGCTTCAAGCAGATCAACGACACACTCGGCCATGCGGCCGGCGACGCCCTGCTCGTCCATGCCTCGCGGATATTGCGCGCCTCCGTGCGCGAAGGCGATCTTGTCGCCCGCATCGGCGGCGACGAATTTGTCGTGGTGGTGGCCGATACGACGGACGAGGCCTATCTCAGCGGATTGTCGCGCCGCATCATCACGCTGATGCAGCAGCCCGTCGAGTATGAAGGCCATCTCTGCCGCTTCGGTGTCAGCATCGGCATCGCACTTGCCGAAGGCCGGGCGGTCGACACCGCCAAGCTGCTGGTGAATGCCGACATCGCGCTCTACCGCGCCAAGGCGATGGGGCGCAACCGGCACGAATTCTTCACGCAGGCGCTGCAAGCCGAAATCATCTCGAACAAGCGCATCGCCGACGACATTCTGTCCGGCATCGAGAACAACGAATTCGTTCCCTACTATCAGCCGCAGATCGATGCCGGCACGCTGAAACTCGCCGGTGCCGAGGCGCTCATCCGCTGGAACCATCCACGCGACGGCCTGCTGACACCCGATCGCTTCCTGAAGATCGCCGAGGACCTCAACGTCATGGCGACGCTCGACCGCATCGTGCTGGAAAAGGCGCTGCTCGATTGTGCCCGCTGGGCGGCGCGGGGCCTGATCATGCCGAAGATCTCGGTCAACGTCTCCGCCAAACGCCTGCGTGACGAAAGCCTGATCGACAGCCTCACCGGCCTTTCCATCCAACCCGGCCAGATCGCCTTCGAACTGGTCGAATCAATCTTCCTCGACGAGAGCGACGATATCGTTCTCTCCAATCTCGAGCGCATCAAGGCGCTCGGTATCGACATAGAGATCGACGATTTCGGCACCGGCCATACCTCGATCGTCAGCCTGCTGAAGCTGAAGCCCAAGCGCCTGAAGATCGACCGCCAGCTCGTCGCGCCTATCCTGTCCTCGCGCGACGAACAGGCGCTGGTGCGCTCGATCATCGAGATCGGCCGTTCGCTCAACATCGAGATCGTGGCCGAAGGCGTCGAGACCATGGAACACGCCGAAATGCTCGGCCTGCTAGGCTGCGACCTCCTGCAGGGCTACGCCTTCGCCAAACCGCTTTCGCGCGACGACTTTCTGGCGTTTGGCCGCGAAATGCGCTGGAAACTGGCGTCTTAGGTCTCTTCCTTCAATCGGCGGCTTCCCCTCTCGTCGGGCAGGGTCCCTTCGAGAGCTTCGTTTATGCCGCCATGCTGATCCTGCCGGCTAAATCCTTTGGTAACCATACGTAAGGATTTCGCGCTATGCTGGAATCGGCATAACGAACCCACAATCTAGGGAAACTCCATATGTTGAATGCGAGCACCATAGGCCCGAACATTATGGCGGAGCTTGATCGGCACAGATCTGGCCCAAAGATTTCAGATTTCTCGAACTGGAGAACTCCACCAGCATCGGCTGTCCGCACTCTCGATGAACTCCCACCGGAGGCTCGAGAGAGTGTGGGTCGCGCAATCGAAAATGCTAAGCGAGTAAGGGCTGGCTTGCACCTCATCCCACCTGACAGGTCGAAGGACTTCACGGACACAAAGATACGCGAGGCAATTGGCAAGGCCGATATCACCGCCCTGAGCGACGAGCAGGTCGAGCAACAAATCGAGCTTTTTGCTCATGTGAGACACAGCGGCCGCACAGAAGAATTCGCATTCTTCGGCAAGAATGGCGACCAGACGACGACGTCGATGACGCAGTTCATCATCTGGCTTCAGGAGCGCCGGGATGCGGAGACCGACGACGGAACCTATTCACCCAACGTTTCGAAGGCGTAGCCCGAGCGGCCGGCTCGCGCAAAAGCCGACATACTGTGCGAAACCCTTGTCCCACCCCTCTCTTTTCCACTAAGAGAGGGACCACTTCTATCGGGTCCGGTTCCGCTCATGTCGCACAACACTTTCGGTCATCTTTTCCGCGTCACCACCTGGGGCGAAAGCCATGGCATCGCGCTTGGCTGCGTGGTGGACGGCTGCCCGCCCGGCATCCGTTTCACGCTGGCCGAAATCCAGGCCTGGCTCGACAAGCGCAAACCCGGCCAGTCGCGTTTCGTGACGCAGCGCCGTGAGGACGACCTCGTCAAGGTGCTCTCCGGCGTGATGATGGACGAGGACGGCGAGACGATGATCACCACCGGCACGCCGGTCTCCATGATGATCGAGAACACCGACCAGCGCTCGAAGGATTACGGCGAGATCGCACGGCAGTATCGCCCCGGTCACGCCGACTACACCTATGACACCAAATACGGCATCCGCGACTATCGCGGTGGCGGCCGCTCCTCCGCCCGCGAGACGGCGGCGCGCGTCGCCGCCGGCGGCCTTGCCCGCAAGGTGGTGCCGGGCCTCACTGTCCGCGCAGCACTGGTGCAGATCGGCAAGCACAAGATCGACCGCAACAACTGGGACTGGAACGAGGTCAACAACAACCCGTTCTTCGCGCCCGACCCCGCCATCGTTCCCGTCTGGGAAGCGTATCTCGACAGCGTCCGCAAGGCCGGCTCCTCCATCGGCGCCGTTGTGGAAGTCGTTGCCGAAGGCGTGCCGGCCGGCATCGGCGCGCCGATCTACGGCAAGCTCGACCAGGACATCGCCTCCCTCCTGATGTCGATCAACGCCGTGAAGGGCGTCGAGATCGGCGACGGGTTTGCCTCCGCCGAACTGAGCGGCGAAGAAAACGCCGACGAGATGCGCATGGGCAATGACGGCAATCCGATCTTCCTGTCCAACCATGCCGGCGGCATCCTGGGCGGCATCTCCACCGGCCAGCCGGTGATTGCGCGCTTTGCCATCAAGCCGACCTCCTCCATTCTCACCGAGCGCCGCTCGATCGACGCCGACGGCAACAATGTCGACCTGCGCACCAAGGGCCGGCACGATCCCTGCGTCGGCATCCGTGCCGTGCCGATCGGCGAGGCCATGGTTGCCTGCGCCGTTGCCGATCACTACTTGCGCGACCGGGGCCAAACCGGCCGTCTTAAATAGGAGCCTGCCATGAGCTACGATCAGAAGCGTGTCGTCGATGCCATCCGCGCCTTCGAGGCCGGCGAAATCGTCGTTGTCATGGATGATGACGGCCGCGAGAACGAGGGCGACCTGATCGTCGCGGCCGTGCATTGCACGCCGGAAAAGATGGCCTTCATTGTGCGCCACACCTCCGGCATCGTCTGCACGCCGATGCCGCGCGAGGAGGCCAAGCGCCTCAACCTCAACGCCATGGTGGCGGAAAACGATTCAGCGCACACCACCGCCTTCACCGTTTCCGTCGATTTCAAGCATGGCACGACCACCGGCATTTCCGCCGACGACCGCACGCTGACGGTGCGCAACCTCGCCAATCCGAATGTTGGTCCGACGGATTTCGTGCGCCCCGGCCACATCTTCCCGCTCGTCGCACGCGAAGGCGGCGTGCTGATGCGCTCCGGCCATACGGAAGCCGCCGTCGATCTCTGCAAGCTCGCCAGCCTGCCGCCGATCGGCGTGATCAGCGAACTCGTCAACGATGACGGCACGGTGATGCGCGGTCCGCAGGTGGCGAGCTTTGCCGAGACGCATGGCCTCAAGCAGGTCTCCGTCGCCGACCTCATCGCCTATCGCCAGCGCAAGGAAACACTGATCGAGCAGGTCGACAGCTTTACCATCGACACGCCCTATGGCCGGGCCAAGGCGATGACCTACAGGCTGCCCTGGGATCCGATGCACCACCTCGCCGTCGTCTTCGGCGACATCCGCGACGGTGTCGACATCCCAGTGCGCCTGCATCTCGAAAATGTCGGCGGCGACGTTTTCGGCGCGGACCGCCAGATCGACGGCATCATGAAGCGCATTGCCGGCGAAGGCCGCGGCGTCATCGTCTATCTGCGCGAGGGCTCGGTTGGCGTCGGTGCCTCGCAGACCGCCCGCAGAAGCAAGCATGAGGGCGAAGGCCACGACGAAGCGCAGGCTCGCGAAAGCGAATGGCTGGAAATCGGTCTCGGCGCGCAGATCCTGAAGGATCTCGGCATCACCTCGATCCGCCTGCTGGCCTCCCGCGAGCGCCACTATGTCGGCCTCGAAGGGTTCGGCATCCAGATCAGCGCGACGGACCTCTGCTGATCGCCTCATAGCGCCCGAATATCCCGCGTCCCCAAAACGTTTGCACTTCACGCGACGATCGGGGATCGCGGGATTTCATTTGGGGGCGATAAGGGCATGTGGGACTTCAGCATCGGCAAGACCATCGGCATTCTGCTGAAGACCATGCCCTTCATGTGACCCGGATGGTGATCTACTTCTCGATCACGCTTGCCTTCATCCTGGCAACGGGGGTGGGTGCCGGCATCGGCTATGGCGTGGGCTCGGTCAGCGATAGCCCGGAATCCTTCGCGGTCTGGGGCGGGTTCTTCGGCATGGGGTTGGTCGGAACGGCCGTCTACTGGGCGCGGGAATGGCTGCTCTACATGGTCAAGACCGCGCATATCGCCGTCATCGTCAAGCTGATCGACGGCGAGGCCCTGCCGGACGGCAAGGGGCAGGTTGCCTACGGCCGCGAGATCGTCACCGCCCGCTTCGGCGAGGCGAACATGCTTTTTGCGCTCGACCAACTCATCAAGGGCGTCATCGCCGCCATCACGGGGCTCATCGGCGGCGTTGCCGCCTTCCTGCCGATCCCGGGCCTCGACGGCATCGCGCGCTTTGCCAATACGGTCATCCGCCTGTCGCTGACCTATGTCGACGAGATCATCCTCGGCTACAACATCCGCACCAAAAGCGACAATGCCTGGGAAAGTTCGCGCCGCGGCCTCGTGCTCTATGCGCAGAACGGGCTGAAGATGGTGAAGAACGCCGTCTGGCTCTCCATCTTCCTGTGGATCCTCTCCATCGGTGTTTTCCTGCTGGCCCTCGCGCCGGCGGCTGCCATCCTCTACGTCTTCCCCGGCGAGATCGCCGGCTACAGCTTCATCATCGCGATCGTCTTCGCCTGGGCCTTCAAGGCGGCAGTGCTGGAGCCCTTCGCGATCACCGCGCTGATGGCCGTATATTTCGAAACGATCCGCGGCCAGGTGCCGGACCCGGAATGGGACGCAAAGCTCGCCGGCGCATCGGAGAAATTCCGGGCGTTGACGGAAAGCGCCAGAGGCGCCTTCGGCGGACGGCCGGTCTCGGCGTAGCCCTTTGTTGGGTGCGGTCAGAACAGATTCAGGCGGCTGAACCGGACGAGCTCAATACCACTGTAAAGCACGCCGCCCGAAACGGTGTAGGTGGTGATTTTCTTTGCTGGAACCGCCGCCGTATCCGGCACATGCGGAAGCTGCCCGAACGTTCGTTCATTGGTGCTGGTGAACACCCTGTCACCCGACATCGAATCCCACCTGAAATCGACCCTCGGCACGCCGGCCGAAAACGCCTGGCCGGCAAAGCAGATTTCCAAGTCCGGTTTTTTGTCTCTTTCGTAGATGTTGATCGCGTGGTCCGCGGTCAGCCCCACGCGCGTCGCACCAAGCCCCGCAGAAAGATATGCGGTGCCGTCGGGATCGATATCCTCCGTGGGCTCGATCTTCACGGGCAACACGCTGTTGGGCATGCTGACGAGACCGTCTTTCAAGTCGTATGCGTATGTCTTGTTGAGGACGGAGTAACCTAGACGCATATGCTGGCGTATCTCAGACGAAGACGGATTTTTAGGATCAGGGAACCAGTAGTCGCAATTCGGCTGGAAGGTACCGCCCGGCTCTCGCGCAACGATGTTCATCACCAGTCTGTAGAGAAAAACCGGCTCAGACCCGTCCGATGTTATGAACGCCTCGAACGACGGAATGTAGTAGTCGGCTCCACCCTTGTTTTCTCCGCTCGTCATGACCGAACGGACGACCTGTATCGGCGTACTCACAATCATCCGTATCGTCGTCGGCTGATAGGATGCCTTCACATAGGCAAAGACCGAAATGACGATGGGGATGAGGGCGAGTATTCCCTTCGGCGTTGCAAGCGACCGGATTCCTTGGAGCAGATGAAAAAAGACACGTCGGAAAACCGCCCCGATGAAGCTTCTCCGGCGCCGGTTTTCCTCCTTCGTCACGTCCTGCAAGCTGCTCTCTCCCGCCCGCGCCTCAATCGATAATTGCAGAAAATATCGGCGATGAGAACAAGCGGCTATCTTTTGCGCGTGCCGACCGGCCGGGGGGCAGAACTAACCTTCGCCCCCGCGCCACCCATCGAGATACCGCACCTCCTCCACGCCCGAGAACTTCGCCAGCCGGGCCAGTTCGGCGTCCAGCTTCTCGAGCCGACCGGCCGAGGCGCGGACCTTCGGTTCCCACCACAGCCGCTTGACGTCGAGCGTGCCGGCCTTGCGGTCGGCCTTCATGTCGATGCGGCCGACGAGGCGGTCGCCTTCGAGCAGCGGGAAGACGTAGTAGCCGTATTGCCGCTTGGGCTCCGGTACGAAGACTTCGATGCGATAGAAATAGCCGAACAGCCGTTCCGTGCGGTTGCGGTCACGGATCAGCGGATCGAAGGGCGAGAGCACGCGTAGTCTTGCGGGCGGCTCGGGGATATCGCCGAGGTTTTGCGGGAAATCGGCAAAGGCATGGGAGGCACGCGGCTTGTCGCCATCCGCCGTCTCGATGGCAACGGGGCGCAACTCGTCGCGGTGCGTTTCCACCCAGGTTTTCGCCTCCTCCGGCGAGATCAGCGCCCAGAAGGCGGCAAGCTCGCCATGGGTGGCAAAGCCCAGCCTTGTCAGCGCGCTGCGGCAGGCCCAGTCGACGAAGGCGTCATGTTCGACATCCGGCTCATGGTGATGCGCCGGCACGACCCGTTCGGTAAGGTCATAGACCTTCTGAAAGTTTTCCCGCCGGGCGATTGCCAGCCTGCCGGTGTGCCAGAGAAATTCGAGCGCCGTCTTGTTCGGATGCCAGTTCCACCAGCCGCCGGACTTGTGCTCGTCCGTCTTCAGATCGCGCGACAGGACGGGGCCGCCGGAGGCGATGCGCTCGTAGGTTTCCTCGAATGTGGCGTCAAAACCCTCGCCCTGCCATCTGCGCCACCGTTCCAGGATCGACGCTTCCTTGCGGCGGAAGCGGTGTTTCCAATAGCGGTAGAATTCACTCGGGATGATGGAGGCATCGTGCGTCCAGTGCTCGAAGAGCTCTCCATCCGTCTCCAGCAGTTCCGTCAGGTGCTCGCGCCGGTATGTCTGGTTGCGCGAGAAGAGGATCTGGTGATGTGCCCGTTCGACGGTGGCGATGCTGTCCACCTGCACGAAGCCGATATCGTGGATGAGCTGCAATAGCCCTGCCTTGCCGAGCAGGCGACCGGGTGGCCCGCTGAGGCCCTGGCGGGCGAGGAAGATGCGCCGGGCCTCGGCATTAGAAAGCAGAATCGTCATGGCTGGATGATAGACACATATTCCTGTTTTGTTCCAATCATTTTCTGTCGGCGGACATCAGGCAGATACGAGCTCCTTCAACATTTTCCGTCGATTGTTCAACATTATTGCAGGCACCGACACAAAAGCGCTTCGCACTTCCCGTGGAATTGCTTATAGGTCCACCACCCATCTGCGAACCGGGACCCCGCTCTTGGACATCGTTTTCTCTGCCGCCACGGTGAGTTATGCCGGACGCACCGCGCTCCAGCCGCTGGATTTACGGCTTGCCGAGCAGCGCATCGGTGTCGTCGGCCTCAACGGTTCCGGCAAGACGACCATGGCACGGCTAATCAACGGCCTCGTCAAACCGACGACCGGCAGGGTGACGGTGGGCGGGCTCGATACGATGGCGGACGAGGTTGCCGCGCGCGGAAAAACCGGCTTCATCTTCCAGAACCCGCAGCACCAGATGATCCTGCCGATCCTCTCGGAAGACATCGCCTTCGGCCTGAAGAATCGCGGCTTCGGCAAGGTCGAGATCGCGGAGAAGACCGAGGCGGTGCTTGCGCGTTTCGGCATTTCGCACCTGGCGCGCCGGCGTGTCCATGAGCTTTCCGGCGGAGAAACGCAGCTTGGCGCCATTGCGAGCGTGCTCGTCACCGGCCCGGAGCTTCTGATCCTCGACGAGCCGACCAACCAGCTCGACCTGAAGAACCGCTCGCTCATCGCGCGCACCATCGAAGGTCTGCCGGAGCAGGTGCTCGTGATCACGCACGACCTTGCGCTGCTCGAAGGCTTCGACCGTGTGCTGGTCTTCCACGAAGGGCGGCTTGCCGCAGACAGCGACCCCGCCGCGGCAATCCGCGCCTACCGGGAAATCGCCGCATGCTGAACGGGCTCGACATCGAGGGCACCTCGCTGCTGCACCGCATGCCCGTGCGCGGCAAGCTGATTGTGCTTTTCGTCGCGGCCATCGTGCTCTTCGTTACCTCGGACCTGCGCCTTCTCGTACCCGCGCTTGTGCTGGCTGCAGGGCTCTATCTGTCGACCGGCATCGGCATCCGGGAAGCAGCGCGGCGCACACGGTTCGTGCTGTTCACGGTGCTGATCGTCGCAGTGGCGAACTATCTCTTTCATTCGCTGCACGAGGCGCTCGTCGTGTTTTGCCGCCTGTCCACGCTGGTGCTGCTGGCCGCCGCCGTCACCGCGACGACGGGCATTTCCGCCTTCATGGACGAGATCACCCGGCTCATCACGCCGCTGGAGCGATTCGGTTTCGTGCGGGCGGCGGATGTCAGCCTTGCCGTCGGCCTCGTCATCCGTTTCGTACCCGAGATTTTTGCGCGCTATCAGGATATCGCCGACGCGCACAGGGCGCGCGGCCTGCCGGTGCGACCGCTTTCCACGCTGACGCCGCTTATCATCCTGACGCTGAAGGATGCGGATACGATCGCCATGGCGATTGACGCCCGCGGTTTTCGGCGGCACTAAATGCCAACCCAATTTTGTCCATCCGGGAACCTCGACATGACCACCAGAGACATCGTCCTCGTCGCCCTCTTCGCCGCGATCATCGTGGTGCTGGGCCTGCTGCCGCCGATCACGCTCGGTTTCATACCGGTGCCGATCACCGCGCAGTCGCTCGGCGTCATGCTGGCCGGCTGCATCCTCGGCGCCAAGCGCGGTGCTGGCGCCGTGCTGCTCGTCCTGCTGCTCGTGGCGATCGGCCTGCCGGTTCTCTCCGGCGGTCGCGGTGGCCTTGCCATTTTCGCAAGCCCGACCGGCGGCTACCTCGTCGGCTGGGTCTTCGGCGCCCTCGTCTGCGGCCTGATCGCCGAGCGCTTCGTTCGGGAAGACCAGGGGGAGCTCACGCAGTTTCTCGCCTTCCTGGGTGCATCCGTCGTCGGCGGCATCGCCGTCGTCTATCTCTTCGGTATTCCGTGGCTCGTCTACATGAGCGGCAAGGCGTTCTTCGAGACGGCCCTCGCATCGCTCGTCTTCATTCCCGGCGACCTCATCAAGGCGTTCGTTGCCATGCTGGCCGGCCGCGCCGTGCTCGCGGGCTATCCGCTCCTGCCGCAGCGCGCCTGAGCCCATGCCGCTTTCCGGCGCACTCGAACAGCACGCCGCCAACCATCCCACGAACCCGGCCTTCCATCTGGAGGACCGGGTTCTCTCCTACCGTGCGCTGACTGCAACGGCACGGCGTCTCTTCGCAGCGTTCTCCAACCTGACGCCTGAAGGCCGCAGTACGATCGGGCCGCAAAACCGGCTCATCGCCATCGCCACCGGTAACCACGCGCTCTTTCCCGCCGCCTTCGCCGCAGCGACGGCCGGCAACAATTGCGCCGCCCTGATCGATCCGCACCTGCCGGAACCGGTTCGCCGCCGGATGATCGAAAAGCTCGATCCCGATCTCATCGTCACCGCAGACGGCCGTGACCTTCTTGCCCGCAGCCCACGCGATGGCAACAGCGCGATCATCGTCGAAGAAGTCTCCCTCGACGCGCCGCCGCTCCCGGAGGGCAATGGCGACGATCCGTTCCTGATCGTCTTCACTTCCGGCACCACCGCCGACCCGAAACCGATCATCCGTGATCGCCGCTCCTGGCGCGCCAGCCTCGCAACCGGTGCCCCCTTCTTCGGCATCGACGCGACGACGAGCACCTGTGCGCCCGGTCCCCTCGCCCACGGACTTGCACTCTACGCAATGACGGAAACGCTGCTTGCCGGCGGTACCTTCCATTCCGCCCGGCATTTCGATGCCGCGGAGGCGCTGAAAACCATCCGGTGCAACGGCGTGCGCCGCCTGGTCCTCGTACCCACGATGCTGCGCCGGCTTTGCGAGAGCGACGGCGCGGAAAGAGTGACGGCGATCACCATTGCCGGCGCCAAATTGACGGCTGCCGACCACGCGCTGTGCAGCAAGACATTTCCAGGGGCTGCGCTTCGCGAATATTACGGGGCCTCGGAGCTCGGCTTCATCACGGCCACCGCGCCGGGCGATCCCGCTTCCTCCACCGCCGTTGGCACGGCGTTTCCCGGCGTTCGGCTCTCCATTCTGGATGGCGCCGGCAAGGCGCTGCCCGCGGGCGAAACCGGCACCATCTTCGTCGAAAGCCCGCTTGTCGCTACCGGCTATCTGGGTGCGGGCGATGGCGCGGGACTTGCCCGTTTCGGCAGCCTTGCCACCGTGGGCGACCTTGGATTTCTCGAGGCGGACGGCAGGCTGCATCTCCTCGGCCGCTCCGGCGGCATGGTCCTTTCGGGCGGCAACAATATCTATCCGTCCGAAGTGGAAGCAGCGCTCCTCGGCCTGCCGCATGTTCGCGCCGCCCATGTCTTCGGTGTCGAACATGCCGATCTCGGCAGCGAGCTGGTCGCCGTCATCGAACCGGGCGGAGCGGGCCTGACGCCGGACGGCCTGGCGGCGGCAATGGCCGAGGTGCTGCCACGCTACAAGCAGCCGCGCCGTCTCTGGCTTTGCCGCGCCATGCCGGTGACGCCCTCCGGCAAGGTCGAGGCGAAGACGGTGCGGCAGTGGGTGGTGGAGGGCAGCAATGCGCTCGAACGGCTCTTCTGACCCCAGCCGCATTCCCGTCATCGCCGCGGCGTTTCGCACGCCGATCGGCCGCGTCAACGGTTCGCTTTCGGCTATCGAGCCGGCGAGCCTTGCCGCGCCGCTCATACGCCGCATCCTCACAGACACCGGTCTTGCGCCCGAGGCCGTGGACGACGTGATCCTCGGCAATGCCGCCAACAGTGCGGGCAATCTCGCCCGCCTCGCCGCGCTGGAGGCGGGCCTGCCGGTCAGCGTGCCTGGCATGACGGTGGACCGGCAATGCGGCTCGGGGCTGGAGGCAATCGCGCTGGCGGCCCGGCTCGTGCAGGCGGGCGCCGGCCGCTTCTACCTTGCCGGCGGCACGGAGAGCAGCAGCCGGGCGCATTTGCGCTTTCGCCCGTCCACCACGCCCGACGGTGAACCGGAGCCGGTGCGCCGCGCCCGCATGGCGCCGGATACCGTCGGCGATCCGGACATGGGCATCGCCGCCGAGAATGTCGCTGCACACGCCGGCATCAACCGCGCGCGGCAGGATGCCTTCGCGCTGGAAAGCCACCGCCGCGCCGTCGCGGCCGCAAAGACAGGCCAGTTTGACGGCGAGATCGTACCGGTCGAGACGCCCTCCGGCATGGTCTCCCGCGACGAATGCCCGCGTGAAAACACCTCGCTGGAAAAGTTGGCCGCGCTCAAACCCGTCTTTCGGCCTGACGGCACCGTGACGGCTGGCAATGCCTGCCCGGTGAATGATGGCGCATCGGTCGTTCTGGTCACCTCGCTTGCCGAGGCGCGCAATCTAGGCCTGTCGGTTCTGCTGGAGATCGTCGACAGCGCGGTCGCGGGCGTCGACCCCAACCTGCTCGGCCTCGGGCCGGTGCCGGCGATGCAAAAACTCGTTGCGCGCAATCCGGGGCTCGACGTCGCGGCAATCCCGTTCATCGAATTCAACGAGGCCTTTGCCTCGCAGGTGCTGGCAAGCCTTGACGCGCTCGGGGTCGATCCCGCGACTGTCAACCGCGGCGGTGGCGCGCTGGCGCTCGGCCATCCCTATGGCGCGTCCGGCGCGATCCTCGTCACACGGCTTTTCGCGCAGATGCGGGCGGCCGATGCGGGGACCTTGGCGCTCGCCATGATGGGCATCGGCGGCGGCATGGGCATTGCGACTTTGTTTCAAAAAACGGGAGGAACGATTTGAGCGACAAGATTTATTCCGGCGGCTGCCTGTGCGGCGCCGTCCGTTTCGAGGCGACGGGACCGGCGGAAAAGCCGCATACCTGCTCCTGCCGCTTCTGCCAGCAGCATACCGGCGCGCCGACCGCCGCCTGGGTGGAGTTTCCCGCAGAGCGCCTGCAATGGACGGGTACCGGCGGAACACCCTCGACCTGGCGCTCCTCCGACTATTCCAGCCGCGCCTTCTGCCCGGCCTGCGGCAGTTCCATCGGCGCGATCGACGACGAACCGGTCGTGGCGCTGCTCATCGGCGGCTTCGACGATCCGGCCGATCCGGCGCTGGCGCCGCAATACCATTCATTCGAGGATTGCCGGCCGGGTTGGCTGCAGGTCGAGACGGCGTCAGGCGAGGAATGATTTCAGCCAGTCGCGCACCGGCTGCGGCACATTGACGGGCTGGCGGGTCGCCGGATCGACGGCGACCCAGACAATCTCCAGATCGGCGACCGGAGCGCCCTCGCAGGACATTGCGACGGCGAAGCTCAGCGAGGTCGCGCCGATGCGCGCGACCGAGACCTTCAGGCGGGCGAGATCGTCGAGCCGGAGGCCACGGTGGAAGGTGCAGCCGGATTTGCGCACGAAATAGACCGGATCGTTCGCACCGCCCGGCCGGTGTCGCCAGAGGCCGGCGACGGCGGCTTCGGCATGGGCGTAGTAAGCGGCATTGTGCATATGCCCGTGCATGTCTATATCGCGGAAGGGTATCCTGATATCGCTCACCGTGATGTCTGCCGTCTGTTCCACGTCGACCCCCGGGATAAACCATGCTTCGTGCCGTTGTTAGAGCGTTCGGCGATCCCCGGCAAGTGATCGGCCTCGAAGAGACGGAGCGGTCCGCACCCGGCCCCGGCGAGATGGAGATCCGTATCCTGCGCGCGGCCATCAACCCCTCCGACCTCATTCCCGTCACCGGCGCCTATCGCAGCCGCACCGCCCTGCCCTTCGTGCCCGGTTTCGAAGGTGTCGGCGAAATCGTTGGGCTTGGCGAGGGCGTCATCGACCTTGCGCCCGGCCAGCGCGTGCTGCCGATCGGTGCGAGCGGGCTGTGGCAGAACTATCTCGTCCGCCCGGCTGAGCGGTGTTTTGCGGTGCCCGACGATCTTTCCGACGACCAGGCGGCCATGGCCTATGTCAATCCGCTGACGGCCTTCCAGCTGGTCGATGCCGTGCAGGCGCATTTCGGCAGCGCGCGCGGCCAGCGCATCGGTGTCACCGCCGCCGCCTCGGCGATCGGCAAGATGCTGCTGGTGCTGCTGGCGGAGGCCGGTTTTCAGCCCGTCGCCCTCGTGCGCAGCGCCGCGACCGCGACACGGCTGCAGGAAAGCTTTTCGGGCGATGTCGTCGTGCAATCCTCACCGCCGCTCGACGCGGTTCTCGATGCTGTCGGCGGAGAGCTCGGCAATGCGCTGTTCCGGCACATCCGCCCCGGTGGTGCCTTCATCCAGTATGGTGCGCTCTCCGGCCTGCAACTCGATCCGATGCTGGTTGCCGAGCGCCGTGAAGCCGTCGCCTTCTCCTTCCTCTGGCTACGCAACTGGGTGCATTCCGCCCCGCGCGCCGAGATCGAGGCGGCCTTTGCACGCAGCTTTGCCGGCATCCGCGCCGGTGTGCTCGGTTCCGCCGTCGACAGGGTTTTCGCCTTGTCCGCGCTTGCCGCAGCGCTTGCCCGGCAGGACGATCCGGCGCGCAGCGGAAAACTGCTCCTTGCGCCGTGACGGTTGAAAAGGGTGGACATTGGCCCATTTCCCGTGGACCTCGCCAACCGCAATGGGTAGCTTCCGGCCATGACGACGTTTCTCTTCGAGAACCCGATCTTCCTCGAGCACCACACGCCTGAGGGCCACCCGGAGCGGTCGGACCGCATCCGGGCGATCAATCTTGCGCTGGAGCATGAGCGCTTTGCGCCCCTCGTGCGCGAAAAGGCCCCGCAGGCGAACGAGGATTTCGTGCTGCTCGCCCATCCGGAAAGCCATCTCAGGGCGGTGATGTCGGCGATTCCCGAAGAGGGCATCAACCAGGTCGAGGCGGATACCTATGCCAGCCCCGCCAGCTTCCAGGCCGCGCTGACGGGCATTGGTGGTGCGATCGCCGCCGTGGACGCCGTGTTTTCCGGCAAGGCGGACAACGCCTTCGTCGCCGCCCGGCCGCCCGGCCACCATGCCGAGCGCAACAAGGCGATGGGCTTCTGCTTCTTCAACAATGCCGCCATCGCCGCCCGCCATGCCCAGAAAGCGCACGGCGCCGAGCGCGTCGCCATCGTCGACTGGGACGTGCACCACGGCAACGGCACGCAGGACATTTTCTACGACGACCGATCCGTGCTGTTCTGTTCGACGCACCAGATGCCGCTCTATCCCGGCAGCGGCGCGAAGGACGAGACGGGCGCCGGCAACATCGTCAATGCGCCGCTTTCCGCCAATGACGGCAGCGACCATTTTCGCGAGGCCTTCAGGTCGCGCGTGCTGCCGCGCGTCGCGGACTTCAAGCCTGATATCATCATCATCTCCGCCGGCTTCGATGCGCATCACCGCGACCCGCTGGCGCAGATCAACCTCGTCGCCGACGATTTCGACTGGGCGACGGCAAAGCTGATGGAACTTTCCGAAAAATCGGCGAACAACCGGGTGGTCAGCCTGCTGGAAGGCGGCTACGACCTCACGGGCCTGGCCGAATCCGCCGCCACCCATATCTACCGCCTGATGAGAGGCTGACCATGAGCAACCCCGCCCCTGCCGCCCCGGATGTTTCGGCCCTCTCCTTCGAGCAGGCCGTCGAGGAACTGGAAAAGATCGTCGCCGCCCTCGAGCGCGGCGACGTGCCGCTCGACCGCTCGATCGAGATCTACGAGCGTGGCGAAGCACTGAAGAAACATTGCGAGACGCTGCTGTCGGCCGCCGAAAACCGCATCGAAAAGATCCGCCTCGACCGCGCCGGCAAGCCGCAGGGCACGGAGCCGCTCGATGGGGCGTAATTGACCCGCGAAGGTTGAATTTTTTCTTGACATAAAACACGCTGCAATTTTACCTCTAGCCACCGTATGATCGGCGGCTAGAACTGTCTTTGCACATTTATGCATCGTACAGCGCTGGAGCCCTTGATCGAATCACGTTTTGGACTGCCCTCGATTCATTGAGTGGATAGCGTGCCTGCGCATCGGCATAACCCCATAAGAAGAACGCGTTGGCATAAAGGGGCTGCTTGCAATGGCTGAATTTACCGGCACCGAGGGTATCGACCGTTTCGTCGGCGGAAGCGAAGACGACTATTTCTATTTCTTTCCCGGCTTCATGACGCCAACCGACAAGGTCCGCGGTGGCGGGGGCGACAACGCCCTGGTTCTGATCAACGATTTTGCCCAGCCATGGAAGATTTTCCAAACCGACTGGCCAAGCCTCTCGAATATCCAAGGCATCGCTCTCATTTCGCGGAACGACCAAGGACACGATCACGCCGGTTTCAAGCTGGCTTTCGACAACACCTTCTTCAAAATGAACAAGGTCGTGCAATTCACTCTGGATGCGTCCAGGCTCGACCTCGATGGCGGACGACTGGAACTCTCTGCCTCCACCGTCACGAACATGTCGTTCGACATTTACGGCTCCATGGGACGCTACGCAATCGATGAATTCGATCGGGACAGCTACGACAACCTGCGAACCGGCAGCAAAAACGACAGGTTTGTCTACTACGCCAACTCGCTGATAGACGACAGAATCGACGGCGGAGCCGGAACCGATACCATCGTCCTGGTTGGCGCAGGCGGCACGACGACCGTGAACGGTAAGGAAAAGACCACCCCGAATGGCTTTACTACGCTGACCGCAGTCAAGAATGTCGAGAAAATCGTCGTCACGGATTTATCCGCGGGGCAGTCTCGAACAATCGATTTTGGCGATAGCAGCCGTTATGTGGGTCGCAACGCGATCGAAATCTCTACGGATCGTAACTATGGGACAGAGAAGGCGCCAAAGCCCGTTGACGGGAAGCTGATCATCGATGGGTCGGGAATTAAATCTTCTCTGAGCATGCTCGACGTTACGGGTGGCAACGCTGGAGATATCCTGATCGGCGGCGCCGCCGATGACCGCCTGTCCGGCGGCAAGGGAAATGATATTCTGGTCGGCGGAGGCGGAGCAGACCGGCTTTACGGCGGCTCAGGAAATGACACCTTTATCGGCGATTCCAGCATTTACGCCGGTGATTATCAAATCCTGTGGTCGTTCACAGGCAGACCCGGTGTCGACAAAATGTATGGCGGCGAAGGGAACGACGTCTTCAAGCTGTCATGGGAGTACTGGAACCCGAAATACAATACAGGCTTGGTTGCGGGGGGCGCCGGAATCGACACGATACAGATTTCAGGACGAAACATTCCGGCAGATATACTGGATACCATGACCGTCTCTGGCATTGAAGTTATCGACTTCCTCGAAAACGAGGCTACCTTTACCGTCGGTCAAGCGTTTCTGAAGAAAAACCATGACGAAAACGGGCGGCTGTGGATCCAGAATAAAGCCGGCATGTCCGGCGGTACGGTAAAAATCGACGCCTCGGGCGTGACGGATACTAGATATTCGGTGCATATTGCTGTTCGCTCGCCAGGAATAGACACTCTTTCCGGCGGCATGGGTAATGATATCTTCGACTACTCGCTTACCAGCAAAAGGCGGTTCTCAAATTCGAGCGGGTTGACCACTATTGACACCATAACAGGTGGAGACGGGTTTGATACGATCCTCGTTCTGGAAGGACGCAAGAGCACGCTCGGCCGCAACATCACCGGCGTGGAGGAATTGAAGATCGTCAATACATCCTCCAGCGACGATAAAACGGAGGTCGTTCTAGCGACATTCGAAGCTATAACGATTAATGGCAGCCGGCTTGGTGCCAATGATAGCCTGGTCGCTGATGGGCATGCCGCCAGGGCTTCCGTTCGGATCATCGGCGGAAAGGGCGACGATGTCCTTTCCGGCGGACGCGCAAACGACACGTTGCGTGGCGGCGACGGCGACGACGCTCTGACCGGCAACGAGGGTTCGGACAGACTTACAGGCGGCAAGGGTGCGGATCATTTCGTTTTCGCCGATGCCTCCGATTCGCTTCCGACAGCGGGCGCACGCGACGTCATCACGGACTTCAAACAAAGCGAAGGCGACAAGATCCATCTCCTGCATGAGGGATCACCTGCATATTCCTTCGTTGGAGCCAGCGCCTTCACCGGCAAGGTAGGAGAGGTGCGCAGCTTTGTTTCGACTGGCAAGACCCATGTGCAGCTCGACGTGGGCGGTGATGGCGTTGCAGATCTTGGTATTATACTCGCCGGAACAGTGACCCTCACGCAAAGTGATTTCATACTATAGTCTTCAAGCGCCCCGTCACGCATAGGAGACGATCATGAGGCCCTTTCCCGGCAAGCCGCAGGGCACGGAGCCGCTCGACGGGGCGTGAGCCTCAGAGTTGTGCGGCGATCGCGGCCTTGTCGATGATCGACCAGACATTGCGGATGCGCGCATCCTCGAATTCGTAGAAGACATTCTCCGTAAACGAGACCTTTCGGCCGTTGACCGGCAGGCCGAACAGGGTGCCGACCGGTGTGCAATCGAACAGCAGCCGGCTGGCGATGTGCGGCGGGTCGCACACCAGGAAATCGATGGTGAAGCGCAGGTCCGGAATGGCGCGAAAATCGCCTTCCAGCATGGTGCGGTAGCCCGGCAGGCCGATACGCGCGGCGTTGTAATGCACGTCCTCGTGGACGAAGCTGCCGAGGTTCGGCCAATCCTGCTTGTTGAGACAGCCGATATAGCCGCGAAAGAGGGCTGCAATTTCGTCCTTGGTCATGCGTTTTTCCTGCTTCCGGCAGTGGATGTCTCCAATATGGCGCGGCCCGCAATAAAGGCCAGAGGCATGAAAGCCTGACCACAGCGTCAACAGCGGCTGCCCTATCCCTCCCTCTCTGCCCCGGTTAGCATATGGTCAACAACCAACGACAGGAGGGCGTAGTGAGCTTCTTTCCCGGCAAGGACCCCGAGGCTGGCGATGCGCCGGCGTGCGACGCGCTGGAGTTGCTGATCATTCCGCGCACCAGCGATATCGGCGGGCTGGAGGTGCGGCGCGCGCTACCGACAGCCAAGCGGCGGCTGGTCGGCCCGTTCATCTTCTTCGACCGGATGGGCCCGGCGCTGCTGCGCGCCGGCGAGGCGATCGACGTCAAGCCGCATCCGCATATCGGGCTTTCCACCGTCACCTATCTCTTCGACGGCGAGATCAAGCACCGCGACAGTCTCGGCACCGAGATGGTGATCGCTCCCGGCGACCTGAATCTGATGACGGCCGGGCGCGGCATCGTGCATTCGGAGCGCTCACCGGAAAACCTGCGCGGCCATCCGCAATCCATTTCCGGCCTTCAGACATGGCTCGCCTTGCCCGACAGCCATGAGGAGATGGCGCCGGTCTTTGCCCACACGACAAAGGCCGAGCTTCCGGCTTTCTCGGCCGACGGTATTACCGGACGCACGATCATCGGCAAATACGAGGGGCACGCCTCGCCCGTCAGCGTGCCGACCGATACGCTCTACACCGACCTGATGCTGGCGCCCGGCGCCGCCGCGCCGCTTGCGGCAGATTGGGAAGAGCGCGCGGTCTACGTGCTTTCAGGCACGCTCGACGTGGCCGGCGATGTGTTCGAAGCGGACCGTCTGCTCGTCTTCCGCCCCGGCGATGCGATTACCTTGAAGGCGGGGCCGCAGGGCTGTCACATCATGCTGTTCGGTGGCGCGGCACTCGGCTCGAAACGCTATATCTGGTGGAACTTCGTCTCCTCCTCCAAGGAGCGCATCGAGCAGGCCAAGGAAGAATGGCGCACCGGCCGTTTCGATATCGTGCCCGGCGACGAGGAAGAATTCGTGCCGCTGCCGGCGGGGTGACGCATAGGTGGTTGGCTATTTAGCGGCGGTGCGTTTTGCATCTCTCCCGCCAGCTCACGCTATCTCCGGACTTGCTCATCGGCGCGCTCCGGGCCGCGGATGACGAAGGGGAAACAAGAGGGCTTGACTAATTCATAGCCATGCAGCTATAAGAAAATCCATAGCCACTGAGGTATGGATTAGTGACCGAACTGCAAGACACCCTGTTCCGCACGCTGGCGGACCCGACGCGCCGGGCGCTGTTCGAGCGGCTTTGCCGCGAAGGCGAAAAGACCGTCGGCGCACTGACGGCCCAGGCCGGCGTCTCGCAGCCGGTCGTTTCCAAACACCTCAGCCTGCTCAAGCAGGCCGGCCTCGTGCGCGACCGCCACGAGGGTCGCCAGACGCATTACAGCGCCCAGCTCGGCGCGCTTGCCCCGCTGATCGACTGGACCAGCCAGATGGCGAGGTTCTGGGAATCGCGGTTCGATGATCTTGAAAATTTGCTGAGGAGAATGGACCAATGACCGTTGCATCAGAGACGCGTTCCGTCGTCGTCGAGCGCGATATCGCCCACCCGCCGGAAAAGCTCTGGCGTGCACTGACCCAACCGCACCTGATTACGGAATGGCTGATGCGGAACGAGGATTTTCAGCCCGCCGTCGGTAAAACGTTCCGGCTCAGCGGCGACTGGGGCGGTGTCGATTGCGAGGTCTTGACCGTCGAGCCCGGCAAAACGCTGACCTATACCTGGAACCACCTGCACGACGATCCTGCCTTTGATCTGCGCAGCGTGGTATCCTTCACGCTCACGCCGACGGCCAACGGCACGCTTCTGCGCATGGAGCAGTCAGGCTTCCGGCCGGAACAGAAGCAGGCCTTCGGTGGCGCCCGCCACGGCTGGCAGGCGCATTTCACGAACCTCGAACGGGTTCTGGCGGGAATGGAATAAGGAGGAACGGCAATGCGCTGGAACATGCGGATCCGCCAGGTTCACCGCTGGCTGTCGATCGTCTTCACGCTCGCCGTGATCGTCAACATCGCGGCGATGACGCAGACGGAGCCGGCCATCTGGGTCGGCCTGCTTGCGCTCTTCCCCCTCATCCTGCTGTTGCTCAGCGGCCTCTACCTCTTCGCCCTGCCCTATCTGACCCGGGCACAGCGGAGCTAGGAGAACCTCATGGCAGACAAGACACCGGAAAAGCCCGTGCTTCTCTCGGGCGGCAATCCGCAGATTGCCAAAGGTTACGGCGATGGCCCGATCCAGGCCTACATCGCCGCCATGCCCGGCTGGAAGAGTGATGTCGGCCGCAGGCTCGATGCGTTGGTCGAGAAAAGCGTGCCGAATGTCTACAAGGCGGTGAAATGGAACTCGCCGTTCTACGGCATCGAGGGCGAAGGCTGGTTCCTCAGCTATCACTGCTTTGCGAAATACATCAAGCTGACGTTCTTTCGCGGCACCTCGCTCGATCCTGTGCCGCCGGTCGCCTCCAAGACACCGGAAACGCGATATTTTCACATTCATGAGGATGACGATCTCGACGAAACGCAGCTTGCCAGCTGGATAAAGCAGGCGAGTGAGCTTCCCGGCGAGCGGCTGTAGGAAACGAGAGGATACGACCATGGACCAGGCCGGCAGCGACACGGAATCCCCTTCCAGGCAGATCGACAAGAGGATCGAAGACCTCGCCGACTGGCGCGGCGGGACGCTTGCCCGGCTGCGCGCGCTTGTGAAAGAGGCGGACCCCGAGGTCGTCGAGGAGTGGAAGTGGCGCGGCGTTCCGGTCTGGGAGCACGACGGCATCATCTGCACCGGCGAGACCTACAAGGCGGTGGTGAAGATGACCTTTGCCAAGGGTGCGTCGATCGAGGATCCGGCCGGCCTCTTCAACTCCAGCCTTGAGGGCAACACGCGCCGCGCCATCGATTTCCATGAGGGCGAAGCGATCAACGAAGAGGCCTTGAAAGCGCTGGTCCGCGCGGCCGTCGCACTCAATCAGTCGTCACGCGCCGGCAAGAAGAAGTAGCCCGCTTCGCTCTCACAAAAAATTGCGCTCCTGCAACAGGGTCCAACGCTGTCTGCAAAATGCCCGAATTGCCGGACAGAAGGCGGCCCTGCGTCGGTTTGCATAGTATCAATCCGGCGAAATACGCTCTAGACTTGCTGAAACGGTTGAAATCGCGCGCCGCATTCTGCATGTGACAGGCTAGCGCACTATATAGACCGCATGCCCGGGCCGTGCCTCCGCAAGGGAGCCATCGCCAGCGGGCGTGACAACGAGGCATGAGAGTGACACAAACGCCAGCCACCCCGCTGCTCGACAAGGTTCGCATTCCCGCAGACCTGAAGGCCGTCGACGATCGTGACCTGCCGCAACTCGCCAGCGAGCTTCGCGCGGAAATGATCGATGCCGTGTCGCGCACCGGCGGGCACCTTGGTGCAGGCCTCGGCGTGGTGGAACTGACCATCGCCATCCACAAGGTTTTCGACACGCCGAAGGACCGGCTGATCTTCGACGTCGGCCACCAGTGCTATCCGCACAAGATCCTCACCGGCCGGCGCGACCGCATCCGCACGCTGCGCCAGGAAGACGGCCTGTCCGGCTTCACCCGCCGCGCGGAAAGCGAATACGACCCGTTCGGCGCCGCCCACTCTTCCACCTCGATTTCCGCCGGCCTCGGCATGGCGGTGGCGGCCGATCTTTCCGGCGAGCATCGTAACGTCATCGCCGTCATCGGCGACGGCGCGATGTCGGCCGGCATGGCTTACGAGGCGCTGAACAATGCCGGCGCGCTCGATGCACGCCTCATCGTCATCCTCAACGACAACGACATGTCGATCGCGCCGCCGACAGGCGCGATGAGTGCCTATCTCGCGCGCCTCGCCTCCGGCCGCACCTATATGGGCTTCCGCGATTTCGGCAAGAAACTGACGGCCTATCTCGGCAAGAAGGTCGACCGCGCCATCACCCGTGCCGTCGAGCATGCGCGCGGTTATGTCACCGGCGGCACACTCTTCGAAGAAATGGGTTTCTACCATATCGGCCCGATCGACGGTCACTCCTTCGAGCACCTGCTGCCGGTGCTGCGCAATGTGCGCGACAATTCCAAGGGCCCGGTGCTGATCCACGTCGTCACCCAGAAAGGCAAGGGCTATCCGCCGGCCGAAGCGGCCGCCGACAAATATCACGGCGTCAACACGTTTGACGTCATCACCGGCGCGCAGGCCAAGGCCAAGCCGAATGCGCCGGCCTACACCTCCGTCTTCGCCGAAGCGCTGGTGCAGGAAGCCGGTTTCGACGAGAAGATCGTCGCCGTCACCGCCGCCATGCCGAACGGCACCGGCCTCGACAAGCTCGCCGCCGCCTATCCGGCCCGCACCTTCGACGTCGGCATTGCCGAGCAGCACGCGGTGACCTTCGCCGCCGGCCTTGCCGCCGAGGGCTACAAGCCGTTCTGCGCTCTCTACTCCACCTTCCTGCAACGCGGCTACGACCAGGTCGTGCACGACGTGGCCATCCAGGGCCTGCCGGTGCGTTTCCCGATCGACCGCGCCGGTTTCGTCGGTGCCGATGGGCCGACCCATGCCGGCTCCTTCGACACGACCTATCTCGCCACCCTGCCCGGCTTCGTGGTGATGGCCGCCGCCGACGAGGCCGAGCTGAAGCACATGGTGCGCACGGCCGCCGCCTACGACGACGGCCCGATTTCCTTCCGCTATCCGCGCGGCGAAGGTGTCGGCGTGGACATGCCGGTGCGCGGCGAAATTCTGGAAATCGGCAAAGGCCGTGTCGTCAAGCAGGGCACCAAGGTCGCATTGCTTTCCTTCGGCACACGGCTCGCCGACTGTTTGCTAGCGGCCGAAGACCTTGATGCCGCCGGGCTTTCCACCACGGTTGCCGATGCGCGCTTCGCAAAACCGCTCGATCACGACCTGATCCGCCAGCTTGCCCGCCACCACGAGGTGCTGATCACCATCGAGGAAGGCGCGGTCGGCGGCTTCGGCAGCCATGTGCTGCAGTTCCTCGCCATGGAGGGTCTGCTGGACCACGGCTTGAAGGTGCGCCCGCTGGTGCTGCCGGATATCTGGATGGAACAGGCCAAGCCCGACGCCATGTATGCCAAGGCCGGCCTGGACCGCGCCGGCATCGTCTCCACCGTCTTCCAGGCGCTCGGCCAGAAGGCCGTGGATGTCGTGGCGGCCGGCTGATCGCCGGTTCGGCTATCCCTGCACGTCTCGGATGATGCGGTCCGCTGCGTCCTGAAGCGCCTTTGCGTCTATGCCCATGACGCGCAACGCCCGCGCTGCAATGCCATGCGGCATGCGGGCCACGACCGAAACGACGTGGGCGCCGAGCAGGGGATTGTGCTCCTTGCGCCCCTCTGCCAGGCGCTGCATGACCGCCTGGCCCGATGGCGCCGCATCGAATACCCCATGCCGGGATGGCAGAGGCTCGGGCTCCGTCGCATGCGCCGACACCGCTGGATCGAGGCCGACCAGCCGGAGCGCCTCGCCATACTGACGCTCGATCGCCGGTCGGAAGCCGGCGGCATCGGCGCCGACCGCCTCGAACGCCCGCCGGGCGGTCCCATCCGGCAGGTCGAGTGCAGCGAGCACAAAATGCTCCGCTCCGGGCTCGCGCTGCTGGTCTTGTCTTGCGTGCTGTTCCGCCTGTTCGCACAGGGCCCTGATCGTGCCCATGCTTTCAAAGCGAGCCTTGATCCGATTGAACATGGGTCATCCTCCTATGGGGAATCATCGCTCGCGACGATGTCCGAGAGCCGTTTATGGGCGGCCTGCTTGGTGACGCCGAGCGCCTGCGCGATCCGCGCCCAGGACCAGCCCTGTCGCAAGGCCGACCGCACGGCACGCCGCTCCAGTCCGTCCGCGAGGCGACGGAGCGCGATCACAGCCGCCAAGGCGGTCTCCGGGTCTTCGGGATCGGGCAGGCTGCTTATATCGACCATTCGTCAACCTTAGTTGACGATGAGGTGTCCGTCAATGATGGTTGACGAAATACCCATCCTACAAGGAAGCCCTGCCCTACTGGGCGCCGCTCGGCTTCAGCAGCAGGATGTCGATATCCTTGTCCGGCGAGAAATCCTTTGCCTTCATCTCGAAGGTCGTCGGGCCGGTCTTCTTCACGCCCTCGCCGCAGAAGCTGACGAGGTTTTCCGCAGCGCCCTTGTCGATGGTCAGCGAAAAGTCCTTGATCGGGCCGTTCCAGTTGGCGCCGGTGGTCAGGATGTAGGAAATCCAGCTCTCGGTGAGATAGGGTTTACCGGCCTGCATGTCCTTTTCGGCCTGTTCGGCGCGGCGCACGATGCTGTCTTCGATGCAGTAGCGCTTCACATAGTCCGCGTAGCGCTCGCCCTTCGCCTTGCCCTCCTCCAGGAAGGAAATGCCGACCGTGCCGCCGACGCTCGGCCTGTAGCGATGCTGCACCTTCACCTCCCTGCCGGAAGGGAAAGTCGTGCGCCACCAGTAGACGGATTTCAGCGACCAGAGCGGCGTGCGGTAATCCTTCATGCCGGTGCCGTCGTCGTCATAGGTGTCGATGAAGATCAGGCCCCGGGCGATCCAGTCCGCCGCCACGTCGTCCGGCAGTTTCTTCAACGCTTCCTTCGTCGCCTTGGCGTAGGGCAGCAGCGGAATGCCCTGTGCCTTCAGGTCCTCGGTTACGTCGATGTCGGAGGCATAGGCGCGCTGCTGGAGATTGGTGGTGACTGCCTTGCCATCCTGCGACGCCGTGAAGGCGAGGTAGTTGTCCGTCTCGAAATCGTCGATCGCGATGTTGGCATAGGGATCGCCGCCGATATCGGGCATCGGGAAGGCGACGAGGCCGGAGACCTCCTTGCCTGACGTGTTGGTGAACACGTAGTCGACGCGGATTTCCTCCGGCGAAATGAACAGTGCCTCGCTCGTCATCTCCACGTCCGGCGTGCGCACGAAGGTCAGCCCGCCGGTCTTCAGCTCCGCCATCGTATCGTTGGCAAAGGCCGGCGTCGCCGAGAGGGCAAGGAGAAGCGGTAGAAGGCGCAGAGCATTTTTCATGGGCGTCCTCGAAGCATTGGTGCGTGCGATATGAGCCGAATTCCTCGGTCGCGGCAAGCCGAAGGCGCGATGCCAGCACAGCCCCGTTTCGTGCCGTCAAAGACGGGGATCACATTTGTGCGTGACAAGGTGTTTCAACACGCTAAGATTGCAAAACAGCTTTAAAGCGCTTGATAACACTGAAACCGAAAGACCACGCCCTCCCAGACATCGGCCTCTATGATGTTGATGTCACCCACCTCCAACGCCCTTTCCTGTCGCGTCGTGAAATCGGAATCCATCAAAGGACAAGGCTATGAACGCTAACCGAATTCGTCATCTGCTTCTCGCTGCGCCACTGATCATCGCCGGCATGGCGCCCGCCTTTGCCGATGAAAGCAGCGTCAATCAGTCGATTGATCAACTGCTGGGAGATCACACGAAGTACCAGGCGGTCATCGTCGCCCTGCAAAAGGCTGTCGCAGCACAGGATGCCAAAGGCGTCGCCGCACTGGTGAGCTACCCGATCGGCGTCAAGATCAACGGCAAGGAAACCAACGTCAAATCCGCAGCCGCGTTCGAGAAACACTATAGCGGCATCATCACCCCCCGCATTGCCAAGGCGGTCACCGACCAGAAGTATGGGGATCTCTTCGTCAACTATCAGGGCGTCATGTTCGGCGATGGCCAGGTCTGGATTAGCGGCATCTGCACGGACAATGACTGCAAGAATTTTGATGTAAAGGTGGAGACCATCCAGGACGGCCCAAACTAAACCGCGCCATCTGGTCGGGCGCGCGTGCCGCGGTTTGAACGGTCCCCGCATTCGCGGAAGAACGCTTTTGATGGAGCCCTAGAAACCCGGTCACGGCGAACCCGGCGGTGCGACCGCAGTTCGCCGTCCAGTCTGCGGTACATGGTGCACGCTTTCTCAACCATGCCGTTTTGCCACCCCGTAACCACGTCCCTTGGGCGTCCGGAAACCTCCGGCTGTTATGAGTTGCAGCAACGACAAGAACGACCGGACAGGGATTTCCACCATGCGATATGCGTTGCTTGCGGCTCTTGCCGCCACGCTTTGCCATGCCTCCATCGCAGCCGCCGAAGAGCGGCCAGCGCACGACCCCGCCATCGAGGCGGCGGCGATCGCCATCCTGCAGAAGAAGCTGCCGGATATTCGCAAGACGCATAATATCGGCGATGATCCGGGGCTCGTGCGCGAAGCCCGGCGCGAGATGCAGCCGCAGGGCATTTCCGCCCTCGCCGACCTCGATTCGCTGGCTGGTTTCGCCGGCCGCATCATCTGGCTCTGAGCCCTGTTCCAAGCAAAACGCTCCGGCCTATCACCGGGGCGTTTTGCTTGGTTTTTTACTGCCTCAGAATTCCGTCCATTCCTGTGCGACAGCGGCATTTCCGCGGGCCGCCGGTGCAGATCGGTAGGCGGGCCGCGCTGCCGTCTCCATCTGGCGATGGACGGCGCGCAAGTCGCGCGCTCCAGTGTCGTTGGCGGCATTGGGCAGCGCGAAGCGGGAAATCTGCTCGCGCAGCCGCACGGCTTCGTTGGCAAGAGACGCGCTGGCGGCATTCGTCTCCTCAACCATCGCGGCGTTGCGCTGCGTCACCTGGTCCATCTGGTTGACCGCCGTGTTGACTTCGCTGAGGCCGACCGACTGCTCGCGGGCGGAAATGGCAATGGCATCCATGTGCTGGTTGATGGTCCCGACATGCACGCTGATTGCCTGGAGCGAGGCGCCGGTATCCTGCACCAGCCGCACGCCGCCCTCGACCTCGGTGCTGGACTTGCGGATGAGTTCCTTGATTTCGCGGGCGGCCTGAGCCGAACGCTGCGCCAGTTCCCGCACCTCCTGCGCCACGACCGCAAACCCCTTGCCTGCCTCGCCAGCTCGTGCCGCCTCGACGCCGGCGTTGAGGGCGAGCAGGTTGGTCTGGAAGGCGATCTCGTCGATCACCCCGATGATGTTGGAAATCTGGCCGGACGAGTGCTCGATGCGCTTCATCGCCTCGATGGCACCGGCGACGATCTCGCCGGATTTCTGGGCACTGCTGTTGGCTTCGCCGGCGACGGTGCGCGCCTCGTCGGCCCGCTTCGTCGAATTGGCGACGTTGGCGGTGATCTCGTCGAGAGCTGCGGCGGTCTCTTCCAGCGAGGCGGCCTGCTGCTCGGTACGCTTGGAAAGGTCGTCGGCGCTCATGCTGATCTCGCGCGAGCCGCTGTCGATCGAGCCGCTCGAGGCCGCCACCGCGCCGAGCGTCTCGCCAAGCTGGGCGACCGCCGTGTTGAGGTCGTGGCGCAACTGCTCGAAATCCGGAGCGAAGGATTCGGTGAGCTGGAAGCTGAGATCGCCGGCAGCCAGGCGGCGCAGGCCGCCGGCAAGGCCGGAGGTCGCCTGCTGGAGCCGCGCCTGGGCGGCGGCTTCCGCATCTTCCTGCAGGCGAATCCGCTCCGCTTCGGCGCGGCTGCGGTTTTCCGCAGCTTCCGCTTCCAGTCGGCGATTGGCGATGGCGGCCTGGCGGAAGACTTCCACCGCGCCGGCCATCTCGCCGATCTCGTCGCGGCGGCCGGCATAGGGGATGGCCGAAGCCGTGTCACCGCCAGCAAGCAGCGTCATCGCCTTCGTTGTGGCGACGATCGGCCGGGAGACCGACCGGCCGATGAGAAGGACGGTCGCGGCAATGGCGGCGATGGCGGCAAGAATAGCGGCAATCGCGATGCTACGGGTCTTGGCGAGGGCAGCCGCGCTGTCCGCTTCGGCCTTCGCCTTGTCGCTCGCAATGCCGGATGCCATCTGGTCGAAGATCGGTTCGACGGCGGCGAAGGCGTCGGAAACGCCCTTGCTGGCGGCGGCTTCCGTGCCGGCGATGGCGGCATAGTCATCGAAGGCCTTGCCGTAGTCGTCGAGCGCCTTGAGGATCGTCGCCTGGTTTGCCGCGCCGCCGAATTTTTCGGCCGGCGTCTTGGCAAAGGCCGCGCGCTCTTCCGCATGCTTGGCGAGGTATTTCGCATCGCGCCGCATGATAAAATCCTTCTCGTGGCGGCGCATTGTCAGCATGCTCGCCTGAAGGCCCTTGTCATCGACGGATTTCAGCAGTTCCTCGATGGAGTGCACCGCCGCGCGCATGGCGCCTTCGCGACCCGAGGACGGATCGAGGCCAAGCGCGATGCTGGCCTCAGCGAGCGTTGCAAAGCTCTGCTGATAGGTGGTGTAGCCGTCGGAAATTTTCTGGAGGTCGGCGCGGGTCGCGGGGTTCTCGACAAGACCACCCAGCGTGGCGAGCGTCGTTTCCGCGCGGGCAGAAATCTCCTTGTGGGCGGCGACGTATTTTTCATCGCGCCGCAGCAGAAAATCCTTTTCAGCCCGGCGGTTTTGCAGGAACTCGATCTCCAGCGCGCGCAGCTCCGTCTCGGCGCTGCGATGGCGCTCCACCCTTGTGCGATAGTCATCGGCAATACGCTGCTCGACGGAAAAGATGCCGACTATAAGAAGAATGCCCGCGACGGCAATCGGCGCCATCAGGCCGATCCGGTGGGACAGACGTAGGGTCATGCGTGCTCCTTGCGCCCGCTCGCCACGGGTCCAATCCACAAAAATGTTCGAAAAGTCCCCGTCGCATGGGGCCAGGCACCGGCCTCATGCCAGCATATGCTTAATGAATCCTGACTGTCATAATTTAAGGAAACGTGAATGTAGGATTGCCGCTTCTTGTGTTTCCGCCCGCCCTCAACGAATCATGTGAGGTGGAATGCGCCGGACGGGGCTTGCCACCCGCGGCGCAAGGCGTCATGAGAGGCAATGTCCCAATCTGTAGAAACCATCCGCCTCGACCAGCTCCTGCTGAATGCCGGCCTCGTTGCCAGCCGTTCGCGGGCGCGCGATGCAATTTCGCGCGGTACCGTGCGCGTCAACGGCCGCGTCGTCACCAAGCCGAGTTCCACCTTCCCCGCCTCCGCCGTCATCGAAATCGACGATCCCGCCCAGGCCTATGTCTCGCGCGCGGCGCTGAAGCTGAAGGCTGCGCTCGACGAATTCGGGCTCGATCCCGCCGGCCTCGACTGTCTCGACATCGGCGCCTCGACGGGCGGCTTCACGGATATCCTGCTGGAGCGGGGTGCTGCGCATGTCATCGCGGTCGATGTCGGCCATGACCAGCTTCACCCGCGACTGCGAGCGGACGAGCGCATCACCAATTACGAGGGCCTGAACGCGCGCGTGCTCGACGAGGACGATCTCGAAGGCCGCACGATCGGCGCGGTCGTCTCGGACGTTTCCTTCATCTCGCTGAAGCTGGCGCTGCCGCCGGCCCTGACCTTTGCCGAACCGGGCGCCTTCTGCGTGCTGCTCGTCAAGCCGCAGTTCGAAGCGGGCCGCGAGGCGATCAGCAAGGCGGGGCTCCTCAAGGATCCTGAAAGCGCGCCTGCGGTTGCAGCCGAGCTGGAACGCTGGCTCACGGAAGACATGGGCTGGCAGAGCCTCGGTCTCATCCCCTCGCCCATCACCGGTGGCGACGGCAATGTCGAATTTCTTCTCGGAGGCCGCAAGCCATGACGGCGGAGACGCTCACCATCGCCCGCCTTGGCAGTGGCGGTGACGGCATTGCCGAGACGGCGGACGGCCCGGTCTACGTGCCCTTCACCCTGCCCGGCGAGACGGTCGCCGTCGCACGCGCGAAGAACCATGGCACCGTCATGTCCATGTCGGTCGCCTCGCCAGAACGGGTCGAGCCGCCCTGCGTGCATTTCGGACCTGATGGAAAGAACGGCACCTGCGGCGGCTGCACCTTGCAGCATGCCGGCGATGCGCTCTACCACGATTTCAAGCGCAGCCTGCTCGTGCAGGCGCTCAAGTCGAAGGGCCTGACGCCGGATGTGGCGCCGCTTGTCATCGCCCGGCCGGGTGAACGCCGCCGCGTCGTCTTCACCGCGCGCAAGACGGAAAAGGGCGTGCTGCTCGGCTTCAACCAGGCCGGCAGCCACCATATCGTCTCGATCGACCACTGTCCGATCAGCAGTGACGGCATCATCTCTCAGCTCGAGGCGATCCGCCGGGTCGCCGGCGCTATCGCGACCTCGGCCGAACCGTTCCGCGTGACCGTACTTGAAACCGCCCCCGGCCTCGACCTCGCCTTCGAAGGCGTGAAGAAGGTGGGAGACAAGGAGCGCCGCACCGTCACCGAATGTGTGCTGGCCCTGCGTGGCATCGCGCGCGTTTCCAGCGACGGTGAAATCCTCATCGAGCCCCAGAAACCGGAGATCGATTTCGCCGGAGTGCGCGTCTCGCCGCCCGCCGGCGGTTTCACGCAGGCGACGAAGCCCGCCGAGGATGCCATGTCCGAACTGGTGCTGGCGGCCCTCGGCAAGGCCAAGCGCGTTGCCGACCTGTTCGCCGGCTCCGGCACGTTTGCCTTGCGCATCGCCCGGCAGGCCAAGGTGCATGCGGTGGAAGGCGAGGAAAAGGCGCTGAAGGCGCTGGATCATGCTGCCCGGAACACGCAGGGCCTGAAGCCCGTGACGGTGGAAAGGCGCGACCTCTTCCGCCGACCGCTGATGGCCTCCGAACTGAAGGTCTACGACGCCGTCGTGTTCGATCCGCCGCGCGCGGGGGCAGAAGACCAGTGCAAGGAACTCGCCCGTTCCGGCGTCAAAACCATCGTCGCCGTGTCGTGCAATCCCGTCAGCCTTGCCCGCGACCTGTCGATCCTGACCGCTGCCGGCTATCGCATTCGCATGGTGACGCCGATCGACCAGTTCCTCTGGTCGGCCCATGTCGAGGCCGTGGCGGTTCTCGACAGGTAGGCGACCGCAATCCGCCTCAGCGTATCTGCGTGGGAAACACCCCGCCATCATCCGCGTCCAGCACGATGGAGAGCGAGATGTTGCGCGGACGCGTGACGGCGAAGAGGACTGCTTCCACCACATCGCGGTTGGTGGCGCGCGCGCTCTTGGCTCGCTCGGGCGCCTCGGCCCATGCCGGTTCGCCCGGCTGGATGTCGTCCAGGTCGGGTGGGTGCAGGATGATCGAGCGGACCGGTGTCCCCGCCAGCATTTGCCGCAGCCCTTCCGCAACCGCCGTCTGGCCCCGCTTGGCGGCGTAGAAGGGAACGGAAACGCCATCGAGCAGCCCATTCGGCAGGCCGCTTACCGAGCCGATGGTCACGATATCCGGGTTGGCGGAGCGCCGGAGAAGCGGCAGAAGACCCTGGCTGAACAGGAATGTGCCGGTGACGGCGGAGTTGATAACGCCGAGGACCTCCTCGGCCGTGTACGGCTCGTCGCGCGCCTCCAGCCACATCGCGCCGTTGTTGATCAGCAGGTCGATATGTTCATGCGCGCCGACGATCGCCTCGACCGCCTGGCGCACGCTTGTGCTCTCGGCCAGATCGACGGTGATGCAGGCGGGGCGTCGACCCGTCGCGCCCGCAATCCCGTCAGCCACCGCTTCAAGCGCCGCGAGGGTGCGGCCGCACAGGACGATATTGCACCCAGCCTCCGCCAGAGACATGGCAAGCGCCGCCCCTAACCCACGGCCGGCACCCGTGATGACGACCGTTCGCCCCAGCAATTCAGCCAATTTCCGAGTCTCCGAATATCTGCAAAGTGATCTATCGGCTCATAGATGGGCAGCCGCCGTCGCGGGCACAACCCCTTGGCATCATTAGATAACTCAAAAAACTAAAAAGCCCGGGAGCGATCCCGGGCCTTTCTTTCTGAGATTCAGCCAATCAGGCCGCGCGGCGTACCGGGTTGGCGGCGTAGGTTGCGCCACCCTGCCCGAGCCGGAACTGCGCCAGCAGTGCGTTGAGCGCTGCGGCTTCGGCGGCGAGGCCGTGGCTGGCGGCGGTCTGTTCCTCCACCATGGCGGCGTTCTGCTGCGTGCCCTGGTCCATCGTGTTGACGGCGGTGTTGATCTCCTGGAGACCAGTCGACTGCTCGCGGGCGGCGGTGACAATGGCGTTGACGTGGCCGTTGATCTCCTGCACCTCGCGCACGATGGCTTCGAGAGCAGCGCCCGTCTCATCGACCAGCGACACGCCTGAGCGGACCTGATCGCTGGACGTGGTGATCAGCGCCTTGATCTCCTTGGCGGCATTGGCCGAGCGCTGGGCAAGCTCGCGCACCTCCTGTGCGACGACCGCAAAGCCCTTGCCGGCTTCGCCGGCACGCGCCGCTTCCACGCCGGCATTCAGCGCCAGCAGGTTGGTCTGGAAGGCGATGTCGTCGATCACGCCGATGATGTTGGTGATCTCGCTCGAGGACCTTTCGATGCCCTGCATGGCGGAGACGGCGCGACGCACCACCTCGCCCGACTTTTCGGCACCGGTGCGGGTGCGCGAGACCAGCGAGCCGACCTCTTCCGCGCGGCGGGTGGAATCCTTCACGGTGGTGGTGATCTCCTCCAGCGCGGCGGCGGTCTCCTCGACGGAGGCGGCCTGCTGCTCCGTCCGGCGGGCGAGGTCGTCGGCAGCCGTGCGGATTTCCATGGCGCCGGCGTCGATGGCGCGGGCATTCTGGCCGACCGTCGTCATCGCCGTGTGCAGCTTGGTGACGGAGTGGTTGAAGTCTGTGCGCAGGCGATCGAGATGGCCGGCGAAGGGGGCATCGATGCGGTGGGCGAGATCGCCATCCGCCAGACGCCCGAGACCGTCCGCCAGCGCTTCGACGGCGTGGTGGATTTCGGCGGCTTCGCGGGCCTTGGCGGCCTCGCGCTCGCGGCGCTCGCTTTCGGACAGCACGCGGCCCTCCTCGGCGGCGTTTTCGAGGCGGGTGCGCTCGATGGCATTGTCGCGGAACACGGCGACGGCGGCGGCCATCTGGCCGATCTCGTCGGTGCGGTCCTGGCCAGGGATTTCCGTGCGCACGTCACCCGAAGCAAGCTTGTCCATGGCGAGGGTCATCTCCTTGACCGGGCGCACGACGAGGCGCGACAGCACGGTGGCGAGGAAGCCCATCATAACGATGACGGCGAGCACGGTGGCGATCGTCGCGGCAATGCGGAACTGGTCGATGGCCGCGAAAGCCATGCCGCTGTCGATGGTGAAACCGAGATACCATTCCACCGACGGCAGGCGCGTGACCGGCACGAAGGAGACGAGCACCGGCTTGCCGGCATAGGTCGTGTGCGCGATGCCGCCGCCGATCGCGGGCGTCGCCTCCGGGAAGGCATCGCCAAGCGTCTTGGTGACGAGCGCCTTGTCCTGGTGGACGAGAACCTGACCGTCCTTGTTGACCAGAAAGGCGAAGCCCATGCCGCCGAGATCGACCGAATTGACCATCTCGACGAGGGATTTCAGCGAGAAGTCGCTGCCGGCGACACCGACGAGCGTGCCATCGCGCTTGACCGGCACGGCGGCGCTGATGATCAGGTCGTTGGTGGAGGCATCGATATAGGGCTCCGTCAGCACGCTGCCGTTCGCCTTGACGGCATCCTGATACCAGGGGCGCTGGCGCGGATCGTAGCCCTCCGGCATTTCCGACTTCGGCCATTGGGTGAAGATGCCCGCTTCATCGCCGACGTAGGTGGTCATGAACTGGCCGACCAGCACGTCGTTTTGCAGCACCGCCTCGATGCCGGCGGGATCGGCGGCCTTGCCTGCGGCATTGCCCGCCATTTCGGTCAGCGCCATGCGGGCGTTCAGCCAGTTGGCGATGCTCTGGGCGGCTTGCTTGCCGGAGCTGTCGATGCTTTCCTCGACGGAATTCGTCAGCACGCTGCGTTGCAGGCTATCGATGTAAAGGGAGAAGCCGGTAAAGGCGGCAATGACGACGAGAGACGCGACGACGAGGATGCGCGTCATCAGATTGGAGCGCTTGGACATGGGGCGCGATGTTCCTTCGGGGCGCGCTCCGCCAGAGGGCGGGAACGCGATGCTGAATGGCATGCCGGAGGGCGAGGATCGGACGCATCATGCGGCCGCCGGCAGGACGCCGGAGAATGGCCGTACCATAGGAAAACGTGTTTAAGGGCCTGTTAAAATTGACAGACCACAAATCGCAAGCGGCTTGCCGAATGCACCCTCAGCGCCGCGCCATAAAGGCCTCGAAGGCGGCGCGGGCTTCCGGGCTTTTTAGCTGTGCCGCGAAGTGTCCCGCCTCCTCGTCGATCCGGGCGGCAATGTCGGCCCGGTCGCCGCGGATGAGGTTGCGCGCGATGGCCAGCGCCTGCGGGGGCTTGGCGGCCAAGCGCTTTGCGGCCGCCAGCGCCTGCTCTTCCACCGCGGCCGGCTCGACGACGGCGTAGATGAGCCCCGCGTCACGCGCGGCCGTCGCGGAAAAACCGTCACCCGCAGCAAGCAGTGCGAAGGCGCGCTGGTGACCCATCAGGCGTGGTGCAAGCAGGCTGGAGGCCGCTTCCGGCACCAGCGCCAGATCGACAAAGGGCGTGCGGAATTCCGTGCGGATCGAGGCGTAGGTCAGGTCGCAATGCAGATGGATCGTCGTGCCGATGCCGATCGCCAGGCCATCGACGCCGGAGACGAGCGGCTTCGTATGGGCGGCAAGCGCATGGAGAAAGTCGATGACCTCGCGGCCCATCGTGCCGCCCATGGCAAACGCCATGAAATCGTTGAGGTCGTTGCCGGCGGAAAAGCAGCCTTCCGAGCCGAGGAAGACGGTGGCGCGCACGCTTTCATCCGCGTCGCCCGACTTCAGCGCATCCGTCATCGCCTGGTACATGGCGCGGGTGATGGCGTTCTTCTTTTCCACGCGGTTGAGGCGGATTACCTGCACACCGGGAGCATTTTCCGGGCGCTCGATCAGAATATGGTCGGTCATGTTTTTTCCTTCAGCCCAGAACCGCGCGCGCCGCCGCAAGGCTTGCGGCACCGCTCATGACACGGTCCTTGAGCGCGACCGTTTCCCCGATGACATTCTCCGCCGCAAAGCGGCAGAGTGCTGCGCGTTCGCCATTGCGGCCATCGCCGCCATCGGCGAGCGCGCCCTTGGCGAGATAGGCGCCGGTCAGCACCAGACCGAAGAGCCGTTGATACGGCGTGGCGCCGGCCAGCGCTTCGGCCTGCTTGCCCTCGGCGAGCGTGGCAAGCAGCCATTCGGTGGCGGCTTCGAGGTCTGCGATGCTGGCTTCCAGGCGCGCGCCGGTGTCGCCGAGTTCAGGCGTGTTCGCCGCGCGGGCCCTCGCTGCAATGTCGCGCAGTTCGGCGATGAAGCCGCGGATGTGACTACCCTCGGCGAGCGGCAGCTTGCGGGTCACGAGGTCGATGGCCTGGATGCCGTTCGTGCCCTCGTAGATCGGCGCGATACGGGCGTCGCGATAGAGGCGGGCGGCACCCGTCTCCTCGATGAAGCCCATGCCGCCATGCACCTGCACGCCGAGCGAGGAAACATCGACGCCGGCATCCGTGGCAAAACTTTTCGCGATGGGGGTGAGCAGGCTGGCGCGGTCGACCCAGTGTTTTGCATCATCGCCATGCGACAGATCGACGGCGTGGGCGCAGGCATAGGTGATGGCCCGCGCACCCTGGGTCAGCACCTTCATGGTCAGCAGCATGCGGGCGACGTCCGGGTGCTCGATGATCGGGCTCATGCCGGACCCCTGCCAGCCGGGCGCCTTGCCCTGCGTGCGCTCCTTCGCATAGGCGATCGCCTTCTGCGTCGCGGCTTCGGCAATCGCCACGCCCTGCATGCCGACGGCAAGGCGGGCGTTGTTCATCATGGTGAACATGCAGGCGAGGCCGCGGTTCTCCTCGCCGATCAGCCAGCCGATGGCGCCCGGCTCGTCACCGAAGCGGCCGTCGCCGTAGATCATGGTGCAGGTCGGCGAACCGTGGATGCCGAGCTTGTGTTCGATGGAATGGCAATGCGCATCGTTGCGAGGCCCCAGCGAACCGTCTTCGTTCACAAGGAATTTCGGTACGAGGAAGAGCGAGATGCCGCGCGTGCCGGCCGGCGCATCCGGCAGGCGGGCAAGCACCAGATGCACGATATTGTCGGTAAAATCGTGCTCGCCATAGGTGATGAAGATCTTCTGGCCAAAGAGACGGTAGGTGCCGTCGTCGCGGCGTTCGGCGCGGGTCTTCATGACGCCGAGATCCGAGCCGGCATGCGGTTCGGTGAGGTTCATCGAACCCATCCACTCGCCGGAGACCATTTTGGGCAGGTAGGTGTTCTTGAGGTGGTCGGAACCGTGCGCCGTCAGCGCCTCGATCGCGCCGATCGTCAGCGTCGGGCCGATGGCAAAGGCCATGGAGCCGCTGTTCCACATTTCAAGCGCTGCGACATGCAGCATATGCGGCAGACCCTGGCCGCCGAAATCCGGCGAGGCCGTCAGCGAATTCCAGCCGCCTTCCGCCCAGGCCTTGTAGAGCGCCGGCCAGCCATCGGGCATGGAGACCTTGCCATCGACGAAACGCGCACCTTGCGTGTCACCGATCGCCGCGAGCGGCGCGACTTCCTCGGTGGCGAACCGGCCGGCTTCGGACAGGATGGCATCCACGAGGTCGTCGGTGAGGTCGCCGAGATGGCCCCCGTCAAGCGCCGGCGTCAGCCCCGCGACGTGTTTCAGCGTGAACGCAATCTCCTCGACCGGCGCCTTGTACATCTCTATCCTCCTCCCATGCGCCCTCCCCGAACAAGCGGGCACGGCGATTTGCTGGCCGGCAGATTATTGATTTTTACGTAAACGTCAATAATGCAGACCAAAGCCTGGAATGCAAAAAGGCCGGCCGGTTGGTGAACCGGTCGACCTGTTTGCTGTGCCGGGGCAATCCGGCACCTTTATGAAAGCCCGTCAGCTATACGGCGAAATGCACTGCTGGCGCGGGCCGTTGTAAGGCTGGAACGTGTTGTCGTATGCGCGATAGGAACGATAGCGATTGGCGCACCAGTTCACATGCGAACCGCCGCCGACATAACCGCGGTCGTTGGCAATTGCGCCACCGATAATGGCACCGGCGCCAAACGCTGCCAGCGGGAACCAATAGCCGTCATGATAACGATAGCCGCGGCGCTGGTAACGATAGCCTCTATGGCCGCTGTACCAGCCACGACGATCGCCGCGATCACGCCAGCCGACATGGCGATTCCGGTCCCATCTACGGCCCTCCCGCCATCCGCGGTCACCACGCCAGCCGCGATCGCCGCGCCATCCGCGATCGCCACGTTTGATCCAGCGGCGGTGATCGCGATCACGCACCAATTGCACATCGCTTCCGCCGGCGGACGTGATGGGCTGGCTGACGGAACTCGCGACCGGCATCGCGTTTGCGGGCACGACGGGCGTTGCGGCAAACAAAGCCGACATCGCGACGACGATAACTTTTCTCAGCAACTTCATCACACTTCTCCCTAGTCAATGCCTCTCAAGCCTTGCTCAAACGGCAATTTGAACCTGAAACGCCTTGAAGTCCCTTTCGTTCCATATGTGTTTGCCGGCCTTCCTATTCAATGCGCCGCCAGCATTAGCCATCCGTTAACCATGTCTGTCGCACGATAGCCGCTTGCGGAGGCGCAGGAACCCTACAGGAGCGTCCATGAACCCCAAGCACCTTTCCGGCCTGGCCGCCTTCATGGCGCTGGCGGCCCTGTCTTTTCCCGCCGAGGCGGCGGATGTGGAACCGTGGAAGGCGCCGGAAAACGCCATCGTCATCGACGCCTACGAGCTGAACGAGATCGACTGGTCCGAGATGCTGTCCGACAAGCGCATCGCCGGCTTCATTTCGAAAGCCTCCGACGGCCTGCCGGAAAGCTATAGCTGCAAGGGCGAGCACAGCGGCGACACGGTGGCGCACTGCAAGACCATGTGGCGCAAATATGCCGTGAGCCGCGAACTCTACGAAACGCGCCGCCTGCTTGCCCGCGCCAAAGGGCTGCTGTGGGGCGCCTATCACCTCGCCCGCCCGGGCAATCCCATCGACCAGGCCAATCATTTCCTCGACTATGCCAAGCCGCAGGACGACGAGATGATGGTGCTCGACATCGAGGGCATCGATGCGGAAAACTATATGTCGCTCGAGGATGCGCAGGTCTTTGCCGGCCATGTGAAGACGCGCACCGGCCGTTACCCGGTACTCTATACCAACCATTCCACCGCTCGGCACATCGCGCTCAACCGCGACAAATACCGCATCCTCTCGCGCCTGCCGCTCTGGTATGCCCGCTACAAGCCGGGCATCGAGGGCGCGTTCCCTATGGGCAACTGGGACAATTATGCGCTCTGGCAGTTCTCCGCCGCCGCAAACTGCTCCAAGCGCCGCTGCCCCTATCGCGTCAAGGGGGCGGAAAACGACATCGACGTCAATGTCGCGCCTATGACCAAAGCAGAGCTGCAAAAGGCGTGGACGTTCGGGGCGCTACTGCCGGAAAAACCGTTGGAGCCTGTGGACGACATTCTCACTGCTTCCATTCCGAGCGGTGGCGCGCTCAACGTCACGGCCGAAGCGACCGCCTCTGTCGGCACGGGGGCTCAAACGACTGGCATCGTCACGCTCGCCGACGGTAAGACGCCGTTCCCGATGACGGTCAGCGCGGAGGTTCACGCCGGCATCATGGCGAACGGCACCACGACCACCCTGCTCGGGCCTCGCATGGTCGAGGTCACGCCGATGAACTACCAGGATTTCTGAGGACCAGCTCCGGTCCCGCAAGAACAGTGTCCGAATGACCTATACGTTCGCCGTCGGCGACATCCATGGCTGCATCGACCCGCTGAACAGGCTGCTCGCCCGTATCGACGCCTATGCCGCGTCGGGCACAGTGGTCTTTCTGGGAGACTATATCGATCGCGGGCCGGACAGCAGCGCGGTGCTCGACCGGCTGATGGCCGGCCCCTCCGCCAATTTCCGGTGGATATGCCTGATGGGCAACCATGAGGACATGATGTGCGGGGCCTATTACGGGCGCAGTGACCGCGACTGGTGGCTCGACAATGGCGGCCTCGAAACCGAAATGTCGTTCGGCGGCAGGGTGCCGGCCACCTGTCTCGGCTGGGCGGCAAAGCTGCCGCTCATGCATGTCGACGCGCACACGCTGTTCGTCCACGCCGGCGTATCCCCCGCCTTCCCGCTGGATCAGCAAGGCAGGCGCGACCTGCTGTGGCTACGGTTTCGATCCGATGAGCCAGAAGACTATTGGGGCAAGCACCTGGTACACGGACACACGCCGTCGAAATCCAATCCGGTGACGGTTCACAACCGCACGAATATCGATGGTGCCTGTGTTTTCGGCGGAAAACTGGTCTGCGCGGTTTTCGACGACGCGATCGCCGGGGGGGCCGGCGGACTACAAACAATAGGGGGGGG
>NZ_JBQVPI010000005.1:5000-244686 GCF_052438155.1 Shinella sp. | reverse complement strand
GGGTGTTTTCCCCCGCCCGCCGGGCGGGGGGCCCTTACCAAAAAATCTTTTCCGCCGCCCCCGCCGGCAATGGATAGGTCGAATACCTTGCGTCACGCCTCGATCGACACGTCGCCGATCGGCCGCGAGCAGCAGGCGAGGATATAGCCCTCCTCGATCTCGTCGTCGAGAATGCCGCCATTGTGGCGCATGTCCACGTCGCCGGAAATCTTCAGGACACGGCAGGTGCCGCACAGGCCGCCCTCGCAGGCCGCGCCGATGCGCACGCCGGCGGCGCGTGCCGTCTGCAGGATCGTCTGGCCGGGCGGGCATTTGCCTTCCTTGCCGGCCATGGTGAAGGAGATGGTGGCAACCGCATTGGCATCGACTTCGATCTCGCCGGCGCCGGCACGGATGGCGATCTCCTCCGGTGCCGGTGCTGCTGCCGGCTGGAAGCTCTCCTCGTGGTAGCGGTCCATGTTGAAGCCGCAGACCTTCAGCATGTCCCTGACGCCGCGCATAAACGGTTCCGGGCCGCAGCAGAACACGGTGCGGTCGCGGAAGTCGGGTGCGAGCAGCGACAGGCGCGCCGCGTCGATCCGGCCGCGCAGACCATGCCAGCCGTCGCGCGGATTGTGGCCTTCGACGACGAAGCCCAGCGCCAGGTTCGGCATGTGGGCCGCCAGACATTCGAGTTCCGCCTTGAACAGCAGGTCGTCCGGCCTGCGCGCACAGGTGACGAAGGCGACGTCCGACTGCGGTGCGCAATCCGACATCCAGCGCGTCATCGACATCATCGGCGTGACGCCGGAGCCGGCCGAGATGAAGAGGTACTTTTCGGCGGGATAGCGCACGAAGGAAAAGTCGCCGAGCGGTCCAAAGGCCTTCAGCCTCATGCCCGGCTTCAGATGGTCGAACATCCAGCGCGTGCCGATCGAGTTCTTCTGCGCCTTCACCGTCACGGCGACGGAGAAGGGGCGCGAGGGCGTCGAGGACAGCGTGTAGGTGCGCATCACCGGCTCGTCTTCGGAGACCGGCAGTTCCAGCGTGACGAACTGGCCCGGCAGATAGCGGAACCAGTTGTCGCGATCCGAGCGGAAGGTGAAGGTCATCACATCCGTCGTCTCGACGGTCGCGGCTACACATTCCAAGAGGTTGTGGCGATCGTGCCAGGGATTGAGTTCGTCGAAATGGCGGAATTGGCTGGCGATCGTCATCTCACGCCACCCGTGACAGCGGCTGCTTGGCGCCGTCGAGCCGTTCGATCATGAAATTGGCGTACCATTCAACGAACTGCATGACGCCACCTTCATCTTCCGGCGAATAAGGTCCGGGCTGGTAGGCCGGCGAGCGGATGCCGAAGGCGTTTTCCTCGACGATCCGGCGGTCCTGGTCGTTGGTTTCGGTCCAGACATGGGTGAGTTCGTCGAGACGGTAATCGATACCTTCCACGGCATCCTTGTTGACCAGCCATTTGGTGGTGACCTGCGTCAGTTCCGGGCCGAGCGGCAGCACGCGGAAGGTGATGGCGTGGTCGGCGAGCACGTGGTTCCATGTCGTCGGGTAGTGGAAGAGCAGCAGCGTGCCGATATGGCTTTCCTGCACGTCGCTGGAGAGCGGGCGTGCGACGGCGCGCGCACCCGACAGGGTGTAGCTCTCGGCGTCCTGGATCAGCGGCATGCGGGCGGCGCGGAACTGGCCGCTCAGTGACATGCGGAACTCGCTCGGCAGGCCGGCGGTCTCGCACTTCGCCCAATGCTCAGCGATGACCGGGTCGTCCTTGGCGCCCTGCACGCCGGTGGCGCTCGGCGCTTCCGGATAGGTGCGGCAGAGTTCCGGATGGTTGGCGGCACAGTGGTAGCACTCGCGGTTGTTTTCCCAGACGAGCTTCCAGTTGCCTTTCTCGATGATCGTGCTTTCGAAGGCGACCTTCGTCTCACCGAGACGGTGACGGGCGAGATAGGGCTCGACCATGGCACGGAACGGCGCAAAATCCGGGGCCTCATCGGCAAGGCAGATGAAGATGTAACCGCCGACGGTCTCGCAATGCATGCGCTTCAGGCTGTGCTGCGTCCTGTCGAAATCCTCCGCCATGTGGCGGGCGAAGAGCAGCGAACCGTCCAGTTCGTAGGTCCACTGGTGGTAGGGACAGACGAGCTTGGCCGACGAACCCTTGTTCTGCGTGCAGACGCGCGAGCCGCGGTGGCGGCAGGAATTGTGCAGCGCGCGCACCGTGCCCGAGCGATCGCGGGTGATGACGACGGGATAATCGCCGACCTGCACGGTGAAATAGTTGCCGGCCTTGGGGATCTCGCAGTCATGGCCGATGAACAGCCAGTCGCGATACCAGATCGTCTCCAGGTCGAGCTTGTAGTGGTCTTGGTCGATATAGAAGGCCTGCTCGAGGCTGTAGCCGTCGCGCCGGTTCTTGAGCTTGCGGAGCACGTCGCTGCGAATGTCCATGCCGGATCCTCAGAATATCCAGGTTTTGCTTTTGGATGAGGCGCACGGAAGGAGACGGCATCCACGCGGCAAGCCGCACGGAATGCACGCTTCCCGGCCGCCCGCCGCAGCCAGTCACGATCGTTTCTGCAAGGCTGGTTTCCGGGCTGAGGAGTGTTCTTGTCGGGTCATGACCGTGTCCAAAAAGTCGAAAACTTTTCGGGGTCATGCTTTCCGAACCGGTGCAGCGCCTTCCCAGACCTCCCGTCCAGTGGCTACTGCTGCACCTTGCTCCAACACCGTTGCGGGGGCAGCGCCGGATTTAAACCGGCTTCCCAATTCTCCACCCTCGCTTGAGAGTGGCACCTTGAGTTTCCTTATCTAACCGCAAGAATCATCACATAACATGTCGAAAAACGACACGGTCTCCTGATTTGACGACAGCTCTTTCCAGATGGCTTGGGGTGTGACCGGTTGACTTTTTCCAGTCATACCAAAGCGATATGCCCAATTTTTCGGCGCATTGCCCCGACAGGGGCTGCGCTGTGATCAAGCATCACGCGCTTGTCATATTGCGACTAAAATACTGTCAGGACAGGAATTGGGAGTGCAACAGAAAGGATTGCTTAACGACGTTTTCCTAAACTCGTCAGCGATCAGGGCGCGAGGATGGAGTGCCGCCACGTGCAGCAGACGAAATTTCGATATTACGACGCCGTTGCCTACAAGCGTGCGAACCCGCCGAAAGCAGCCGTACACACCCAGTTCCTCCGGACCGGCCGCATCGACCGCGACATCAGCTGGAGCCCGAGCGAGAAGCGCTACCTCTCCTATCAGGAAGTGGCCGAGCGCACCGGCCGCAAGCTGGAGCGGGCGGGCAGCGTCACCCATGACCGTATCAACGGCTTTCACGAGACGATCCAGTTTCCCAAGCTGATCTTCCACCGCACGCTGGCCGAGACGCCGCATCTCGGCTACTGCCACATCACGGTGGCCAATTCCCGCTTTGCGGAATTCCCGAACGTGCAATGGGCCTTTTACATGACCAATTTCCGTGCCGAGATCGGCGACGGGGAACAGTTCTTCGCCGGCATTTCGAAGAAGCCTGGCCGCATGTATTTCGCCATCGCGATCACCCCGACGGAAGAGGAAGGCCGCCTCACCATCGACCGCAAGGTGCGCGGCAACGGCGTGATCTTCCGCACAGACGACCCGAAGCTTGCCATGAAGAACGTGCTGATGCTCGGTGCCCGCAACGAGGCGCTACGCAAGATCATCCGCGCACTTTAGAGCATTTCGCGGCATGCAAAGCCGCTGCGCACCTTTGCTGGAATTGCTCTAGGACGCCCGGTACAGCATCCATTCCTTGCCGGCCGGCACTTCGTCACCGCGACCGTAGACGACGACGAGATCGCCCCCGGCGCCCTTCGCCTTCAGAAGCGCCCGGTCGCAGGCCGATGCGAGGTCGAGCGCGCTGTCGGCGCGGTCCGACATGCACACACCGGCTGACAAGGTCAGATGGCCGAGATTGCGGCCGGTGCGGGGGTCGCGGAGCGCCACCGTCTGGAACGCTGCGCGCAACAGATCGACGAGCCGTGTCACCTCGCCCTCGTCCGACGTCTGGAACAGGAAGCCGAAGCGCAGGCCGTCGAAGCGCACGGCGAGATCGTTGGCCGGGAACGCCTGGCGGATAAGGCCGCCGTAGAAGGTGACGAGATGGTCCGAAAGGGCCTCGATCTGGGCCGGCGAGAAACGGCGGTCGGCATCGACCTCGGCGACGACGACGCCGCAGAGCATCGGCAGGTCCGGATTGGCATAGACTCGGGCGAGCGCCTTGTTGAAGGCGCGGCGGTTGCCGAGTTTCGTCGGCGGGTCGATGAATTTCATCGCCTCGAAATCCGCCATCTCCTTCTGGATGCCCTCCATGACGGCCGATTGCGCGGCAACCTTTGCCGCCATTTCCGCCGTGTGGCTGACGCGCTGTTCCGTCGCGCGCTGCAGGGCCTCGAGCGAGCCGCCGAGTATGTCCACCCCGCCCGCTTTTTGAATGACCTGCGAGGCCTCGCCGATCAGCCGGCCGTAGTCGGAAAGCGACGTCCGCTCCTGGCTGAGCAGGTCCATGAAATTGCTCATCTCGCCGCTGATCGCACCGGCCGAGCGTTGCAGCACGCCCGCCTCGTGCTGGTGGGGCAGGTACTTCCGGCCGAGTTCATCGAGCATGGCCTGGGTCTTGTACTTGCCGAGCGCCACGAAATCGCGCACCAGATCCGGATTGGCGCCGGCATAGGCCTCATAGACCAGTTCGTAGTTGCGCGGCAGGCCATCGATGCCCATCTGCTTCATGGCCGTTGCGACGCGCAGGGCGATGTCGGTCGTCGAGGATTTCTTGTGAGTCATCTGGTGCGGGGACCTGCGTGCGGGACTGTTCACCTCACCCATAGCAGGCCGCTCTTTCGACCCCTCTAACCCGATCATTCGAATTTTAAGCAATCCGTCTGTGCCCTTGGCATTTGCCGCCAAAGCCCTGTAAAGGAGGCCGGAAACGACGGAAGGGCGACATGGCTTACATCGTGGATACGCGGACGGAACCGGAGGTGGCGCTGGCGCGGGCCTCGGAGGTGCTGAGCCGCGGCGTGCCGGTCGCGATCCCTACGGAAACGGTCTACGGCCTTGCAGCCGATGCCACCAATCCGCTGGCGATCACCCGCATCTATGAGATGAAGGGCCGGCCGCGCTTCAATCCGTTGATCTGCCACATGGCCGATCTCGCCATGGCGGAGCAGCATGCCGTCTTCGATCCGCTGTCGCGCCAGATTGCAGAGGCCTTCTGGCCCGGCCCGCTGACCCTCATTCTGCCGATCCGGCCGGAGAGCGCCATCCACCCGCTGGCGCGCGCGGGGCTGGACACGGTCGGCATCCGCGTGCCGACGGGTTTTTCCAGCCGGCTGCTTGCCGCCTTCGGCCGGCCGCTGGCGGCCCCCAGCGCCAATACCTCCGGCCGTATCAGCCCGACGACCGCCCGGCATGTCGCCGAGGATTTTGGCGCGCGGCTGGAGCTGGTGCTCGATGCCGGGCCGGCTGTGGTTGGGCTTGAATCCACCATCCTCAAGGTCGAGGGCGAAACGATCCGGCTGCTGCGCCCCGGCGGGCTGGATGCGGCCGAGGTTGAGCGCGTCACCGGCCGCCCGGTGCTGCGCAACGACACGGCGGGCGCCACGATCGAGGCGCCGGGCATGCTCGCCTCGCATTATGCGCCCGACGCGCCCGTGCGGCTCGATGCGCGTGACGTGCGGCCGGGCGAGGTGCTGATCCGCTTCGGCGGCAGGACGCTTCCCGGCGAGGCCGATGCGGCGCTCGTGCTGGACTTGAGCCCCAGCGGTGATCTGGCGGAAGCCGCCGCCAATCTGTTCGGCTATATGAAACAGGCGGATGCGACGGGCGCAGGCTCGATTGCGTTTTCGCCGATCCCTTCGGATGGCCTCGGCGAGGCGATCAACGACCGTTTGCAGCGCGCGGCCGCCCCGCGCGGCTAAAAGGAAGACGTGATGGCCCAGGCAACGCTTTCTCCCGACCTGATCACCCGTTTCGCCGCCATTACCGGCGAGACCTATGCGCTCACCGAAGACCGGGACATCGCCCCCTATCTCATCGAGAGCCGCGGGCTCTATCATGGTACGTCGCCGCTGGTGCTGCGGCCCGGTTCCGTTGAAGAGGTTTCGGCCATCCTGGCGCTCGCCACCGAGACCCGCACGGCCATCGTGCCGCAGGGTGGCAATACCGGCCATGTCGGCGGAGCCGCACCACGCGAGGGCGCAGCCGATGTCGTGCTGTCGCTCTCCCGCATCAACCGCATCCGCGATGTCGATCCGGTGGGCAATGTTATCGTCGCCGATGGCGGCGCGGTGCTGGCGGACATCCAGAAGGCGGCCGAAGCGGTCGACCGGCTGTTTCCGCTGTCGCTCGGCTCGGAAGGCTCCTGCCAGATCGGCGGCAACCTTTCCACCAATGCCGGGGGCACCGCCGTGCTCGCCTATGGCAATATGCGCCAACTCTGCCTCGGCCTCGAAGTCGTGCTGCCGACCGGCGAGGTGTGGAACGGGCTGCGCCGCCTCAAGAAAGACAATACGGGTTATGACCTGCGCGATCTCTTCATCGGCGCGGAAGGCACACTCGGCATCATTACCGGGGCTGTGCTCAAGCTTTTCCCGCGGCCGCTCGGCCACGAGGTCGCCTTCGCCGGTTTGAAATCGGTTGCGGATGCCCTCACCCTCTTCGAGCGCGCCTCCAGCCGTTGCGGCCCTGCCCTCACCGGCTTTGAACTGATGCCGCGCCTTGGCGTCGATTTCACCACGCGCCACATTCCGGGCGTGCGCGATCCGCTCGCCACCCGGCACGACTGGTACGTGCTCATCGACATCTCCACCTCCGACGACGCAGAGACTGCGACGCGCATGATGGAAGCGCTGCTGTCCGAAGGCATCGAGGCGGGGCTTGTCGAAAATGCGGTGATCGCCTCCAGCGAAGAGCAGCGCCGGGCGCTCTGGCACATGCGCGAAAGCATGTCGCCGGCACAGAAGCCGGAGGGCGGCTCGATCAAGCACGACGTCTCCGTGCCGGTCTCGGCTATTCCGGCGTTCATGGCGGAGGCGGACGCCGCGGTGATGGCCGCTATTCCGCGCGCGCGCATATGCTCGTTCGGCCATATGGGCGACGGCAATATCCACTACAACATCTCGCAGCCCGTCGGCGCTGACAAACAGGCTTTCCTTGACCGCTGGCGCGAGATCAACCACCTCGTGCACGGCATCGTGCTGAACTACAACGGCTCGATTTCCGCCGAGCATGGCATCGGCCAGTTGAAGCGCGACGAACTGGCGGAGGTCCGCGCGCCGATCGAGATGGACCTGATGCGAAGGGTGAAGCGATCCTTCGACCCCGCCGGCATCATGAACCCCGGCAAGGTCGTCAACGCCTGACCGTTCAGCTGCCGCCGGTGCGCAGCTGCGCCAGCGACATCATCAGGTCGGCGCTGATGCCGGCATTGCCGGAGCCGGTCAGCACCGATAGGGCGGCATCGGGTGTGCTCTGGTTGTCGAGGTCGTAGAGCACGGAGAACTTCACGATCATCTTGGCGACCTTCTCCGGGTCCTGCAGGTCTTTCAGCTCGAGATAGCGGTTGATCATGTCGGCCTGGGCATCGATATCCGCGCCGCCGATTTCGTCCGGCAACTGAAAGAGCACCTTGAACACCTCGAAGAGCGCATCGTCGGCGAGAAGATCGTAGGCGCTCGAGATCGTGTCCGCCTTGCGCTCGAAGTAAAGTGCCAGGCGCACGCCGGCATTGTCGTTGCCGGCCTCCTCCTCCAGCATCTGGCGGACGTAACTGTCGAGCGTCTCGTAGATGCCGCGGCGCGACTGGATCTGCGCATCGTCCGGCCGCTCGACAAGCCCTTCCGCGTTGAAGTTGAACGAGGCGACGATCTTGCGATAGGAGCGGTCGGCCTGCTGGTTCACGAAGCTCTTCGGATCGTCTAGATCGGAGGTGAAAATCTTCGCCATGAACTCGGCATCGACGCTGGCCGGATCGATGCTGTTGGCTTCCAGAACGAAGGCGACGAGGCGCGCATCGGACAGGAATTCCTTGACGGAATCGATCTTCTGCATCTGGACGGAGTAATATTTCGCCTCTTCCTCTGCCAGTTTGCGGTCATCCTCCGTTCCGAAACGGGATTTCTCCACCACATAGCCGCGCGACATGACGAGGATTTCGGATTCGGACTGCGCCAGTTTCGGCTGGGTAATATTACCGTCCGACCCGAAATTGAACGCCTTGGCGAGCTCCACGTAACGCTCGTCGTCGAGCTGGTACACATAGCTCTTCGGGTCGTTGAGGTCGCTTTTCAGCACATTCTTGATTGTCAGCGCCGAGACCTTCGTCGGATCGATGCCGAAGGCTTTCAACGCGAAGTCGTAGATCGTCGCTTCGCCGATGAAGTCCTTCACGGTCTTCACAGCGCCGATCTGGCCCTTGAAGCGCTTGATGGCGGTTTCGTCCGCCTCGTCATCCTTGTCGTTGTAGCGGACCATGTAGCCGCGCGCGGTCGTCGCGGTCTGGGCCGCGGTCTGCGGCGTGTCGCCGGCCGCCAGCGTTCCGTCTTCCTGGAAATTGAAGGCGGCGCGCAGCGCAACGTACTGTTCCTTGTCGGCACCGCCGAACATGTTGATGTAGCTCGTCGCATTGTTCGGGTCAGCGTCGCTGGTGATGATATTGCGCAGCGTCAGGCTGCCGACGGACACCTTGTCGAGATCGAAGGCGACCTTGAGGTAGGCGACTATGCGCGGATCGGCGATGAGTTCGTTTGCCGTGGTGATGCTGCCGATCCGGCTTTCGAAGTACTCCTGGTTCATCAGCGCCGCCGCGGTCGTTATGCGCGGATTGGAGAGCGTGTAGAGTTCGTTCGTGCCCTTCTTCTGGTCGGCGTCCTGCACGGTGCCGGCCGTCGCCGTGCCGTCCGTGTTGAAGTTGAACGCATCCGCCAGCGCACGGTATTTATCGACATTGCTGATGATGGCGATCTGACGGTTGATCTCCGCCTTGAGCTGGGTGATGCGCGGCTGGTTGGCGGGGTTCGATTCCAGCCCTGCCAGCTCGTCACTCGCCGCCTGCCGCGCCGCGGCGGCCGCCGTCGCCTTTGCCTCGAACTCCGTGTTGAAATAGCTCGCCGGGTCGTTGCGATCGCTCGACAGCACGCCCTTGATCGCCGCGCGCGAATAGTTCGCCGGGTCGATGCCGAAGGAGGTGAACACGTAGTTGCGCAGGCGCTCGTTGTTGAGCAGTTTGTCGACGCTCGTCACCGTGTCGATGACGATGTTGTAGTAGCGGGTTTCTTCCTTGATCACATCGCCGGCATTGGCGGCCGTCGCGGAATAGAGGCCAATGATCTCATCGAGCTGCACCTCGGTCTGCGCCACGGCGGTGGCGCCGGTGAAGCTGAAGGCGGTGGCAAAGTCGCGGTAGCGCGTATCGGTCAGCATGTTCACGAAGCTGTTGGCATCCGAGATGTCGCTATCCAGCACCTTGCGCATGAAGGCCTTGGCATAGGTCATCTCTTCCAGGCCGTGGGCTTTCATGGCGTAGGAATAGAGCCGGTAGTCGTCGAGGAACTCATCGACGGTCGACACCTTGCCGATGTTCTCCTTGTAATACGCCGCCTCACGCGCCGTCGTCGTCTCGCTCGCCGTGCGGTCCAGCGACGTCAACATGTCGCGCGCGATGAGGTTGTAGCTCGTATAGGTGGACAGCATCGGCAACTCTTCCTTCGTGGCAACGGCAAGCCAATCGAAGGCTATTTTCGCGCGCGAGGCTTGTCCCGGCCTGTTGGGAGCGTGGGACACTTGCGGGCCGCGGCGTTCACCTTCCCTAAACCCTGTGCCGTGCGGTTTTGCTAACCATCGGGAAGCGCAAAGTTTTCTTAACCGCAATTTTTAAGCGGCGAGGAAGGGGGCCCGCCTATTCTCCCCCTCAGAGGACGCAAAGTCCCAATGAGAAGACCGGATACGGCTCTCAAGGAAAACAAGGGCGAAAGACATGCTGAATACCGTTTCCAAGCCGGCATGGGCCGGCAACACGCTCCGGCTCGATCCCAAGCGCTTCCCGCAGCAGGTGACATTCGAGCTGCGTGGCGAAGGAACCGATGCCACCATCACGCTCGACGAGCGCGGTGCCGTCCTGCGCAAGGTCCTTCCGTCAAGCGGCCTGCCGCTTTCGATTGCACTGCCGGCCCGCGCCTTCAAGGGTGTTGCCGCCCGCGCCATCGACCACGGCAACGGCGACGTGACCGTTACCCTCGAATTGCATCACCCCGACCCGGACCTCTGCATTCCGCTGCTCGTGGCGCATGATCTCTGCGATATCGCCGCCGACTGGCGCAGCTGGGCGGACGCCTATCGCATTCCGATGCTGATGGTCGAGGCCGATGGCATCGCCCGGCCGCTCGACGACAACCTGACCGTCGGCAGCCGCCCCGCCAAGCCGCGCCGCCGCCACTCCTATTTCGCGGATCGCCGCCCGCGCTTCCTCGTGCGCCGCACGACGGGCAAGCTTGGCGTCCAGATGAAGATCGACGGCCGGGAAATCATCGCCCGGCGTTGATGCCCGACGAAGACATGACCTCCAGAAGAGCCGGCCGTTCCCTGCGGCCGGCTTTTTCGTGCCCTGTTCCCTCTGGAACACTTTTCACGCGCCCGGCGTGGGAAACAGCGTTCAACACAGCGGCGAAGCCCGCGCGAACGCAAGGGACCGATCATCATGGCAAAGCTCTTCACCACCCTCCTCGTCCAGATCCGCAAGGCCGACGCAGCGCTCATCGAGCGCGGCCGCCCACCGCGCCGGGGTTTCGAGATCGCGATGCATCCGGCGACTTTGCGCCGCTTGGAAGAGCGACCGCATGTGGGCGCGCGCTCGCCCCGCTACCGCTAGGCCGCGCGTCGGCCAATGCGGTCGCCTTTTGCCCGACGCCTGCCCGCAGCGGTTGACATCCGGCAGTGAAACAGCGCAATTGCACTCCGGTTTGAAACGTCGGAAAGTCTTGTATGTCTCGGGAACTCGGTACGCAGCGTGAGCTGGAAGCAACCAAAGCAGTTATCGGAGAGCTGGCCAAGCATCTCAACGTCAATATCTGCCTTGAGCTCTGGGATGGCACGGTCATCCCGCTCGGCAAGAAGGCCCAGGACGAAATCCGTTTCGTTGTCGCTTCCGCGAACGTGCTTCGCCGGCTGTTGCGCGAACCGTCGCTGATCAGCGTCGCCGAACTCTACGCCACGGGCGATCTCGACATCGTCGGCGCCAACCCGGTCGATGCGATGCGCGGCGTGGACCACCTCCAGTTCCTCCGCCTGCCCAAGAAGATCAACAAGGCACGCCTCCTGAAGATGGCCCTGCCCATCCTGCTCAAGAGCTATTCGGCCTCATCCTTCGTCAAGCGCTTCACCAAGAAGGCGGGCATCACCCCGACCAGCGGGCGCGACGACAAGGAGATGATCGGCTTCCACTACGATCTCTCCAACGACTTCTACAGCCTCTTCCTCGACAAGGAGATGGTGTATTCTTCGGCCTACTTCCCGACGCCCGACACGTCGCTCGACGAGGCGCAGATCAACAAGCTGGATCTCATCTGCCGCAAGCTGCGTCTTGCACCGGGCGACCGGCTGTTCGATCCCGGCTGCGGCTGGGGTGGGCTTCTGTGCTACGCGGCCCAGCATTATGGTGTCGATGCCTATGGCACGACGCTGTCGCAGGAGCAGTTCGACTTCGTGAACGCCAAGATCGACAGAATGGGCCTGGGCGACAAGGTCAAGATCGAGCTGCGTGATTGCCGCAGCATTTCCGACGACAAGATCTTCGACAAGATCGCGCAGGTGGAGATGATCGAGCACGTCGGCATCGCCAACCACCACGACTTCTACCGATACCTGCGCAAGCATATGCGCCCGCGCGGCGTCTATTTCGGCCAGGCAAGCTTCCGGCGGAATACCGAGCGGCCGGAGGATTTCCCGAAGCTCACGCCCTACATGCAGTTCATCGTGAAGTACATTTTCCCCGGCGGCGAGCTTGACCATGTCGGCATGACCACCGGCGCCCTGGAACGGGCAGGCTTCGAGGTTCATGAAGTCGAGGCCGTGCGCGAGCATTTCGGCTACACGACCGAACACTGGGTCCGCCGCCTCTATGAGCGCAGGGAAGAGGGTGCTGCCCTCGTCGGCATGCCGCAGACGCGCATCTGGCTGCTCTACCTCTCGCTTTGCGCGCTGTCCTTCCACCGTGGCGCGCTCAACGCGTTCCAGGTCGTCGCCACCAGCCGCCATTCCGGCGCATCCGGCGTCGGCTTCGACCGTACGACGGAATATGGCGGCGCCCGCCGCGTCGGGACCGAAGCCACTTCCGAAAGTGCGCTGAAGACCGCCTGAGTTTATGGTCTTGCGCAGTTGGGAACGTAAAACCGCTGCGCAGTTTTGCCGGAATTGCTCTAAGCGAAGGGTAGCGCGGCAACGAGGCCCAGGAACAGGATCAGCCCGACGACACCGTTGAACTTGAACAGTGCCAAGCACTGTTCGGGGTCATCGATGTCGAGCGTGGCGATCTGCCAGGCGAGCATGACGCCTGCGACGACAAGGCCGAGCCAGGCGACAAGACCGACACCGGTGAGCCAGAACGACAGCGCGATCAGCGCCACCGTCAGGCCATAGAGCCCCATAAGCCACTGCGCCGTATTCTCGCCGAACAGCCGCGCTGTGGAGCGCACGCCGATCAGCGCGTCGTCTTCCTTGTCCTGATGGGCATAGATCGTGTCATAGCCGATCGTCCAGGCGATGGCGGCTATGTAGAGCGCGACAGAGGCGCTCGAAATCTCCGAAAACTCCGCCGCCCAGCCCATCAGCGCGCCCCAGGAAAAGGCCATGCCGAGGAAGAATTGCGGCCAGTCGGTAAAGCGCTTGGCAAAGGGATAGATCGCGACGATCGCCAGCGACGCGACGCCGAGCACGATGGCGAAAAGATTGAACTGCAGCAGCACGACAAGGCCGACAAGCGCCTGCAGCGCCATGAAGATCTTCGCCTGCCGGCGCGTGACGCGGCCGGACGGCAGCGGGCGCGAGCGGGTGCGGGCGACCGCCTGGTCGATATCGTGGTCGACGAGATCGTTATAGGTGCAACCGGCGCCGCGCATGGCGATGGCACCGATGAAGAATAGAACGAGATGCGTGACGAAACGCGTCAGATCGAACGTGCCGACCGCCGCCGAAAGGTTGGCCGCCAACGCCGTCGACCAGAGGCAGGGCAGGAGCAGAAGCTGCCAGCCGATCGGCCGGTCCCAGCGCGCAAGCTGTGCATAGGGCCAGGCGGCGCGCGGCAGCGCGCGGTAGACCCAGTTGTTGGACGGCGCATCGGCGACGCGGCCGGAATCGGACGGAGAGGTGATCATCCCCCTAGATCGCAAGCGGCCTCGCCCCGGTCAAGCCGGCACGAAGCCGCAGCCGGTTACGGCAACGTGAAATCGAAGCGGTAGGTGGCGGAGAGGCCGATCAGGAACTGGTTCTTGTCGCCGCGCTCCTTGACGAGGCTCGACTTCGCCGCGTCACCGACAAGGCGCTTGTATTCGGCAAAGGCGCTGGTTTCGATCTTCTCGTTGACCTGCCAGGTAATGGCGGCACCGGCACCGACCGAATGGATACCGCCATCCGGATCGAAGGCGTCAAGGCCGGATTCCGCGACCTGGCTCGGCTTCACGCCGTAATAGGTGTCCATGTAGTCGTTCGAAGCGATGGTGACACGCGGACCCGCCGAGAGGCGCACATCCGGCCGCACGTCGACAAAAGCATCCGCCGAAATGTCCGCAACGATGCCGTCATGGCTGCGGATGCCGTGGCGCACTTCGCCGCGCACGCGCAGCCAGTCGGTCGGATAGGCTTCGGCGAACGCACCGAGTTCGCCGCCGAATTTTACCGGGGTCAGGCCCTTGAGATCGTCGGAATCGCCGTCATCGCGCGACATGACCAGCTTGCCGGTCGCACCGGCGCGAAAACCGCCATTGTCGATGAGCGCGAAGGACGGGTTGTCGTTGCGCGAGGAGAAACGCACCGTGCTGCCGGCCTTGCCGAGCGAGATCATCGGGGTGACCTGGAACAGGTACTTCTTGGCGCCTTCGTAATCCGGGGCGGCAAAGCCGGCAGCGCCGACCTTCAGATACCAGTCACCGGACCAGAAATAATCGCCGGCAAAGGCGCTTGCAGGCGCAAACAACAGGGCGGCCGCAGTCATTGCGGTCGAAACACGGATACGCAAAACTAAAATCCTCGCTTCACCGGCAGACCCGCCGCGGGCCGCCGAAACCTTCGATTTGGTGAACATTAGCCGTGTTTCATTACCGTTTCGCTAACCATCGTTCAGACCACGAAGCCGGAACGATTCGCTCCAGTCTGCGTTTTTTAAGAGATGAAACAAGGAGTTTTCCCATGACCATCAGCACGATGGAGCTGAAGCTGAACGCGATCCGCACCGATACCGGCCTCTCCCGGAAGGAAAAGATCGAAAAACTCGAAAGGCTGCGCACCGAAGCCCGCGCCCTCCAGCGCGCCGCAACTGAAAGCGCCATGGTCGCGGATGACGGCTGGTTCGAGGACATGCACCTGATCGACACCGAACTGGAAAATCTCGGCCGCGGCGTCGAGGAAAAGGGCGCGGCGACGCTGTGACGTCCCGACGACACCTGCAAACCCAGCCCCCTCATCCGACCCTTCGGGCCACCTTCTCCCCGCTGGGGAGAAGGGAGTAGGAAACGTTTGCGATCTCCCCTTCTCCCCGGCGGGGAGAAGGTGCCGGCAGGCGGATGAGGGGGATCACACATTACTCTTCATAGCCAATCACCCGCTAGAGACAGCCATGGCGCCTTCCAGCCCTTGACCTTTAGGCCCCGCCCGCTTAACCCGCCTGCAATCAAGGACGGATCGAGGGTGCGGGTATGAAGGTTCTTTTGATCGGAGCGGGCGGACGCGAGCACGCCCTTGCCTGGAAGCTGGCGCAATCGCCCCTCCTCACCACGCTCTATGCGGCGCCTGGCAATCCCGGCATCGCCGAATGCGCGACGCTCGTTTCGCTTGATATCGACGACCATGCCGCGGTCTCGGCCTTCTGCAAGGACAATGGCGTGAGCTTCGTCGTGGTCGGGCCGGAAGCCCCGCTCGTCGCGGGCATTGCCGATGTGCTGCGCGCCGATGGCATCGATGTTTTCGGCCCATCCGCGGCGGCCGCCCAGCTCGAGGGCTCCAAGGGTTTCACCAAGGACCTCTGCGCCAAATACGACATCCCGACCGGCGCCTACCAGCGCTTTACCGACGCCGCCTCGGCAAAAGCCTATGTCAACGAACAGGGCGCGCCAATCGTCATCAAGGCCGATGGGCTTGCCGCCGGCAAGGGCGTGACCGTCGCCATGACGCTCGACGAGGCGCTGGCCGCCGTTGACGACTGTTTCGACGGCGCGTTCGGCGCTGCGGGCGCGGAAGTCGTGGTGGAAGCCTTCCTCGATGGCGAGGAGGCGAGCTTCTTCTGCCTCTGCGATGGCGTAAACGCTCTGCCGCTTGCCTCGGCCCAGGACCATAAGCGCGTCGGCGACGGCGATACCGGCCCGAACACCGGCGGCATGGGTGCCTATTCGCCGGCTCCGGTGATGACGCCCGACATGGTCGAACGCACGATGAAGGAGATCATCGAGCCGACGATCCGCGGCATGGCGGCGGATGGCCACCCGTTTCAGGGCGTGCTCTTTGCCGGGCTGATGATCACCGCCAAAGGCCCTGAACTCATCGAATACAATGCGCGATTCGGCGACCCCGAATGCCAGGTGCTGATGATGCGGCTTGAAAGCGACCTGCTGCCGATCCTGCACGCGGCGGCGATCGGCCGGCTCGACAAGGTTTCCGCCGAGTGGCGCGACGCGCCGGCACTGACCGTCGTCATGGCCTCCAAGGGCTATCCGGGCAGCTATGAGAAGAATACGCCGATCCTGTCGCTGCCGGCGGACGACGCAAGCACCAAGGTGTTTCATGCCGGCACAGCGCTGAAGGACGGCACATTGGTGGCGACCGGCGGGCGCGTGCTCAATGTCACGGCTGTTGCCGCTACCGTCGCGGACGCCCAAAAGGCGGCCTATCAGGCCCTCGACCGGGTAAAGTGGGACAACGGATTCTGCCGCCGCGATATCGGCTGGCGCGCCATCGCCCGTGAAAAGGCCTGAAGTGGGCCGTTAAAATCGGCCGGTTGCTCAAATTTTACCATTTCCCCTGACGGGACCGTAACCGGCGAGCGCTATTCTCCCTGTAATGATTAGGGAGAACCGTTTGATGCGTACCCTGTTGCCGGCCTTCGCCTTCGTGCTTCTTGCCGCCCCCGCCTTTGCCGGGTCGATCGAACCTGTTGTCAGCGCCACATCAGCAGGTACGAGCGTAGAGACGATCACCTGCAGCGATTGCCCACCCTTGAAGCCGAAGCGCGCGCTCAGCACCTACCATGTCGATGCCATCGAGCCCGGCACGCAGAAGGTCGAGATCCGCGAAGCGGACGGCGAGCGCAAGATCTTCCGTACCGAGGCCTGGATGGGCGGTTCGCCGGTGCTCTTCGTCAGCAAGGCGCCGGTTGAAGCGCTACAGGCGGCAGAAGTCGAAAAAACGTTGGACGAGAATGCCGCGGTGACGCAAACCGTCGATGCCAGCGCCAAGACGAGCGCGGTGGACGAGACCGCCGCACACGAGGCCGCAACGGCGACGATGACCTCCTCACGCGAGTTTGATCCGTCGAAATTTGCGCTTCGGGTCAATTGACCCCATATTGGAGGGACCCTGCCCCTCAGTCCCTCCAGGCTGATGGATCCGTGAAAACGGACGTTTTGCGCCCCTGACCTCAAGCGGGGGCGCAGGCGTGTCAGACGCCCTCTGCAAAATCATGTGCGAGTTGCTCGACCTCCCGGTCGGAGTAGACGGCGACGCCGTTCCGGCGCAGCAACGCCGCCGTCACGCCCTGCCCCGCATGCCGCACACCGGAAAAGCTGCCATCATAGACGAAGCCGGACCCGCAGGACGGGCTTCCATCAATGAGCAGCGCATGCCGGCAGTCGTTCTCCCGCGCCACATCGAGCGCGATCTGCGCACCGGCGATATAGGCCGCGGACACATCCGCACCGGATAGTTCCAGCACCCGCGCCCGTCCGTCGAGCACGTCGTCCCCGTTCAAACCGTTTTCGATTTCCGCCGGCGGCCGTGGCACCTGGAAGCCGCCCGCCAGCTCCGGACAAAGCGTGACCAGCCGCCCCTCCGCCTTCCAGCGGTCGACAGCATCATGGATCAACGGCTTCGCCGAGCCGTTATAGCGCACCGGCAGGCCGGCAAGGCAGGCACTGATGAGGATCTTTCCGGCCATCAGCGCCCGTCCCTCACCCCGCGATCTTCGAGAAATCCGCAACCGTGCCGGTCGCCGCACGGATGGCGGCGAGGAGGGCGAGGCGGTTGGCGCGGATGGCCGGGTCTTCATCATTGACGAGCACGTCGTTGAAGAACTGGTCGACTGGCGTGCGCAAGGCGGACAGCGCTTCCATGGCGGAGCGGAAGTCTTCCTTTGCGACGGCGGCAGCCGCATTCTTCGAGGCCGTCTCCACGGCGGCGTAAAGCGCCCTTTCCGCATCGAGCTTCAGGAGATCGGCCGAGACCGCGCCTTCAACGACAGTACCCTTCTTCTCTTCCGCCGCCAGCAACTGCGTGGCGCGCTTGGTGCCGGCGAGCAGGTTCTGGCCCTCTTCGGAGGTGATGAACGCCGTCAGCGCCTCGACACGGCGGGCGACCATCAACAGATCATCGGCCTCCGGCGTCAGCACGGCGTCGATCAGGTCATGGCGCGCGCCCATGTCGCGGAGATAGACCTTGAGGCGGTCCTGGAAGAAGGCAATGAGATCCGGATCCTTTGCGACGGAGCCGAGCGGCAGACGGATGTTCTTTTCTAGCAGCATGCGGATGACGCCGAGTGCGGCACGGCGCAACGCATAGGGGTCCTTCGAGCCGGTCGGCTTCTCGTCGATCGCCCAGAAGCCGATCAGCGTGTCGAGCTTGTCGGCAAGCGCGACCGTGAGGCCGACCTTTCCGGCGGGAACACGATCGGACGGGCCTTGCGGCTTGTAATGGTCTTCAATGGCTTCGGCGACGGCGGCGTCCTCGCCCTGCAGCGCCGCGTATTTGCGGCCCATGATGCCCTGGAGTTCCGGGAATTCGCCGACGGCTTCCGTGCGTAGGTCCGCCTTTGCGAGCACGACGGCGCGGTCGACGAGCGCAGCATCGGCACCGGTGACCTTCGCGAGTTCAGCGGCAAGCCTGCGGATACGCGCGACGCGCTCGCCCTGCGTGCCGAGCTTGGCGTGGAACGTCACGTTCAGCGCATCGAGCTTGGCCATGCGCTGGTCGAGCGGCTTTTTCAGGTCGAGGTCGAACTTTTCAGCCGAGGCCTTGAGGGTCTCGAGGTCCGGCAGGTCGCCCTGGTCGCGCAGCCAGAAATGCTTGGCGTCAGAAAGGCGCGCACGCACGACCTTGCCGTTGCCGTGCACGATCTCCTTGCCGCCATCCTTCGCCTCGATGTTGGCGATGAGGATGAAGTGGTTGGAGAGTGTCTCGGCGCCCGGCTTGCGGGTGACAAAACACTTCTGGTTCGTCTTGATCGTCAGGCGGATAATTTCCGACGGGATCGCCAAAAACTCTTCCTCGAAGGTGCCCATCAGCACCTGCGGCCATTCGACGAGGCCCGAAACTTCTTCCAGCAGGCCCTCGTCCTCGACCAGTTCGAGGCCGTTGGCGAAGGCGACGGTGTTGGCGTCGGTGGCGATGATCTGCTTGCGGCGCTCGGCATCGAGCACGACCTTTGCCTTCTCCAGATTGGCGGCATAGTCCTCGAAGCGGCGCACGGTGATTGGCTCCGGCGCATGGAAGCGATGGCCGTAGGTAGTATTGCCGGCAACGAGCCCGTCGACCTCGAAGGGCACGACGCGGGTTTCTTCCGTTTCCGAGCCGAAGGTGCAGACGATCGATTGCAGCGGGCGCACCCAGCGCAGCGCGCCGGGTTTTGCCGAGGCGGTACCGGAGCGCATCGACTTCGGCCAGGGGAAGTTGCGGATGATGCCGGGCATGACGTCCGCAATGATCTCGTCGGCGGGACGGCCGGGCTTCACGAGATGGGCGACGTAGAAGTCACCCTTCTTCGGATCGCTGTGCACATGGGCTTCTGAGACCGAGGCCAGGCCTGCCTTGCGCAGAAAACCCTGGATCGCCGGCTCGGGCGCCGACGTCGCAGGTCCCTTGATGTCCTCACGCACGTCGCTCGAGCGGGCTTTGAGGCCACGAATATCGAGCGTCAGGCGCCGCGGCGTCCAGTATTCGCGCGCGCCCTCATAGGTCAGGCCCGCTTCGACCAGCGCGTCGGTGACAAGCTTCTTCAGGTCCCCCGCCGCCTTGCGCTGCATGCGGGCGGGAATTTCCTCGGAGCGGAGTTCAAGCAGGAGATCGGGCATGGGGGTCACTGACTGATGATTTTTCGACTGGCCGGGACTTAGCAAGCTGTGGCGCAAATGTCATCCGTCCAAGCCCGAAAAGTCAGATAGACGGCAAAGCCTCTACCATCCGCCACCACCGCCACCGCCGCCTCCACCGCCGGAGGAGCCGCCACCGCCCGAAGAAAACCCGGACGAAGAATTTTTCGGCGGATCGGGCAATGAGGAGGTCATGGTGCCCGCCATGGAGCCGGCGAAGCCGCCCATGCGGTCGGTGAAATTGCCGGAGGAGAGGCTGTCGCCGTGGTACCAGACGGGCTGGTAGGTGGTGGCGGCACCGGCAGCGGCGAGGAGCCAGTGGTCGAAGGTTTCCGACCAGGGTTTTTCCACGCCGAGCGCCACGGCATAGGGCAGCAGCGTCTCGAAATGGCGGGGCGACATTTCTGGCGCGCCGGCCATGTTCATGCGGTCTTTTTCGGCGAGCGTCAGGTATTGGCGCAGGCCCGCGATGCCGTCCATCATCTTGCGGCCGAGCGGTGTCGGCGCGCCCATCAGGAAAAAGAACACGAGATTGGTGACGACGATGCCGCCGATGGCGGCAAACAGCGGCAACTGGCCGGTTGCAGCACCGGTGGCAAAGAGCGCGAGCACGATGCCGCCGAACACCGTGAGGAAGACGAAGCTGATGAAGGCGATGATGGCGACCGCAAAAATGCGCGCGCCGAGCGACTTCGACCGCCTGAAATTCTGACCGAGCGCGACCGCGAAGATCGACACGAAGACGGAGGCAAAGACCGGCAGGATGACGAGCACGATGCCCTCCTCCGGCAGCGAGCCGAAGACCAGCAGGCCGGCGAGGCAGGCAAGCGACAGCAGGATGCCGCCGATCGCCTGCGGCCAGTTGGCGAGGTAATATTTGCGCCGGTGCTCCTTTTCCATCGCATCGCGGAAATCGCCGCCGAGTGTCTGCACGCGCTTGCCGTTCGACTTGTCGATGGCGAGGCTCGTGCCGGCAGCACCCAGTGCGCCGAGCAGCACCTTTTCGCCCGTCGGCAGGTCGCCGGCTGTCTTGTCCGTGCGGGTGACGACGATCGATTTTTTCAGGTCCTGAAGCTCGACCAGCCCCTTGACCGCAAGGTTGAGGAAGGAGGCCGAAATCGCCGTCCAGCCCTGCCCGCCAAACCCCTTCTCGTCGATATAGTTGACGAGTGCGGGGGACATGCCCTCCGGCGCATCCCAGCGCGGCACCACGACGCCGCGCGGCGGATCGCGCCCGACGGAAAGCCAGGCCCACAGATAATAGCCGACGACGAGAACGAGGCCGCCGAAGGCGAGGAAGAGATTGCGGTTGTCCTGGAAGAAGAGCGCCCGCTCCTCCTCCGGCGTCGGGCGGCTGATGCTGCCGGCCGGCATCTTCACGCCGATCGTCAGGCCCTCCTGGGCCGCCAGTTCGCGCGTCGTCTCAAAGCTTGCCTGATTGCCGCGGTTTTCCGCGCGCGCATCCTTGCCCGTTGCACCGAGCGGGCCGGTAAAGACGGTCAGTTCCTCGGCACGCACACCCTCCGGCAGGGTCACGGTTGCACTCGCGCGATGGATGGGAAAGGCCCATTCGGTGCCGGTGACATTCCAGAACAGTTCGTCATGCGTGTCGAAGAAGCGGATCTGCCGGGTCGTCTCGTAGGTCAGCCGGTACTGGTGGAAGCCGGGATCGAGCAGCACGTCCGCCGAGCCGAAATAGATGCGGATGCCACGACGGATGCTTTCCGTGCGGTAGGGTTCCGGTCGGCCGTCACGCTCGACACTCAAGATCTTGAAGCCGACCTCGCGCTCCCGCCCTTCGGCATCGACAAAGGTCAGCGGGAAATCGCGGTAGATGCCGCGGCGGATCTGGTTGCCCTCGGCATAGACGCGGATCGTTTCCGCCACCGTCAGCGTGCCGTTCTTGGCGAGCGCGATATCGGAATGGTAGCGGTCGAAATACTCTTCCGCCCGGGCAGCACCCCCGACCAGAAGGCAGAGCCACAGCGTCAGGAGAGCGGCAATCCGCATCATAGGGAACCCCAAATCTAGAACTTTACCGTCGGCACAGCCCGGTCGGCCGGGTTTTCGATCTCGAAATAGGGCGCCTTGATGAATTTGAAGAGGCTGGCGACGAGGTTCGACGGGAAGCTTTCGACCTTGACGTTGAGATCGCGGGCGGCACCGTTGTAGTAGCGGCGCGACATCTGGATCTCGTCCTCCAGCGTTTCCAGCGACTGCTGCAACTCGGCAAAGTTCTGGTTGGCCTTGAGGTCCGGATAGGCCTCGGCAAGGGCGAAGATGCGGCCGAGCGCCTGGCTGAGCAGGCCCTCCGCCTGGGCGCGGCCGGCGACATCGCCTGCTGGCACGGCCTGCGCCTGGTTGCGCAGCTCGACGACCTTTTCCAGCGTCTCCTTCTCGTGGCTCGCGTAGCCCTTCACCGTCTCGATGAGGTTGGGAATGAGATCGGCGCGGCGCTTCAGCTGCACGTCGATGCCGGACCAGGCCTCTTCCTTCACCTGCCGGGCGCGCACCAGGCCGTTGTAGATGATGATGGCGTAGATGACGACCACCGCCGCGATTCCCAGACCGATCATGGGTTCTCCGCTCCTTCTGTGTGTTGCCTGTGAACTTAGCATTCGCGCCGGCGCAGGAAAGCCCCCTCATCCGCCTGCCGGCACCTTCTCCCCGCTGTGGAGAAGGGGAAAACCTGCCCGCGCCTCCGTTCCCTTCTCCCCTCGGGGAGAAGGTGGCCCGAAAGGGCCGGATGAGGGGGCTTTCACCCTGTCACCGCGGGAACCGCGCGGCGGCGTGCTTTGCCCGATAGTCGCTCATCAACAACACGAACCCCGAAGCGACCGTCATGAAAGCCCTCGTCCTCACCATCAACGTTCTCGGTTTCACCGCCCTGTTCCTCGCCTACACGATGGGCGCTGCGGTCGACCGTCCGAAGGGTGTACGCCGGGCGCTCCAGACCTATGCCGGCCAGCTCCCCACCGGCACCTTCCCCACGCTGAAGCCCGTCTGGGAACTGGGCGTGAAGGTCACGACGATCGCTTGAGGCGCCGCTCTCTCCGCCCGCCACCCTTGCCGAAACGATCCCGCCGGTCATATTGAATTGGCGGTGCCGCCGTTGCGGTCTGCCTGTCCGTGACGGAGGAGCATGGGATGAAAACTGTCGCCGCCGGGTCTCTCGAGATCGCCTATATCGAGGCCGGGCCTGCCGATGGGCCTGCCACCGTGCTGCTGCACGGCTTTCCCTATGATGGTCACGCCTATGACGCGGTCTGCGAAACGCTTGCCTCCGCCGGCCATCGCTGCATCGTGCCGTTCCTGCGCGGCTTCGGCGCCACGCGTTTTCTCTCCGCAGAGACGCCCCGCTCCGGCGAGCAGGCGGCGCTCGGCGCGGACCTCCTCGCCCTGCTGGACGCGCTGTCCATCGAAAAGGCCTATCTTGGCGGATACGATTGGGGCGGGCGTGCCGCCTGCATCGTCTCGGCACTCTGGCCGGAGCGGGTGCAGGGGCTCGTCAGCTGCGGCCAGGGATACAACATCCAGAACATCGCGCAGGCGGGCACGCCGGCCGCGCCGGAGGAAGAGGCGCGGTACTGGTACCAGTATTATTTTCATTCGGAGCGCGGTCGCAGGGCCTTGCAGGAAAACCGCCGGGGGCTCTGCACTTTCATCTGGAAACTCTGGTCACCGACATGGGGTTTCGACGCGGCGACATTCGACCGTTCGGCGGCCGCCTTCGACAATCCGGATTTCGTCGAGATCGTGATCCATTCCTACCGGCACCGCTTCGGCGGTATTCCGGGTGATCCGGCACTGGCGGGCATAGAGGCCCGGCTGGCACGGCAGCCGGATATTTCCGTTCCGACGATCGTGCTGATGGGGGCCGACGATGGCGTCGACCCGCCCTCGCCCGTCGATCACGACAGGCGGCACTTCACGGCAGCCTATGAGCGGCGCGTCGTTTCCGGCGCGGGCCACAACCTGCCGCAGGAAAAGCCTGACGCCTTCGCTGAAGCCGTCATCGATCTCGCGCGGCGGCGCTGAACAACCAATCAGGCCGCGCTCTTGGTCCAGTTGATGCCACCGGCATCCGTCAGCAGGAAGGCTTCACCGCAGGCCTTGGCCAGCGTGCGCACGCGCAGGATATAGCTCTGGCGTTCCGTGACCGAGATCACGCCGCGCGCGTCGAGCAGATTGAAGATGTGCGATGCCTTGATGCACTGGTCATAGGCCGGCAGCACGCATTTGTGCAGGCGCTGGTTATCCGCATCGCCCGGCGCACCGGCGGCGAGCAGTGCCTGGCACTCCTTCTCCGCATCGATGAAATGGCGGTGCAGCATCGCCGTGTCGGCGAATTCGAAGTTGTGGCGGGAATATTCCTGCTCGGCCTGCAGGAAGACGTCGCCATAGGTGATCTTCTCGTCGCCCTCGCGGCCGTTGAAGTTGAGGTCGTAGACATTGTCGACACCCTGCACATACATGGCGAGGCGCTCGAGGCCGTAGGTCAGTTCGCCGGCAACCGGAGAGCATTCGATGCCGCAGACCTGCTGGAAATAGGTGAACTGCGAGACTTCCATGCCGTCGCACCAGCATTCCCAGCCGAGGCCCCAGGCGCCGAGTGTCGGGCTTTCCCAGTCGTCCTCGACGAAGCGCACGTCGTGCAGCAGCGGATCGAGGCCGATGGCAGCGAGCGAGCCGAGATAGAGTTCCTGAAGGTTCGACGGGTTCGGCTTCAGGATAACCTGGTACTGGTAGTAGTGCTGAAGACGGTTCGGGTTTTCGCCGTAGCGGCCGTCGGACGGGCGGCGCGACGGCTGCACATAGGCGGCGCGCCACGGGCGGGGGCCGAGTGCACGCAGCGTCGTTGCCGGATGGAACGTGCCGGCACCCACTTCCATGTCATAGGGCTGAAGCACCGCACAGCCCTTGTCCGCCCAATAGGCGTGCAGCGTCAGGATCAGCCCCTGGAAGGAGCGGGTCGGGTTCATATGGTCAGGCAGGGCGGCAGAGGTCATCGGTTTCGTCCAGCATTCTTTGGAAAAGCTGGCGGACTGGTGCCACGATGCGCCCAAGGGGTCAAGGGTTTCGGGCGGCGACCTGCAATGCGCTCAATGCCGTTCGAGCGAACGGAAGAGGCCCGAGCCGGCAACCTGCGTGACGGCCTGGACCCGCTGGGGTGCCAAGTCCGGCACCTGGCTCATCTGCCGGCGAAGACCGCCCGGCACGCGTGAACCGTACCAGGCCGCAAGCACCGGAAGTTCGCGGCGCAGCGAACCTGACGCCCGCCAGCCAAGTGCGCGCAGCGCCTGCGTATCAAGCGGCGAGCGGGTGACATTGCCGGGCCGACCGCCGGTGAAACTGACGCCCGCTACGGAATCCTGAACCGTATCGAGCACCATGCGGGCGATGGAGAGGACATCGTACAGTTCGTCGCCGGCGACGTTGTAGGTGGCGTTTTCCGCGCCGCTGGAAACGACGGCGCGCAACGCCGAACAGACATCCGCCGCGGTGACGAAGGCCCGCTTCTGCGCGCCGTCGCCATGCACCGGAAGTGGCCGGCCGACGGTCGCAAATTCCATGAAGCGCGGCAGCAGCTTTTCCGCGTTCTGGCGTGTGCCGACGATGTTGACCGGGCGCAGCACCCGGATATCGAGATCGAAGGACCGGCGCAGGCCGGCGATCAGCATTTCCGCGGCGGCCTTCGAGGCGCCGTGCGGATTGTCGGGCAGAAGCGGCGCAAGTTCGCCGATCGGCTGGCCGTTGCCGGCGCCGTAGACTTCGGCGGAACTGATATGGATCATCAGCGGCACGCGGCGGCGGCCCATCGCCTCGACCAGAACCTGGGTGCCGAGCGCATTGGCGAGCGTGAAGCGTTCCGGCACGGAAAAGGCCCGCTCGACATGGCTTTCGCCCGCCGTATGGACCACGAGATCGGCATCCTTCAAAACCTCGGTCACGAGGTCGAGATTGCCGACGTCACCTTCCTGCAACGTCACGCGGCCCGTGCGGAAGGCCGCATCGAGATGCGACATGTCGGCAGCATAGGTGACGGAATCGAGCACGCGGATGCGCGCATTCGGGCAATGGGCGAGAAGATCATCGACGATGTGCGAACCGACGAAGCCAGCACCACCCGTCACGACGATGGTGCGAATCCGATCGAGGTCGAGCGAGGCCATGGTTTACTCCGTTCATTGCAGGCGCATCAGAGGTGCACCCTCATGGCGACCCTGACCGCTAGATCGGTCTTCCTGCGCGCGAGGGCAAGTAAAACCCCAGGCTGCATGTGCGTAAATCCGATATTAACCTTACGTAGAATGGTTAATGTACCGGGCCGGCACGACCGGCCCGTTTTGCCGGTCCCACGACGACACGCGGCTGTGCCGCAACGCTACTCGTCGTCCCGGCGCACGCGGTATTCCCCGGTTTCCGGATCCTTGACGAGCGTGCCGGTGGCGCCGGTGCGGCGCTCTTCCTGGGCACGCTTGTTGATCTTGCTCAGCCGCTCGGCATCCGCGATGAACTTGCGGTAGCCGAACCAGGCAAGCCCGACGACCAGAAGCAGAAAGATGATCTGGGCCATAGCCCCTCCCCCAAAAATTATTGCGCCTTATCCGGAAAGCCCGAAGCGGCCCCACAGCGCCTTTTCTTCCGCGAGCCCGGCGACCGCCGCGACACCAGCCGAGCCTATACGGCCTGCCATGTCTTCGGAAAGCCCCCCGATGCCCGGCGCCTTGCGGCCGAACAGGCCCTTGGGTGCCGAAACCAGCTCAAGCCGCGTTTTCGGCCCATAGCGCCGCTTCAACTCCGAGCGCATGTCCGTGAGCCCGTCGACGAGGCCGAGCGTCTTCCCGCGACCGCCGGTCCAGAACAGGCCGGAAAACAGGTCCGGGTCGTCGGCGAGTTTTGCACCGCGACGCTCCTTCACCATGTCGATGAAAACCTTGTGGATTTCGAGCTGGAGGGACTTCAGATACTCGATGTCGCTCTCGCGCTCGGGCTGGAACGGATCGAGGATCGCCTTGTTGCTGCCGGCCGTATAGACGCGGCGCTCGACACCGATCTTCTTCAGCATTTCCGGAAAACCAAAGCCGCCCGAGACGACGCCGATGGAACCGACGATCGAGGTGGGGTCGGCAAAGATCTCGTCACCGGCAAGCGCGATCATATAGCCGCCGGACGCCGCGACATCCTCGACGAAGACGAGCACGCGCTTGTTGTTCTCGGCTGCCAGATCACGAATACGCTGGAAGATCAGGCGCGACTGAACCGGCGACCCGCCGGGCGAGTTGATGGAGATCGCCACCGCCGGTGCATTCTTGTAGGCAAAAGCCCTTTCCAGCGCGGGTGCAGCCGTGGCGAGATTGAGCGGCGGCCGAAACTGGCTGCCCGTCGCCATGATCGCTCCACTCAGCCTGACGACCGGGATCGCGACACCTTCCTTGCGAAATCTCTTCGGCACCAGCGTCTTCAAAAATCCGGCCATTGCGCGATCCTGTCTCCTGTTTATCTGCCCGGCTGATGTATGCACGACGGGCGAAAACACAATGGCGCGCCCTCAATTTCGGGTTTTTGACAGGCGCGGATAGCTGGCACGCCCATTGTTGAGATCATTCACGAAGGATGTGAAGGCGTGGTGCGGGCCGTCGTGCATGACGAGCGGCATGCGCAAGGCGAGGCGCGCGCGCGAGCCTTTTATGGCGGTCACAAGGATACGGTGGGCGCTTTCGCCCGCGCGGGGATGGATGGGGGTGATCTCGATGCCGCCGAAGCGGTGGCCGCAGGCGGCAATGATGTCGGCGATCGATTCGGGCCGGGCGATCAGCGAAAGCTGGCCTCCTGGTTTGATGATGGCGCTTGCCGTCTTGATCCAGCGCTCGAACAGGTCATCGTCCATCGCATGCGCCTCGGCCTTCAGCGCGTCCGGCGTCCGGCGGTCGGCGCCGTCGTTGAAGGGCGGATTCATGATGACGTGGTCGTGCACGTCGTCGATAAGGCCGGCAGCAATGCGTGCCCTGCCGGACAGCGACACATCCGCCTCCAGAACGGAAACACGGCCGGCGAAGGCAGCGTTGGACGCCAAGGCGACAGACTTGCGGGCGAAATCGGCCATCAGGGGAGAACGCTCCACGAGCAGTACCTCGGCCTTCTCAATGCGTGATGCAACGGCCAGCCCGGCGGCCCCGGCGCCTGCACCAAGATCCGCCACCCGCATCGGCCCTTCACCGGCGACGAGGGCGGCGAGCAGCATCGCATCCATGCCGGAGCGGTGCCCGATACCCTTCGGCTGGACGACGTGGAACCGGCCGTAGTGGAAGGCATCGATGGTTTCGGTGACAGCCGTCTGCGCGAACGTCGGGCCGGCATCGTTCACGGACGCAACTCCGCCGCCAGCCCCGCATCCGTGAGAATGCCCCGGGCCTCGTCCTCCCGGTCGCTTTCCACCAGGAAGCGGCGGGGCAGCATGCCGAGAGAGCCTTCGAGGATGCTCATCGCCTCGTCGGCGATCAGGCAATGGATGCCGGCTTCCTTCATCAGGCTTTCCGCGAAGGAAAGCAGCACGGCGTCGTTGGTGCGGATCAGTTCGATCATTCCGGTCTTTTTCCAGCCATTATTGACGAGGCGGGACAATTCGCCTCTTGCCGCAGCAAGCCCCGCTTTCTATTGTCTTTCAACAAAAATGAACAGGAGTCCGGGCATTTGGGCGTCGTGATACCGCTTGAAGAAGGCAAAAACAAACAGGCGTCGGTGAAGCCGCTCGTCGACCTCACGAAGGCCGACATGGAGCGGGTGAACCAGCTCATCCTGTCGAAGGCCGGTTCCGACGTGCAGATGATCCCGGAGGTCGCCAACCACCTGATCTCGTCCGGCGGCAAGCGCCTGCGCCCCATGCTGACGCTCGCCTCGGCCGCGATGTTCGGCTACGATGGCGACCATCACATCAAGCTCGCGACCAGCGTCGAGTTCATGCACACGGCAACGCTTTTGCATGACGACGTGGTGGACGAAAGCGACCTGCGCCGCGGCAAGTCCACCGCGCGCATGATCTGGGGCAACCAGGCGAGCGTGCTCGTCGGTGACTTCCTGCTCGGCCAGGCGTTCAAGATGATGGTCGAGGTCGGCTCGCTGGAGGCGCTTGACGTGCTCTCGACGGCAGCGACCGTGATCGCCGAAGGCGAAGTGCTGCAGCTTTCCGTTGCCAAGAACATGGAGACGACCGAGGACGACTATCTCCAGGTCATCCGTGCCAAGACGGCCGCGCTCTTCGCTGCCGCCGCCGAAGTCGGCCCTATCATCGCCAATACGCCCAAGGCGGAGCGCAATGCGCTGAAATCCTATGGCATGAATCTCGGCCTCGCCTTCCAGCTCGTCGACGACGCGCTGGATTACGGCGGCAAGGCGGCCGATCTCGGCAAGAACACCGGCGACGATTTTCGCGAGGGCAAGATCACCCTGCCGGTCATCCTCGCATGGCGCCGCGGCACGGCGGAAGACCGCGCCTTCTGGCGGGACGCCATCGAAGGCGGCCAGAGCGATGACGCCAACCTGGAACGCGCTTTTGGCCTGATCACCCGCTATGGCGGCCTGACGGACACCATCGCCCGCGCCCAGCATTACGGCATGATCGCCCGCGATGCGCTCGCCCCCCTGCCGGCCAGCCCCTGGAAGAACGCGCTGCTCGAAGTCATCGACTTCTCCATCGCCCGCGTCAGCTGATCGGGACAGCCCAAAACGGTCCGGCAGGATTTTCTTGCCGCACCGCGCCAAAAAAGCCATTCTCTACCGTCATGAGTCCGTGACTGATTTGGGCGCCATCGTGGCAGGATTTGTCATGCATGGCCTCCGGGGCTTATATCATACCTGCTGGAAAGGCATTTTGATGCGGCATTCCCTTCTCCTTCGGCTTCTTTCCGGCGTGGCGATTGCGGCCAGCCTCGTGCTGACCGGGCCTCTCGCGGCCTTCGCGGAAGAAAAGCCCGCAGCGGTAGCCGCCGAGGAAACGCCGTTCGACCCCCTGGCTGTCAACACCTTCTCCGGCGCGTTCCTTGCCGCCCGCACGGCGGATTTCGACAAGGATTACGAGACCGCCGTCACGCTCTACAAGATCGCGCTGCAGTTCGACCCGACCAACCCGGACGTCAAGCAGCGCCTGATGATCACGCAGCTGATGAACGGCGACTTCGAGGAAGGCGTGAAACTCGCCGACACGCTGAAGAACGATTCGTCCGTCGAGCGCATCACCTCGGTCGTGCGCGGCATGGAGGCGATCCGCAAGCGGGAATACAAGTCTGCGGAAAAGATCCTCGTCTACAAGGGGCCGAACGACCTCGACAAGATGATGAACGACCTGCTGCTCGCCTGGGCCAAGTTCGGCGACGGCAAGTCGAAGGACGCGCTCAAGCTGATCGACGGGATGGAAGGGCCTGAATGGCTCGCCATCTTCAAGAACTACCATGCCGGCGCGCTTGCCGCCGCAGCCGGTGACAAGGCGACCGCGCGCACGCGCCTCAACGAGGCAATCCTCGACCGCAATGGTGCGGGTGCGGCGCCCGACACGTTCATTCGCGCCGTGATGGCGCTCGCGCGCCTCGAAGCGCGCGACGGCAACAAGCAGAAGGCGCTCGATGCGATTTCGGTCGGTGACAACTTCATCACCAGCTACGCACCGCTGAAGGCGCTGCGCCAGAGCATCGACGCCGGCGAAAAGCAGGAGCAGCAGGTGCGCACCGCCGCGCAAGGTGCCGCCGCCGTGCTCTTCTCGATCGGCGGGGCGCTCAACCGCGATGGCGCGGAAGACATCGTCTCGCTCTATCTCCAGGTCGCGCGCGCGCTCGATCCGGATAGCGACGACATGCTGGTGCTGCTCGGCGGCCTCGCCGAGAACCAGAAGAAGCCGCAAAAGGCGATCGACTATTATCGCGCCGTGCCGGAAAAGTCGCCGATGCGGCGCATTTCCGAGTTGCAGCTCGGCCTCAACCTTGCCGATACGGGCAAGGTCCCGGAAGCCAAGAAGCATCTTCAGGCGCTGATCGATGCCGATCCCTCGGATCTGCGCAGCTATCTGGCGCTTGGCAGCGTGCTTTCCGATGCCAAGGACTACAAGGACATGGCAGCGCTCTACGACCGCGCTGTGGACGCGATCGGCGCGGTTCCGACGCGCAACCACTGGAGCGTCTTCTTCCAGCGCGGCATCGCCTATGAGCGGCTGAAGGAATGGGAGAAGGCCGAGCCGAACTTCCGCAAGGCGCTGGAACTCAACCCCGAGCAACCGCAGGTGCTGAACTATCTGGGTTACTCCTGGGTGGACATGAACAAGAACCTCGACGAGGGTCTGGACATGATCCGTCGCGCCGTCACCCTCAAGCCGGATGACGGCTACATCGTCGATTCGCTCGGCTGGGCCTATTTCCGCCTCAACCGCTTCAGCGACGCTGTGGCGGAACTGGAGCGTGCCGCGGAGCTGAAGGCCGGCGACCCGACGATCAACGACCATCTCGGCGATGCCTATTGGCGCGTCGGCCGCAAGCTGGAGGCAACCTTCCAGTGGAACCGTGCGCTCAGCCTGAAGCCGGAAGAAACGGAAATCCCGAAGATCAAGCTGAAGGTCGAGAACGGCCTGCCGGAACTGAAGAAGACCGAACCGGCCTCGGCCGAGGCCAAGGATGAAAAGCCGGTGCAGAACATCTCTCCGGAAGGCGCTGCCACAGACCGCAAGTCGTAAATGCCAAGCGCCGACAGCCTGCCGGGCTTTGCCGTCATCGAGCAGGCTCCGGCCAAGATCAACCTCGCGCTCGCCGTTATCGGCCAGCGCGAGGATGGCTACCACCTCCTCGATAGCCTTGTGACCTTCACCGCCTTCGGCGACCGCATCGGCCTGTCGCCGGCGGCGGAAGATCGCCTCACGCTCTCCGGCCGTTTTGGCGATGCACTTGCCGCGGACGCCGACAACCTCGTCACCCGCGCCCGCGATCTGTTGCGCACTGCCCTGGCCGAAGTCGGCCGGGTGGCGCCCCCGGTCCACATCCACCTCGAAAAGAACCTTCCCATCGCCTCCGGTATCGGCGGCGGCTCGGCGGATGCTGCGGCCACGTTGCGCGGCCTTCTCAAGCTGTGGCAGGCCGACGCGCCAAAAGCCGAGCTTGACGCCATCGCGATCAGCCTGGGTGCCGACGTGCCGATGTGCCTTGCCAGCCGCCCACTTGTCGCCCGCGGCGTTGGCGAGGACATCACGCCGGTGCCGATGCCATCCCTGCCCATGGTGCTCGCCAATCCTCTTGTCGGGGTTTCGACGCCCGCCGTCTTCAAGGCATTGGCTTCAAAACACAATCCGCCGCTCGTCCTCGATAGCGCGCCCGCCGACTGGCCGGCGGCGATCGGCCGCCTGCGCAACGACCTGGAGCCCCCTGCCCGCGCGCTGTGCCCCGATATCCCGGCGATCTCAGAAAGCCTCGCCGCCACCGGCGCGACCCTGGTGCGGATGTCCGGTTCCGGCGCAACCTGTTTCGCGCTATACCCTTCCGATCCGGCGGCAGAAGCCGCTGCGGTGGCGCTCGCACGCCGGCACCCGTCCTGGTTCTTCACCGCCACCCGCACCCTTGGAGCTGATGATGGCACGCATTGACGAGACGAGGCCCTTCCTCCCGGTCGGCATCGCCGTGCTCACGGTCTCGGACACCCGCACGCCCGAAACGGACCGCTCCGGCGACACGCTCGTCGCCCGCATCGAGGAAGCCGGCCACCGGCTTGTGGCACGCGCCATCGTGCCGGACGATATCGACGAGATCCGTGCCCAGGTGGAAGCCTGGACGCGCGACACCGCCATAGACGTCGTCATCACCACCGGCGGTACGGGCTTTACCGGCCGCGACGTGACGCCCGAAGCGCTGGAACCGATCTTCGAAAAGCGCATGGACGGGTTTTCCGCGGTCTTTCACCGCATTTCCTACGACAAGATCGGCACATCGACGATCCAGTCGCGCGCGACCGGCGGCGTGCTGAACGCCACCTTCATCTTCGTGCTGCCCGGCTCGCCCGGCGCCTGCAAGGACGCCTGGGACGGCATTCTGAAAGCGCAGCTCGACTATCGCCACATGCCCTGCAACTTCGTGGAAATCATGCCGCGCCTCGACGAGCACCTGAAGCGTTCTGCCGGCTGACCTGTTCCATAGGAGACTGCGTCCATCCCGCAGTGCCTCTATGACTTTGCCGGCAACAGAGAGAAGAGGAGAGCGAACATGGCACGCACGATCACCGGAACCAATGGTGCAGACCGCATCGTCCAGGGCGGCAACATCAACAATGTCGAGCTGACCATCCGGGCGCTTGCCGGCAACGACACGATCATCCTCAACCGCACCGACGACTTCGGCGGCCGCAACGGCGTCGATGCGGGTGCGGGCAACGACAATGTCGTCAACATGAAGGAGGATGGCAATGTCATCCTTCTCGGTGCCGGCAACGATACGTATGTCGGCACTGGCTTCGGCTCCTTCTCGACCGAGCGCGCCGACCTCGTGCAGGCCGGAGACGGCAACGACAAGATCGCCGTCAGCACGTTCAAGAGCACCTATCTCGGCGAGGCCGGCAACGACCGCTTCTTCTCTGTCGGCCGGCAGAACACTTTCAATGGCGGCAGCGGCGTCGATTCGATCAGTTTCCTGCCCCGTGACGACGATGCGATTGTGGGTGGCTCCGGCATCGGCATCGACCTGCTGCAAGGGCTCGCCCAGACCGGCGCCAACCGCTTCGAGACCCTGATCAGCATCGAGAATGCGGACGGCACGAATGCCGGCGACGCACTCTTCGGCTCCAATGTCAAGAACGTGCTCAAGGGCCTTGCCGGCGATGATTCGATTGCCGGCCGCGGCGGCAACGACGTGCTGGTGGGCGGCCTCGGGCACGACCTCCTGCAAGGCGACGGTGGCGCCGACCGCTTCGACTTCAACTTCCGCGCCGAATCAGCTGTCGGTGCCAACCGCGACGTCATCCTCGACTTCAATCACAACCAGGGTGACCGGATCGACGTGCGCGACATCGACGCGAACACCACCCAGGCCGGCAATCAGACCTTCACCTTCATCGGTGACAGCAATTTTTCGAGCAGCGCCGGCCAGCTTCGCTTCAAGGACGGCATCGTATCCGGCGACATCACCGGCGACGGCCGGGCCGATTTCCAGATCGGGGTGCAGGACATCAGCGCCATGGTTGCGAGCGATTTCGTACTTTAGAGTTTGTCAGGGGAAAGTGGGGTCCGGTTTTCCCGAAAAGACAAACGAAAACAAAAGAATCGAGAGTCGGTCGTACAGCCGCCGCCTCATCAGCGCGTCAACCCAGGGCTTGCGCCCGCATGGCCTTCACCGCCCAGGCGGGCACGATTTCCGCAACGAGCGTGCGCGAGCGTTTGCCCGCCGCGACATCGGCGAGCGCCATTCCGGTGCGTATGGACGCCATAAACTGCTGCTTGGTGACGAGATAACCCTGCTCCAGCGGCGGGGTTTTTCGGCCGATACGTTGCAAGAACGGCCGACGATGGCTGCGCGAGGCGAGGAACTGCGCCGTGCCGGCATTGACCGAAACATGATCAACGATCGCATCGACCCAACCCGTCATCGGCCGGGCACCGGGCTCCAGCAGCAGCAGCCAGTCGCCGCGGGCCGAGCGCACCACATCCTTGATATCCCAGCTCGTCAGGAAGCGGCAGCCGGCCGCATCCGCCACCATGGCGGAGCCGTCGCGCGAGCCGTGGTCGAGCACGATCACGTCGCGGACGATGCCCTCGACCGCGCCGGAGACGAGCGCGGACAGCGTCTGCACCAGCTCCGCTTCGTTGTCCCGGCATTCCATGATGATTGTCAGCATCCCCCTTCAATACCGCAATGCAACATCGAATTCCACCGCTACCGACCGGCATCTCACTGCATGGTTAGGCGGCATGGTTAGCGCTGCGCAGAAATTTGTTCTTGCATTGTTCTCATTGCCGCGATAGGAATATAGTCACTGAAGCAGGGGCGATCTCGCCCCGCGGAGACAGCCATGAACGATCTTGCTGACCTCAGGCAGGGTGCGCTAGCGCCCGGCCACACGAAAGACGTTGCCGAAGCGCTGATGGCACAGGCTGGCATGCGCATCGAGGTGGATCGCCGGCGCGGCCGCGGCGCAGGGCTCAATTTCACCGGCCGCTTCGAGCCGGTGACGCGCGAGGGGTTCGACGACGGCTGGCAGACACTGGAGGATCTGCCGCCCTTCCGCACGGAAGTTCAGGTCGAGAAGCCCCGCACCATCATCACTCGCAACGATTCGCCGGACATCCCCTTCGACCGCTCGATCAATCCCTATCGTGGCTGCGAGCACGGCTGCATCTATTGTTTCGCCCGGCCGACGCATGCCTTCATGGGCCTTTCCGCTGGCCTCGACTTCGAGGCAAAGCTGTTCGCCAAGCCGGATGCGCCGAAGCTGCTGGAGCGCGAACTATCGAAGCCCGGCTACAAGCCGCGCGCCATTGCCATCGGCACCAACACCGATCCCTACCAGCCGATCGAGAAGGAGTGGCGCATCATGCGCCAGATCCTCGAGGTGCTGGACAAGGCCAATCACCCGGTTTCGATCGTCACCAAGTCGGCGCTGGTCATGCGCGACATTGACATTCTCTCCCGCATGGCGGCGCGTGGCCTTGCCTGGGTCGGCATGTCCGTCACCACGCTCGACCGCAAGCTCGCCCGCACCATGGAACCGCGCGCCGCGACCCCGCCGCGCCGGCTGGAGACGATCCGCGCACTTTCCGAAGCCGGCATCCCGACCGCCATCATGATGGCGCCGATCATTCCCGGCCTCAACGACCACGAGATCGAGCGCGTGCTGGATTCGGGCAAGGCGGCTGGCGCTGTGGAGGCGAGCTACGTGCTGCTGCGCCTTCCGCTGGAGGTCAGCCCGCTCTTCCGCGACTGGCTGCTGCGCAACTATCCGGATCGCTACCGCCACGTCATGTCGCTGGTGCGCTCCATGCGCGGCGGCAAGGATTACGACGCCGAGTTCGGCAAGCGCATGAAGGGCGCCGGTCCCTATGCCTGGCAGATCGCCCGGCGTTTCGAGATGGCGGGCAAACGGCTGGGCTTGACCCGCACCCGGCGCAGTCTGGCCAGCGACCAGTTCGTGCCGCCGTCAGGCAGCGGGGTGCAGCTGTCCTTGCTCTGATGCCGGGGCGGGAAAGGGTTTGACCAGCTTCCCCGTTCGGCGTCCTGACAAGACGGCCTGTCCCACGGCAAACGAAGCCAAGGCCTGCATCGCCGCCAAGGCCGCGGCCATGGTTTGAAAGTTCTGCGCAGTTTCTCGGGCCGGACGGCTCGGGAAAAGACGCCATCCTCTTCCGGTCCGTCTTCCCCGGGCGCACCGGTTGCTCCTCCGGCATTTGCCTCCTGCCGGAGGGCTTGCAGGGAATCGGACGGATGTGCGAGGTTCGCCGCATGTCCCGTGTCGCATCCTCCGATTCCCGCCTTCTTTTCGACCTGCCCGAAGGGCCGGACTTCTCGATGGAGCTTGCTGCCCGCAAGCGCGGCCTTTGGCCGGTCGCCGGCACGGACGAAGCCGGCCGCGGGCCGCTCGCTGGGCCTGTGGTTGCCGCTGCGGTGGTGCTCGATCCGGAAAACATTCCGGGCGGCCTCAATGATTCGAAACAGTTGAGCGCGGCAAAACGCGAATTCCTCTTCACGCTCATCATGCAATCGGCCTTCGTCTCGGTCGCCTCCAGCTGTTCGCGCCGCATCGACGTCATCGATATCCGCAAGGCAAGTCTCGACGCCATGCGCCGCGCCGTTGCCGGTCTTGAGGTCAAGCCGCAACTCGTGCTCGCCGACGGCCGCGACGTACCGCCCGGCCTCGCCTGCGAAGGCCGCGCCGTCGTCAAGGGCGACGCCCGCTCGCTCTCCATCGCCGCCGCCTCCATCGTCGCGAAGGTGATGCGCGACCGCATGATGGCCCGCGCCGAAGCCACCTTCCCCGGCTACGGCTTCGCACTCCACGCCGGCTACGCCACCCAGGTCCACCGCGATGCCATCAAAGCGATCGGCCCCTGCCGTCTGCACCGCATGAGTTTCCGCCCGCTCCGGCAGGATTGATGAACAGCGGATCGGCGTTGCAAATAAGATAAGTGTGTGCTTATCTGATTTGCATGATTGAAAACGATATATTCAAGGCTCTGGCCGATCCGACACGCCGCGCGATCTTCGAGAAGCTGGCGAATGGCAGCATGAATGCCAGCGCCTTGCGGGACGGCATGGACATCAGTCAGCCCGCCATGTCCCAACACCTCGCCGTGCTTCGCAGCGCTCAATTGGTGCGGGAAGAACGGCAGGGGCGGTTTGTGAACTACGAGGTCGATCCGGACGGGCTGGCGCTCATAGCCGGATGGCTTGCGAAGTATCGCGCCTATTGGCCAGCGCGGATCTATGCCTTGAAGACCCTGCTGAAGGATATGGATCAATGAACGACACGGCGGCTATGAAGCAGGTGACGGACCTGGTGCAGGAATACGAGCTGGACGCGCCGCCTGAAAAAGTCTGGCGAGCGATCAGCATTCCCGCATTTCGCGAGAGATGGCTGCCCCACGGCAAACCGGCCAATGCCGAGCCCATTTCCATCGCAGCGGGCGAGGAAATCTGCTTCCGGATACGGGACGACGAGCCACCCTTCCTTGACAGCATCGCAACGTTTCAGATCAGGCCCAACAACCAGGGCGGAACGACACTGAGAATTGTCCACCGACTTTTGGACGCTCCAGTGGCTCAGTCGATGCCGCCAGCCGCAAACAGCAATGGACCCTGGCTGATGCGCGCGGCCTGACACCTCGATCCACCATCACAAAATTCCGGAAAACAGGAGTTCGCCCATGCGCGAAGCGATGCAACTCGTCCCTATGGTCGTCGAACAATCCAGCCGAGGCGAACGTTCGTTCGACATCTATTCCCGCCTGCTTCGGGAAAGGATCATCTTCCTGAACGGTGAGGTGAACGATGCCATGTCCGCCCTCGTCTGCGCGCAGTTGCTGTTCCTGGAAGCGGAAAACCCCAAGCAGCCGATCCAACTCTATATCAATTCGCCCGGTGGCGTCGTCACGAGTGGTCTCGCGATGTACGACACGATGCGCTACATCCGCGCGCCCGTTCACACGCTCTGCATGGGCACTGCCCGTTCGATGGGATCATTCCTGTTGATGGCAGGCGAGCCCGGTGCACGCGCCGCATTGCCGAACGCCAACATCCTCATCCATCAACCGTCAGGCGGCTTCCAAGGTCGAGCGGCGGACATGCTCATCCATGCCGAGGAAATCCTCAGAACCAAGCAGCGCATGACGCGGCTCTACGCCAAGCATTGCGGACGCAGCTATGAAGAATTCGAGCAGGCAATGGATCGCGATCGTTTTATGACGGCGGAAGAGGCGCTGGAGTGGGGACTGATCGACCGCATTCTCACCGAGCGCGAAGTCGGCGCGAGGCAAGAGACCGGCACCTGAACCACGATCCGCTACGGTGCCCATGGCCGGTCGGCCGCGCCTTTACGCCATTTCCAACAAAAAAGGCCGGCATCACTGCCGGCCTTTTCAAATCACGCGGTGGAAGAGCCTCAGTTGAGGCGGGTCTTCACTTCGCCGATGGCGTTGTCGAACAGGGCCTTGCCAACGGCGGCATCGGCCTTGGCGGCGATAACCTTTTCGGCGGCGGCGACGGCGAGGTCGACGGCGGCGGCGCGAACGGCGTTGATCGCGTCGGCTTCGGCCTGGCCGATCTTCTGCTCGGAGAGCGCCGTGCGGCGGGTGACGTATTCCTCGGTCTTCTGCTTGGCTTCTGCCGTCAGTGCGCTCGCCTCGCGTTCAGCGGCGGCGACGATGCTTGCGGCTTCCGCCTCGGCATCCTTGCGCTTGCGCTGGTATTCAGCGAGCAGATGCTGGGCTTCCTCGCGAAGACGCTTGGCTTCCGCCAGCTCGTTCTGGATTTTTTCCGCGCGGGCGTCGAGGCCCTTGGCCATCATGGCCGGAACCTTGAGGTAGGCGATGAGGGCCAGGAACAGGATGAGGCCGACAAAGGCATAGAATGTTGCGTCGAATGCCATGGTGCGCTCCTTACTTGCCTGCGGCCGATTTGACGGCCGAAGCGACTTCGGCCTTGGTGGCCTTGGTGCCGATCAGCTGCTCGACCACGGCTGCCGTGGTTTCCTCGGCAATCGTGCCGACGTCGGCAAGCGCCTTTGCCTTGATCTCGGCGATACGGGCTTCGGCACCGGCGATCTTGTCCTGCAGCGAGGCTTCGATCTTGGCGCGCTCGGCATCGGCACGGGCCTTGGCTTCGTCGCGGGCCGTCGAGGCGATCGCATTGCCCTTGGCGCGGGCGCTTGCAAGCTCCTGCTCGTAGGACGCAATCGCGGCATCCGCTTCGGCCTTCAGGCGCGACGCTTCGTCGAGATCCTGTGCGATGCGGTCATGACGGGTCTCGAGGATCCCGCCAATACGCGGAATGACGATCTTCGACATGAGAAGATAGAAAAGACCGAAGGTGATCGCGAGCCACAGGAGCTGCGATGCGAACGTGGTCTGGTCGAACGGCGGAAAGACGCCGGAACCGGCTTCTTCGCCATGAGCCACACCGGTTTCGGTGTGCACTTCGCCTGTCGGCTGAGCCGCATGCGTATCCGCAGGGGTCTCATGCGATGTCGCAGAGGTTTCCGCCTGGGCGATTTCGAAAGGGGTGGACTCGGCCAACGCCAAGGTCACGGACATGCTGACCTCCAGGGGGCATTCTCAGATATGTACGAAACGTACGATGGACCATGGCCCTTGCGGGGCCATGGTCCAGTCCTCAGCCGGTATTAGACGGCGAAGAGGAGGAGGAGAGCGATGAGCAGCGAGAAGATGCCCAGAGCTTCCGTAACGGCGAAGCCGAATACGAGACGGCCGAACTGGCTGTCAGCAGCAGACGGATTGCGCAGAGCGCCGGCAAGGTAGCTGCCGAAGATGTTGCCGAGACCGAGAGCCGTGCCGGCGAGACCGAACGTGGCAAGACCTGCGCCGATGTACTTTGCTGCTTCCGCTTCCATGTTGAACTCCTTGAATGGGATGTTGCGGCTTATGAGCGGCGCCCGAGGGCGCCAACGACTGTTTCCTTAGTGACCACCCGGATGCACGGCATCGTTCAGGTACATGCATGTCAGAACTGCGAAGACATAGGCCTGCAGGAACGACACGAGGAATTCGAGACCGGTCAGAGCGACGGTCATGAGAAGGGGCAGGATCGCACCGGCGACACCGACGGCGCCAAGGGCGCTGAGCGAGGTGACGAAGCCGGCGAAGACCTTGAGCGTGATGTGACCCGCCAGCATGTTGGCGAAAAGACGGATCGAGAGGCTGATCGGACGCGAGAGGAACGAGATGACCTCGATCGTGACGACCAGCGGAAGAAGCATGCCCGGAACACCGGACGGCACGAAGAGCTTCAGGAAGCCAAAACCGTGCTTGTAGAAACCGTAGACGACGACCGTACCGATGACGAGCATGGCAAGCGCGAAGGTGACGATGATCTGGCTGGTGACGGTGAAGAAATAAGGCACCATGCCGAGCATGTTAGCGGTCAGCACGAACATGAAGAGCGAGAAGACGAACGGGAAGAACTTCATCCCGTGGCTGCCCGCCCCTTCCCGGAGCATCGAGGCGATGAACTCGTAGGACATTTCCGAGACCGACTGCATGCGGCTCGGAACGAGGCCACGCTGGCCCGTGGTGAAGTAGAGGAAGCCGATACCGGCCGCAACGGTGGCGACCATGAACAGCGAAGCGTTGGTGAACGAGAAATCAATGCCACCGATTTCAATCGGAACAATCTTGTTGACCAGGAACTGATGGGTCGGATCGTTTGACACCGCGTATCTCTCTCGCTTGCCCGCCTTGCGGCGGAAGTCACCCCTGGAGCCTATCCAGTTTTTCTCGAAAAACGAAAAGGCTCTATCTCTTTATTCTGTACAATCCCGGACGAAAACCGCTGCGCGCTTTTCCCGACCTTGTTTATCGAACAGTCCCCTCAGGCACCGTCCTTCGTCTTGGTTTCGTCCCGTCCGCCTGCGGCCTTGCCGGGCTCACGACCGGCCAGCCTGTCGACCGGATGGGGCGATGCCACCATACCAGCCGCGCGCATGACGTTCAGAACGCCGGCACAGAAGCCAAGGAGCAGAAGAATGATCATCCCCCACGGCCGTGTACCCGCAAAATGGTCCAAAAGATAGCCCAGAAGCGCCCCGACAATAACGGCCGCGACGAACTCGCTCGAGAGCTTCATGGCAACCGCGTAGCCTTGGCGGCTTGTCGATGCCCGTGCCTCGGCGGCTGCTTCCGCCCCGTCATCCTTGCGCCGTTCCGCGAGTTCCGCGTCCAGGCGTTTCAGCCGGTCTTCCAGACTTTCCTTTTGCTGATCGGTCATGGCACGCTCCCCGTTCGCTTTCCCGCGAAGCTTTCGCCCCATTGCGGACATATTGAAGGCTAGGATTCAAGCCATATCCGACCCCTTTCGAAGTCGGCCGCAACATAGTTTTAGGTGCCAGCATAGTCAAGGCATGGCGGAGCTTTGTACAACAGCAAATATATTGAGAAAAATCAATTGATTATGGGGATTTCCATCGCGACCGCGGCAGATCGTCCCGGGAATCGGCCAGGCCGTGGCGCAGACTCAGCAAGCACCGGGCGAAAGCCGTCAGCTCCAGCCGCCGCCATAGGTGCGGTAGAAGATGTGCTTGCCGATCTTTGCCACGCGCTTCATCGTGCGGCCCCACGGCGGGTTCACATAGGTCGCGTGATAGTGGGTGGAGGACCCGACTTCTTCGAACCAGATCTTGCCGGCCGTGACGGCCATGGCGATCTCCTTGGCGGTCTTCCAGTGCCAGGGTGAGAGAATGAGGTCCGGAATGCGGTCGCAGGCGAAGGAGAACTGGCAGCGGTTGCGCCAGTTTTCGTTCTGGTAGACGACGCCGCAGATCGTGTTCGGATAGGCGGGATTGCGGACACGGTTCAATATGACCTGGGCAACGGCGGCCTGGCCCTTCAGTTCCTCGCCGCGCGCCTCGAAATAGATGCCCTCGGCAAGGCATTTCTGTTCCTTGGCGGTAAAGACCTCGGCCGGCAGCGGCGTTGCGGCCCAGGCGTGGTCTTCCGCCGAAATATCGGGAATGAAGCGGCCAAGTTCCTTGTTCGGCTTCAGGATCGAATCAAACGGTGATTCCCGGGCGTAATCCGGCTCGACGCGGGCATAGGCGGTCGCCAGCACGTCGGCCTTGTCGTTGGTGACGAGGTCCGCGATCATCGGCGAGACGCCCGGATCCTTGTGCACCGGCGTCTTCTTGTAGAATGCCGTGGCAATCTCGATTTCCTTGCCGGCGAGCTGCGACTTGGCGAAGGCCATGCGCTCGCCGATGTCGAAGGCTGGCGAGAGAAGCGAACTGGTGCGCTCCAGGATGGAGCCGGCGGTAAAGTCCTTCGGCGGCGACATTGGCAGGACAGCGACGATTCGGTTCTTCTTGTCGCGGCGGTTGACGCGGTCTTCGTCGGGAATGGCGCCCTGGCCCTTGTGTTCGCTGCGCAGCGCCGCCGTGACGCCGCCCGGCAGTTCGACCCCTGCCCCGCTTTCGACGCCGCCGGTGATCATGGCATCGGCAAACTCGATCTCGACTTCATGAACGGAGCCGGCCGGCGAGCGGGTCAGCACCATAGTCTGATTGCCGCCCTTGCGGTTCAAGCCGGCGAGATAGGTGGCGAGGTCCGTATGGGCGGACTGGGTGGGGAAACTGGCCGCAAGGCCAAGACCGAGGGCGAGAGGGATTTTCCATTCCCGCTTCAAAAACTCAAGGAAGCGGCCTGCCCCTGCATGACGAATGCTACGCTTACGCAACTGTCTACTCCGCACGCATGCGCAGGCGCTGCCGCCGATCAACGACCGGCGTCTCTTCCTGCCCGGAAATATTCGTATGGGAGCCCCGCCGCGCCGAAGCACGGGCCCTAAGCGGCTCGTTGTCAGGGTAAAATGAAGCATTAACCTTGATGCTTGGTTAATGCTCATAAACCGCTTTGGGGGAGGTCATCACCTCCCCTTCACGATTACGTCAATGACCGGCGCAATTCCGAACGCAAAACCGCTGCACACTTTTGCTGGAATTGCTCAGATCACGACATGCGAGCCGAGTTCGACCACGCGGTTGGTCGGCAGGCGGAAATAGTCGGACGGATCGGTCGCGAGATTGGCAAGGCCGATGAACAACCGATCCTGCCACATCGGCATGCCGGAGTCAGAATCCGGCACCAGCTTGCGGCGGCCGAGATAGAAGGAGGTCGACATGATGTCGAACTTGTGCCCCGCCTTGCGCATCAGACCGAGCACCTGCGAGACGTTCTGCGTTTCCATGAAGCCGAAATGCATTTCGATGCGCGAAAAGCGCTCGGAAATCTTCTCGACCTTGAAACGCTCGGCACGCGCGACGCGCGGCGTGTTGTTCGTCTTGACCGTCAGGATGAAGTTCTTCTCGTGCAGCACATGATTGTGCTTGAGATTGTGCAACAGGGCAGCAGGCGCAAAATCCGGATCGCTGGTCAGGAAGATCGCCGTGCCGGGAACCTGCACCGGCGCATGGGCGCTCTGCCTCTCCACCGACTTCACGAAGGCCGGTAGCGGCACCTCGATGCGGCGCGTCTTGTCGCGCAGGATGCGCGTGCCGCGCGTCCAGGTCCACATCACGATGACGACGCCCGCGGCGATCATCACCGGCACATAGCCGCCGTCATGCACCTTGAGCAGGTTCGCGCCGAGGAAGGTGAGTTCCAGCAGGAAGAGCGGCAAAAGCACGGCGGTGGCGGCGAGCTTCGTCCAGCGCCAGCGCTTGCGCAGGAATTCGAAGGCGAGCACGGTCGTCACGACCATCGCGCCGGTGACCGAGATGCCGTAGGCCGTGGCAAGCGCCTCGGACGAGCCGAAGATGAAGACGAGCGCCATCACACCGAACAGCAGAACCGAGTTGACACCCGGCAGGTAGATCTGCCCGGTCTGGGTTTCCGACGTGTGGAAGATTTCCATGCGCGGCAGGAAGCCGAGATGGATGGCCTGGCGCGTCAGCGAGAAGGCGCCGGTGATGACCGCCTGGCTGGCGATGATGGTGGCGGCGGTCGCGAGGATGACGACGGGCAACAGCGCCCATTTCGGGAACATCAGGAAGAACGGATTTTCGATCGTCTCGGGATGCGCCAGCACCAGCGCGCCCTGCCCCAGATAGTTCAGCGTCAGCGCCGGGAAGACCAGACAGAACCAGGCCCACTGGATGGGCCGGCGGCCGAAATGGCCGAGATCGGCATAGAGCGCTTCCGCGCCGGTGACCGTGAGGAACACCGCACCGAGCACGACCAGGCCGACATAGCCTTCATTGATCATGAAAAGCACGGCGTAATAGGGATTGAAGGCGGCAAGGATGCCGAGATCGTCGCTGATATGGTTGAGGCCGGCAACACCCATGACGATGAACCAGACCGCTGTGATCGGACCAAAAAACTTCGACACGGCGGCGGTGCCCCAGGACTGCACGGCAAACAGCATGACGAGGATGACCACCGAAATCGGCACGACATAGTCGGCGAGCGTCGGCGTCACCAGCTTGAGGCCTTCGACGGCGGACAGAACGGAGAGCGCCGGCGTGATCATCGCATCGCCGATGAACAGAGCGGCCCCGACGGCCCCCATGAAGAACAGCACGGTGGCGCGACGCCCCGCCGTCTTCGCGAGCAGCGCCAGCAACGAGAGTGTACCGCCCTCGCCGTGGTTGTCGGCGCGCAACAGGAAGAGCACATATTTGAGTGTGACGATGATCGTCAGCGTCCAGATCATCAGCGAGATCAGGCCGACGACCTCCATGCGGGAAACGCCGTCATCCGCCACGGGGCGCAGCGCCTCGCGGAAGGCATAGAGCGGGCTGGTGCCGATGTCGCCATAGACGACGCCGACGGAGCCAAGGGCAAGAACAAACAGCGTGCGCGCCCTGCTGCGGGGTAGCGGCGCGTGACCGGCGTGTGACTGCATGGGGCGCGATCTGGCTCTAGAGCCAGCCTTTCCAGCGAAAGAAAAAGAACGGGAGAATTGCCGACAGCCCCATCGCGACAAGCGTCAGCGGATAGGCGGAGGCCACGCGCAGTTCCGGCATGAATTCGAAGTTCATACCGTAGGTCGATGCGATCAGCGTCGGCGGAAGCAGCACGACGGAGGCGATCGAAAAGATCTTGATGATGGCGTTCTGCTCGAGATTGATGAGGCCGAGCGAGGCATCGAGCAGGAAGGTTATGTTGCCGGCAACGAAATTGGCGTGTTCGGAGAGCGACTGCACATCACGCGTCACCGTGCGACACCGTTCCAGGCTCTCGCGGTCGGATTGCAGGGCGGGAAGCCCGTGCAGGAAGGTCAGCACGCGGGAGAGCGACATCAGGCTGTCGCGCGTCTTGGCAAGCAGGCGGTGCAGCGCCGAGATCTGGACAATGCGATCTTCGAGATAGCGTGCCGGACGACGGGAAAGATGACGCTTGTCGCCGAATACCTCCAGGGAGAGCTGGTCGGCGCGCGACACGGCGGTTTCGAGGATTTCGGCCGTGCGGTCCGCGATGGTTTCCAAGAGGCGCGTGATCATCACGGTCGGCGAGGAACAGCCACCCGGAATACGATGCATGGCGCTCTTGAAAAGCGAAAACGAGCGCGGCTCGGCATAGCGCACCGTCAGAAGCTTGTTTGGCGTCAGGATGAAGGCGACGTCTGTCAGGTGCGGCAGATCGCTTTCCGCCTTCACCATCAGGGAAGCGGTCAGATAGGCCGCATTGCCCTCCGTATAGAGACGGCTCGACGGCTCGATGTCCTTCAGTTCGTCGCGCGTCGGCACTTCGATCGATAGAACACGCTCGATGAGCGCTTCCTCGTCTCGCGTGGGCTCCAGCAGATCAATCCACACGGCGCCGTCGAGTGCGTCGGCGGCGGCAGAATCGGTCGCTGTGGGCAGGGCGCAAGCCTCGCCATTGGGACGGAAAACCGTGATCACCGGCGAATGGCTCCGGAACGGACCATCGCTCACACTCCTGATTGAACGCCACCCGTCAGCGGATGGCCGCGCATATTGCGCGGTGCAACATAAAAATCAAGCGCATGCCCCGAACGCCCCACAGAGCGAAAGGTTCGCCTATTCGAAAACGATGGCCGGCGCTTCCCGCGTGCCCTTGCCCCGCACGGTTTCCAGCTCCTGCCAGACCCGCGTGGCGATGGCACGGTAGGTCTTGGCCGACGCGCCCTCGGGATTGGAGACCACGACGGGCGTGCCGGCATCCGAGGTCTCGCGGATGTCCATGGTCAGCGGCACTTCGCCGAGGAACGGCACGCCGATGCGCTCGGCCTCCTTGCGCGCACCGCCATGGCCGAAAATGTCGTAGCGGTTGCCGGTGTCGGGCGCGATGAAGTAGCTCATGTTCTCGACGATGCCGAGCACCGGCACCTCGACCTTGCTGAACATGTTGAGGCCCTTGCGCGCATCGATCAGCGCCAGATCCTGCGGCGTCGAGACGATGACGGCGCCGGCGAGCGGCACCTGCTGCGCCATGGTGAGCTGGGCGTCGCCCGTGCCGGGCGGCATGTCGACGACGAGCACGTCGAGATCGCCCCAGGCGACCTCGCGCAGCATCTGCATCAGCGCCGACTGGATCATCGGGCCGCGCCAGATCATCGCCACTTCCTCGTCGACGAGGAAGCCCATCGACATGACCTTGATGCCGTAATTTTCCATCGGCTTGATCATGCGGCCTTCAAGCTGCTGCGGCCGGCCGGTGATTTTCAGCAGCCGCGGCATGGAGGGGCCGTAGATATCGGCGTCGAGGATGCCGACGCGCAGGCCGTTCGCCTTCAGTGCCAGCGCCAGGTTGACCGATGTCGTCGACTTGCCGACACCGCCCTTGCCGGAGGCGACCGCGATGATGGCTTCGACGCCCGGAATGCCGGATTTCGTGCGCTGCTGCGGCTGCGCGGGGGCAGCATGGGCATGGCCTGCATGCGAATGGCCGGCGTGGGAATGCGCAGGCTCGCCGCGACCGGGCGCCGGCGGTGCAGGCGAACGCGCAGCAGCGGGGCCGGAGGCGGCGCGCTTGTCCGCCGTCAGCGCCACCATGGCGGCCTTGATGCCGGGGATTTCCTTGACGACGCGCTCGGCAGCCGCCCGCAACGGATCGAGTTCACGGGCGCGTTCGGCCGGCACGGTGATCGAGAAATAGGCCTTGCCGTCGGAAATGAAGACGTCGGAGACGAGACCGAGATCGACGATGTTACCGTCCATGTCCGGGCCGCGCACCGTGCGCAGCCGTTCCAGCACCTGTTCCTTGCTTACATCCGTCATGAAACCCTCGATAGCCTTCGCGGCGTCTGGCCGCCGCCTTCTCCCGTAGATAGTGCACGGAAAGGCCGTCGCCAAACGAATTTACCGGCGACGGAAGGCTTCGGCTTTGCGGCAGGTTGCCTCAGCCCAGGCGTGGGTGGACGCAAACCGCTTCAGGCGATCAGCCCACGGCGGATCGCCTTGACCACGGCCTGGGTGCGGTTGACCGCCTCGAGCTTGCGGGTGACCTGGTTGAGGTAGTGGTTCACCGTGTGCTCGGAAAGGCCGAGGATTTCGGCAATCTCCAGGCTGGTCTTGCCCGCCGCCGTCCAGCTCAGGCACTGGATCTCGCGCTCCGTGAGCACCACCTGTCCCGATTTCCACGCGGCACCGATTTCGGCGAGCCGGTTGAAGAGGTGCACGGAGATCATCTGCAGCATCAGCCGGTCGTCACGGCCGATCGTCGGGCTTTCGCCGCCCCAGACGACGGCGCCGCGATTGCCGAGTGCATCATGCACTGGAAAGAAGTGGCCGACGAGCATGCCATGATTGTTCATCAGGTCGAGCAACTCGGTGAAATCCGACTGCTCGGACGACTCGCCGATCCATTCCCGCATATCGTAGGAAAACGGCACCGTGGTCAGCCGCAGCTTACGGATGCCGGCACTTTGACGCACCATGCGCAAGGCATCGTATTTGGCGAGCACTTCCTGCGGCCAGTTGCTGACGATGGAATAGGCCGACAGCTTTTCTGCCTCGAAACCCGGCAGGTTGAAAACGATGAAGTATTTGAGCCCGTATTCTTCGCACTTGCGCCGCATATAGCGCACGATATCGAACTGCGTTTCGAGGGCGGCGATCTCGACGCCCTCGTCCTGTAGCTGGTTTTCGGTGCTGCTCGTTTCGTCAGCCGTCATGATTCCCCGCAATTTTGTTTTTTGCCTTGGGCAATTGGAGCGGCACTGCGCGCATTCCAGAAAGTCGCAAGGTTCTTTTATACATCAGTTCAAAAGTCCGGCACGAATCGCCTTGACGACCGCCTGGACCCGGTTGACTGCATCAAGCTTGCGCGTCGCCCGGTTGAGATAATGATTGACCGTATATTCCGACAGACCAAGAATTTCAGACATTTCAACGCTCGTCTTGCCGGCCGATGCCCAGGACAGGCACTCGGTCTCGCGGCGCGAAAGCGTAACATTCTGCCGGCGGCCGGCACGCAGATCCACCACCTCGGTGAAGATGTGGTTGGCAAGCGCGTTGAGTTCCGCCATCTCGCGCGGATTGAGCGCTTCGCGTGTGCCGCCGAAGGCGAGCGCGCCGCGTAGACCTGCCGAATTGTGCGCCGGGAAATAGGCCCCGCGCGACAGGCCGTGCCGGTCGAACAGGCTCGCCGCGATCGTCGCCTTGCCATCGGCCCGGCGGCGGTTCGTGCGGTCCGCATCATAGGTGAAGGGGTTTGTGCTCTGGCGCAGGCGCCCGATGACGGGACTGCCGAAGATCAGGCCGGCGTCGTCATAGGTTTCAAGCATCTCATCCGGCCAGGAGGTCAGAAGGACGTTGGACGAGAAATCGGTCGAGGTTTCGGACGGAATGTTGATCAGCAGATAGCCGCGCAGGCCGAAACGCTTGACGATGCCGCTCAGCATCTCGGCAACATCTTCCTCCGACCCCAGGGCCGACGGGGTTGTTCCCCACCGATGCTGGAATTGTGCAGACGTCGTATGGAATCGATCCGCCATATCCCTATCTTCCTTCAGCACGCACGCAACCGTGCGGCAAAATAACCTGCCGACACAATGCACTGCTTGCCTCAGGAACCCCCGTATCCCAATGCAAGTATGTTCGATGAACCGCGTCTCAAGACCGCGGAAAGCGACGCAACTCAAGAGCTGGTCGTGACGGAAGCTACTGATGCCCCTTTCCCACGTCCAGCGCGATTTTCTAATTTACCGTAAAATGGGGCAAGAAGACAACCACGCGATCACTTACGTACCTCATTATCACCTTATCGTTGCGGACCGAGCCGCGCGGCGAGTTCCGCCATGATGGCGCCGGCCGCGTGGCGGACGCGCGGCGCCCAGTCGACAAGCTCTGTTTGTCCAACGCGATAGGCCGGTCCCGTCACGGAAACGCCCGCGACAAGCGACCGTCCGGCATCGAAAACCGGGGCGGCGACACAGCGTATGCCAGGTTCGTGTTCTTCCCGGTCAAATGCGATGCCGCTTTGGCGAATCTCCGCCAGTTCGGCGAGGAGTTGGGCTCGCCCGGTGATCGTCTGGGGCGTGAAGCGGCGGAATTCAGTCACCGACAGAACCGCCTCCAAGGCCTCGGAATCGAGCACGGAGAGTGCGGCCTTGCCGACGCCCGTGCAATAGGCGGGCGAGGCATTGCCGACCTGCGAATTCATGCGCACCGCCTGGCGGCTCTCCACCTTGTCGAGATAGATGATTTCCCGCCCGCGCAGCACGCCGAGATGCACGGTCTCGCCGGTTTCCCGGTGCAGGGCGTCGAGAAAGGGGGCCGCGACGGCACGGAATTCGTTGCGCGCCCAGCTGGCAGAGGCGAGCTTGAGAAGGCGCAGGCCCGGCATATAGGCGTGGTCGGGGCGCAACTCCAGAAGCCCTTCCTGCACCAGGTGGGACAGCTGGCGATGCAGCGTGCCGCGCGGCTGGCTGCTGACGGCAAGCACGTCGGTGAAGCGCATTGGCCGGTCGGCGAGCGCCACCGTCTCCAGCACGTCCATCGCCTTGCCGAGCGTGCCGGTGCCTGCACCGGTTTCGTTTGCCGTCGTCATTGTCGCAGCCCCGCTGATCCCTTGACACTCCGGCACAGTAGCGGAATAATTCCGAATAATCAAACTCAGTTCCAAATAATGGAATTCATATCGGGAGAACAGCGATGACGGGTCGCTATCCGGACCTCGCAGGACAGGGCGTGATCATCACCGGCGGTGGCTCGGGCATCGGGGCGGCGCTGGTGGCGGGTTTCGCAGCTGAAGGCGCACGCGTCGCCTTCCTCGACATTGCCGAGGCGGAGAGCCGCACGCTGGTTTCCGAACTGGACGGCAAGGTCGAACATCTTCCGCTCTTCATAGGCACGGACCTGCGCGACATCGCGGCATTGCGGATAGCCATCGAGACAGCGGCGGCTGCGCTCGGCGGCATTCGCGTGCTCGTCAACAATGCGGCGCGCGACGACCGCCACGATCTCGAAACCGTCGAACCCGACTATTGGGACGAGAACCAGGCGGTGAACCTGCGCCACCACTTCTTCGCCGCCCAGGCGGTCGCGCCGCATATGCGCAAGGGCGGCGGTGGCGCGATCGTCAACTTCTCTTCCATCGCCTTCCTGCTCAACATGGGCGAGTTGCCCGGCTATGCGACGGCCAAGGCCGGCATCATCGGCCTCACCAAGTCGCTCGCCGGCAGGCTCGGCCCGGACAGGATCCGCGTCAACGCCATCCTGCCCGGCATGGTGCTGACGGAGCGACAAAAGCGCCTGTGGATCGACGACGACGCCAAGGCCAGCGGCATCGACCGCCAGTGCCTGAAGCGCTCGCTGCTGGCCGAGGACATGGTCGGCCCTACCCTCTTCCTGGCGTCGGATGCTGCCGCCGCCATCACCGCCCAATCACTCATCGTCGATGGAGGCATGCTCTGATGACCAACCCCGCCCCCGAACCCGCCTATGTCGCGGTCGACTGGGGAACCTCCAGCTTCCGCCTCTGGCTCATCGGCAAGGATGGCAGCGTCATCGCCGAACGTCGCAGCGGCGAAGGCATGACCACTGCCGCGCGCACCGGCTTTGCCGAGGTGCTGGCAAGCCATCTTGCCGCAGTTTCCGCGCCCGACGGCCTGCCCGTGCTGGTCTGCGGCATGGCCGGCGCCAAGCAGGGCTGGATCGAGGCCGGCTATATCGACACGCCCGCAGCCCTTGCCGACATCCCGGCCGCGGCCGTGCGCATTCCCGGTGTCGCGGCGGATATCCGCATCCTGCCCGGCCTTGCCCAGCGCGATGCGGCCGCGCCCGATGTCATGCGCGGCGAGGAAACCCAGCTTCTCGGTGCCGCCGGCGCGCTCGGCGATGGCGACCACCTCGTCTGCATGCCAGGCACGCACAGCAAATGGGTTCGCCTGTCCGGCGGCAAGGTTCTGGGCTTCTCCACCTTCATGACCGGCGAACTGTTCGAGGCCATCGCGAAAAACACGATCCTCAGCCATGCCATCGCCGAGGCCGGTGCGATTTCCGGCGGGACCGCAGCCTTCCGCGCGGCCGTAGCGCGCATGGTCGCCAATCCGGCGCTCGCGACGAGCCAGCTGTTTTCCGTACGGGCCGGATCGCTGATTGCCGGGCTTTCACCCGAAGATGCCAAGGCGCGGCTCTCGGGCACACTGATCGGGCTGGAAATTGCCGGGGCGCTTTCGCTGGTTGCGGAAGGCACGCCCGTGACGCTGGTCGTCTCGGGCGGGCTCGGCGACCTTTACAGCGAGGCGCTGGCCGCCGCCGGCCTCTCCCCCTCTATCATCGACGCTGATACCGCCGTGCGAAACGGCCTAGCCGCAGGCGCCAAGGCGCTCTGGTCCCTCTGAGAAAGCAAACACCATGAACCGCATTCCCTTTCCCCCGATGAAATATCCGCTGATCGCCATCCTGCGCGGCCTGAAGCCGAGCGAAACCGAAGGTGTCGTCGACGCGCTGATCGAAAGCGGCTTTACGGCAATCGAAATCCCGCTGAATTCACCGGAGCCGTTCAAGTCCATCGAGACCGCCGTGAAGATGGCGCCTGATGGCTGCCTGATCGGCGCCGGCACCGTTCTGACCGTGGAAGACGTCAATCGCCTTGCCGATGTCGGCGGACGGCTGATGGTGAGCCCGAATGTCGAACCGGACGTCATCTCCACCGCTGCCGCCAAGGGGATGGTGACGATGCCCGGCGTCTTCACCCCGACCGAGGCGCTGGCCGCCGCCAGCGCTGGCGCGACGGGCCTCAAATTCTTCCCGGCCAGCGTGCTCGGCCCGGCCGGCATCCAGGCGATCCGCGCCGTGCTGCCGGCGGAACTGGAGATTGCCGCCGTCGGCGGCGTGTCGGAGAAGAATTTTGCCGACTATGCCGCCATCGGCCTGCGCAGCTTCGGCCTCGGCTCCAGCCTCTACAAGATGGGCATGGCTGCCGATGAGGTGCGTGCGCGCGCCAAAACCACCCTCGAAGCCTATGATGCCGTCTATGGAGCGGGCCAATGACCGAGACGCATTCCTTCACCGGTCGCGTTCTGAGCGATATCGCCTGCCAGCTCGGCGAGGGGCCGACCTATGATCCTGCGACCGGCAAGGCCTTCTGGTTCGATATCCGCGGCCAGAAGCTGCATGAGCTGCACCTTTCGAGCATGACGAAAACCCAACACGACCTGCCCTTCCTCGGCAGCGTGCTCGCCGTCATCGATGCGGAGCGCCAGTTGATTGTCTCCGACCAGGGGCTGTTCATCCGCCAGGTCGCCGACGGCCGGCTGACGCCCTTCGTAAAACTGGAAGACAAGGCGCAGAACCGCTCCAACGACGGCCGCGTCCACCCGTCCGGCGCGCTCTGGGCGAGTACGATGGGGCGCAAGGCGGAAAAGCATTCGGGCACGATCTACCACGTCGCAGGCGACCGGGTGACGGTGCTCTACTCCAACATCACCATCCCGAACGGCATCTGCTTTTCGCCGGATGGCAGCACCGGCTACTTCACCGATACTGACGTAAACCATCTGATGCGGGTCGCGCTCGACCCGAAGACAGGCCTCCCCACCGGCGCACCGGAAGTGCTCAGCGACGAGAGCGTCACGCCGGGTGGCGTCGATGGTGCGGTCTGCGATGCCGATGGCCTCATCTGGAATGCGCGCTGGGGCTCGAGCGCCGTCGACGTCTATAGACCGGATGGTACGAAGATCGCGCGCTATCTGGTGCCGGCTTCGCAGGCGAGCTGCCCGGCCTTCATCGGCGAAAAGGCCGACCGGCTGCTGGTGACGTCCGCCTGGCAGGATCTGGAGGCGGAAGGGCACCTTGCCGATCCGCATGCCGGCCAGACCTTCGAGCTGGGCATATCGGTCAAGGGACGTTTCGAGCCGAAATTCCGGCTTTAGGCGCCCGTCCAGCGGGCATTTTGCCAGCAGAGCCACGTCAAAAAAGCATGGCGGCAACGAAAAAGAAGGCAATTTTCATCGGAACCAAAGCCGGGTGTCGCCGTTCCTTGTCCATCAACCGGTGTGGACGGGCACTTCAAAACCTCCGCCGCGCCTTGATACCAACGAGACGAAAGGCAGGTTTCCAATGACCAACAAACTTCTTACCTCCGTTGCCGCTGGTGCAATTTTCCTTGGCGCGGCCCTTGCTCCGGCAGCCTATGCGCAGGACACCACCCAGCCGGCCGCCGGCGAAACCCAGACCATGGACAAGCCGGCAGTGATGCCGGGCGATGACGCAACGGGCACGACGCCCGGCGACACCGCCGCAAACCCGAGCACGACGCCGACCGAAGATACGGCTCAGACCCCGGCCACCACGCCGAGCGAAGACACCGCCCAGGCTCCGGCCGCCGGTGGTGACTATCTGACCGCCCAGTCGGACGAGCAGATCAGCGCCAACACCTATATCGGTCAGGCGGTCTACAACAGCGCCGATGAAAGCATCGGCAAGATCTCCGACCTGATCATGGAAAAGGACGGCGGTATCACCGCTGCTGTCGTCGGTGTCGGTGGCTTCCTGGGCATCGGTGAAAAGTGGGTCGCCGTTCCGTTCGAGAAGGTCTCGATCACGCAGACCCCGGATTCGGACGACGTCAAGCTGACGACGAGCGAAACCGCCGAAAGCCTGCAGGCTGCGCCGGAATTCAAGACCAAGTCGCAGCAGGTCGCCGAACGCCAGGCCACGACGCCGGTCGATACCTCGACCACCTCGTCGACGACAGATACGGGCACGGCTCCGGCCACGACCCAGCCGGTCGAATAAACCGGCGGGTACTTCTGACCTCCAGCCCGATGGCGTCCCTGCGCCATCGGGTTTTTCTTTGTTCGGAATCCGAAAAGCGTCAGTACCAGGCGTCGGCCATCGCGGCCTTCTTGCGATCCATGTAGTCGCAAAGCGCCTCGTCGATGGCGACATCGAGCGGCGGTGCTTCGTATTCGGCGAGCGTCTTCTTCCATTGCCGATTGGCGCGTGTCGCCATGTCGGTCGAGCCGCCCTCCTCGCTCCATTTCTCGAAGGGTTCGTTGTCGGAAAGCGTCGAGTCCCAGAAGGCGGTCTGGTAGTTGCGCATCGTGTGATCGCAGCCGAGAAAATGGCTGCCGGGGCCGACCTGCAGGAAGGCATCCATGGCGAGCGTGTTGTCGTCGACGACGACGCCGGCAAGATAGGAATGCAGCGCGCCGCAGAGATCCGCATCCATCACGAACTTCTCGTAGGACATGGCGAGCAGGCCATCGAGGAAGCCGGCCGAATGCAGGATGAAATTCGCGCCGCAATGCACGGCCGACAGCATCGACATCAGCCCTTCCTGCATCGCCTGCCCGTCCGGCAGCTTGGAGTTGGAAAAATTGCCGGCGCAGCGCAGCGGCAGCTTGAGGCGGCGGGCGAGCTGGCCGACGACCATGGAGCCGATGGCGGGTTCCGGCGTGCCGAAGGTCGGCGAGCCGGAGCGCAGCGACATGGAGGACAGGAAGTTGCCGAAGATGACCGGCGCACCCTTGCGCTCCAGCTGGGTCAGCGCGCAGCCGGCGAGCGTTTCGGCAAAGGACTGCGCGATGGCGCCGGCATTGGTGACGGGACCCATGGCGCCGCCGAGGATGAAGGGCACGATGACGGCGGCCTGGTTGGCGCGGGCATAGGCGCGCAGCGACTTCGTCATGGTGCCATCCCAGACGAGCGGCGAGTTGACGTTGACATTGCCGAGGATGACGCAGTTTTGGTCGACGAAGTCGGCACCGAACAGGATACGCGCCATGTCGATGGAATCCTCGGCGCGGTCTTCCGCCGTGATCGACCCCATGAAGGGGCGATCGGAATATTTCATATGGCTGTAGACCATGTCGAGGTGGCGCTTGTTCACCGGGACGTCGACCGGCTCGCAGATCGTGCCGCCGGAATGATGCAGCCAGGGGCTCGACTGGGCGAGCTTGATGAAGTTGCGAACATCCTCCAGCGTGCCGTAGCGCCGTCCCTTGTCGAGGTCCATGACGAAGGGCGAACCATAGGCGGGAGAAAAGACCACCTTGTTGCCGCCGATCTGCACATTGTTTGCGGGATTGCGGGCATATTGGGTGAATTCGGCGGGCGCGGAGGAGACGATCTCGCGCAGCATGCCCGGCTCGAAGCGGACCAGCACGCCATCGACCTTGGCGCCCGCGCGCTTCCAGTGGTCGAGCGTGGCCGGGTCGTCGCGAAACTCGATGCCGACTTCGGCAAGGATGCGATCCGCCACCCGCTCGATCTTCTGCAGATTTTCTTCCGAGAGCACGTCGTAGGTCGGGATGCCGCGCACGATATAGGGCACGCCGAGCGGCTTTGCCGCGTTGTCCCGCCGTGTGCCTCTGCTGCGCCGTACCGGCGCCTCGATCGTCGCTGCCTCGGCCATGCATTCCTCCATAATTTGGAGCGAGGCTAAGCGCGAAAAGGCCGGTTGTAACGCTGGAAAAATCTATTCGACACTATAAGCTGAGTTTATGGAAACGCTCCGCCGCCTGCTTCCCTCCGCCTCCAGCCTCATCATCTTCGAGGCCGCCGGACGGCACCAGAATTTTACCCGTGCCGCCAGCGAACTCGGCATGACGCAGGCTGCCGTCTCCTATGCGGTGCGCAATCTGGAGGAACAGCTGGGCGTGGCGCTCTTCCACCGCGTCCACCGCGCGGTGGAACTGACCGATGCGGGCGAGCGCTTCCACGTCGATGTGACGCTCGGCCTCTCGCGCATCCAGAAATCGGCGGAGGACATTCGCGCCAAGGGGCGCGAGGCAAATGTGACGCTCGCCGCCTCCACTGCCTTCGCCTCGATGTGGATGCTGCCGCGGCTTGCCAAGCTCCGGGCCGATCTGCCGGACATCGACCTTCGCATCCAGACCAGCGTGCGCGACCTCGATCTCGACGAAGAGCCGATCCCGCTCGGCATTCGCGGCGGCAATCCGGGGAAATGGCCGCGCTATCACGCCGCTCTCCTGGCACCGGAGGTGATCACCGCCGTGGCCAGCCCCGCCTTCGTGGAAAGCCGGGGGCATCCGGCAACGCCGGCGGAATTGTTGAAACTGCCGCTCATCCATCTGGAGGAGCCAGTGCGCTCGGCCTGCGACTGGCCGGAATGGTTTGCCAGCGCCGGCCTTCGCTATCCGGCACAGGCGCGGCGGCTCTCCATCAACGACTATGTGCTGGTGATCCAGGCGGTGCTGGCGGGGGAAGGTGTGGCACTCGGCTGGCAGCACCTGATCGAGCGGCAGGTGCGCTCCGGCGCACTCGTCACCGTCGGCGGCCATGTGCTGCGCATGGACGATGCCTTCTACGTCGTCTGGCCGCGGTCGCGCGAACTCAACGGCCCGGCACGGCGCGTGCGCGACTGGCTCGTCGAGGAAGGCCGGGTGGGCCGGACCGAGGAGCCCTGACCTCTAGCGGCGGAGGACCGGCCGCACTTCCTCGTGGAAGAAGCGGAAGTATGAGGTGATCTGCGCCAGCGCATTGGTCGACAGCTTGTACTGGATGCCAAGGCGGCCATTGCTGAGCCAGCGGATCGTGCCGCTGAGACGGCCCAGTTCCTCGCTCTCGATGGTTACCATCTGGCCGGGTATCGCCTGCACCGGCTTTTCCAGATCGAGCGCCATGCCGCTCGGCGACAGGTCGACCACCCGGCCGCGTGTCGATTGGTGCATGACGTGCACGGTGGCGAAAATCCGGACTCTTGAACGATCGGTCGTCCTGACGGGCATATCCTTGATGTTCGACATTCCTGGCTCCATCCCCTGAACCTCTTCTATGCAGTCACCATACCGGCGAGTGTTTGCAGTCCGGCTAAACCGAAACATGCAATTTTAGCGAACTGGTTTATTCAGGGACGATTTTCAGGCGGACGCGGCGCGGCCGTCGATGCTGACATAGCGGTCGGCGAGAAAACGCATGGTGGCGACGGCATCCGCCGGCTTGCCGTAGAAATAGCCCTGCCCCATGCCGCAGCCGAGCGCCTTGAGCTTCAGCGCCTCGGAGAAATCCTCGATGCCTTCCGCGACCACCGCAAGGTCCAGGCCCTCGCACATCGTGACAATCGCCTTGATGATATGTTCGGACGCCTTGTCGTTGGAGATGCGCGAGACGAAGGCGCGGTCGATCTTCACCTTGTCGAAGGTGAAATCGCGAAGGCGTCCCAGGCTCGACTGGCCGGTGCCGAAATCATCGAGCGAGATGCGCACGCCGGCGCCACGCAACTCGCCGACGATCTTCTGCGCGGTGTCCGCGTCTGTCATCATCGCCGTTTCGGTGATTTCGAGTTCCAGCCGGCGCGGATCGAGACCGACGCGGTTAAGAATGGCCAGCGTGTTGAAGGCCGTCTTCGGGTCCATCAACTGGGCGGATGAAAGATTGAACGAGAGGAAAAGTTCCTTCGGCCAGGACAAGGCGGTTTCGGCGGCCTTGCGCAGCAAGGTGTCCGACAGCGCATCGATGAAACCACGCTCTTCGGCAAGCGGCACGAAGACGGCGGGCGAGACGTAGCCGAGGTCCGCGTCGCACCAGCGCGCGAGCGCCTCGAAACCGAGCACCGTATCGTCACGCAGGCTGACGATCGGCTGGAAATGCACGTCCACTTCGTTGGCGATGATGGCATTGCGCAGCGCCTGTTCGAGCTGCGTCGCGCGCTTCATCTCCTGGGCGATTTCCTGCGAATAGACGGTGATCTGGCCACGGCCGCGACGCTTCGAACGGTAGAGCGCGGTATCGGCGCTCTTCAGAAGCTCCGTGAAATCCTCCCCGGCAAAGGGATAGATGGCAAAGCCGAAGGAGGCGGAAAGCCGCACATTGCGATCGCCGAGATCGAACGGCGCCGACAGCACCTCGCGCAGCATCTGGCCGATCTTTTCCGCGCCCTTGCGCTCGAAGACCAGCGGCAGCACGAAGGCGAACTCGTCGCCGCCGTGGCGGGTAACGGTTGCGCCGTCCGGGATGCAGGCCTTCAGGCGGTGGGCGACCTGGCAGAGGATCTCGTCGCCGGCACGCGGGCCAAAAAGGTCGTTGATCGGTTTGAAGCCGTCGAGATTGGCCATGCCGATGGCGAAGGGGGCCGGGTCCTCCTCGCGCTCCTTGGCGATCTGGCGCACCTTGTCGCGCAGCCGGTAAAGGTTGCCGAGCCCGGTCAACGGGTCGGTATAAGCCATGGCATGGAGGTCAGTCTGGGAAACATCCAGCGCCGCGTGTTCAGCAGACTTCATCAATGATTTCCCGTACTTGCGCCCGATCTCCGCCGACCGATCCACGATGGGGCATGATCGTTAACAAATGCATAGCAAGCGATCCTCAGTCCTCCCCACGTGCCTCCCCATTTCTGGGGAGTTGACCGCCCCTTTTCAACTTACGCGACTATCTTCTCCGGTTTGGCGGCGGCATAGCGCCGATAGATGGCCTCGATCATGTCCGGGCTCACCGGCTTGGTGATGTAGTCGTCCATGCCCGCATCCATGCAGTTCTGCATGTCGACATTGAGCGCCTGGGCGGTAACGGCGACGATTGGCGTGCGGGTGCCCGTCAGTTTCTCCGCCTCGCGGATTTCCATCGCGGCATCGATGCCGTTCATGACGGGCATGGAAATATCCATCAGCACGAGGCGCGGCAGGTGCTTGCGCCATAACATGACCGCCTCCTCGCCATTCTCGGCGATACGGTGCGAAATGCCCATGCCTTCGAGAATCTGCGAGAAAACGAACTGGTTGATCTGATTGTCCTCGGCGACCAGGACCTCGATGTCGCCGACGGCGGCCGGCAGCATGGTCGAGATGTCGGTGGCGATGTACCAGTCGTCGGAAAACGAGGCGGGCGTGATGATGTCGCCGAGCGGCGAGCCGTCTTCCGACAACAGCTCATGCTCTTCGACGAGCGCGCGCATGAAATCCGGGCCGATGCCGTCGGGGCTGATCAGCCGCGTGGCGATGCCGCGGCCGTTCTCCAAGATGGCGCCGTGGCCTGACATGTTGTCGTCGATGACGAGGAGATCGATCGTCAGCCCCTGCCTTGCGGCAAGGGCAAGAAAGGCATCATATTCCCGCGCGCTGCTGACGGCGCAGCAATCGCTGCCACGTGCCTTGAATTCCGCAACAAGGATGTCCTCGATATGCGGATTGGGGGTGACGACGAGGATACGCTTGCCGGCGGCGAGCCTCAGTTCCTCGGGATTGAACTGGTCCAGCAACAGGCGGCGCTCCGCATCGCGCACGGGGTCGAAGCAGTTCTGTGCCTCCACGAAGCCGCCCGGTACGCGCAGCACCGCATCGTCGGCATCCGTCACGGCCCGTTCACCCGTCACGAAGGCCGTCACATCCTCCATGAGTGTCACCAGGGCATGGTGCCCCGGCGCGCCGATGCGGTACTTGCGGGTAATGGCGTAGAGATCAGACCCGTCAGCGCGGATGACATGTTCCGCAAGCGTATAGGGCTCGCCTGTCTCCAGCACGGCGCGGTCGCTGCTCTCGATACGCTCGGCGCTCTCGGCATCGGCAAGCGTCCAGATCGAGCGGCCGACAATGCTGTCGGCACTGGTGTCATAGATGGTGCAGAAAGCCTTGTTGGCGGCGATATAGGTGAGGTTGCGGTCCTTGATGACCACCGGCGACGGCAGGCTCTCCAGGATTGCCTCGGTCAGCGCGATACGCTCGAGATCGACGCGCCACTGCTCTTCCTGCTTCTTCTGCTCGGAAACGTCGACCAGCGTCGTGACATTGTAGCCGCTCGGCAGGCGGCGCTTGCGGAAATGGATCCAGCGGTCGCGGCCAAGCCGCTCGACGGCATCATGCTGTTCGCGCCAGTGCGCGGAGATGCGGGCGGAGATCCATTCCTCGCGGTTGACCGCCTTGTGACGCTGCTCCGGCGCTATGCCATAGCGCACGCCGCTGTCGAAGATCGCACCGAGCACGTCACGCAGCCGGGTGCCGGGCTTCAGCGTGTCGGGCGGGATCGGAAAGTAGCGCAGGACCTGGCGACTGGCGAAGACGAGGCAGTCGTTCTTGTCATAGACAATTACGGCGGCGGCGAGGATATCGCACGCGGCCTCAAACATTCCCAGCCGGATGTTCGCGTCAGGCGACGCTACATCATTCATTGTGGCAGTCCTCGCCTGTCTGGCATTCCCCGGAAACATGCTGATCGGTGCTCGTCGCACCTTGGACGTGAGGGAATGACAGCGGCCAGCGACGCTGAAATTTGTCCACCGGGAAACCGGCCGGCTCGTGTTCATACGAGCGTTCGGGCACGTTCGCAGCATTTTATTAAAGCCTGATTAAACGATTTCAGGCCGTTGCTGTGTACGATGCGGGATAAGGCAACTTGCCACTGGCAAGGCCCGGCCGAATCCGCGAAAATAGCACCATGACCATCAGGCAGCTTTCCGAGACCCTCATCAACCAGATTGCCGCCGGCGAAGTGATCGAACGGCCGGCGAGTGCCGCCAAGGAGCTGATCGAGAACGCGCTGGATGCCGGCGCGACGCGCATCGAGATCGCGACCGCCGGCGGCGGCAAGACGCTCTTGCGCATCACCGACAATGGCAGCGGCATGGCGCCCGCCGATCTGGAACTGGCGATCCGCCGGCACTGCACCTCCAAGCTCGACAAAGACCTCCTCGATATCCGCACGCTCGGCTTCCGCGGCGAGGCCCTGCCCTCGATCGGCTCCGTCGCGAAACTCTCGCTGCTCAGCCGTACCGCCGATGCCAGTGAAGGGGCGGAAATCACCGTGGCGGGCGGCAAGGTGGTGCCGGTGCGCCCCGCCGCCGCCAACCGCGGCACTGTCGTCGAGGTGCGCGACCTGTTCTTCGCAACACCGGCGCGGCTGAAATTCCTGAAGAGCGAGAAGGCGGAGGCGTCGGCGATTTCCGACGTGGTGCGCCGCATGGCGATCGCCTTCCCGCATGTGCGTTTCGTGCTGTCGGGTTCCGACCGCACGACGCTGGAGTTTCCGGCGACCGGCACGGATCGGCTCGCCCGCATCGCCCAGGTGCTCGGCCGCGATTTCCGCGACAATGCCATCGAGATCGATGCGGCGCGCGAGGGCGTGCGGCTCACCGGCTTTGCCGGCGTGCCGACCTTCAACCGCGGCAACAGCCTCAACCAGTTCGCCTTCGTCAACGGCCGCCCGGTGCAGGACAAGCTGGTCTGGACGGCATTACGCGCCGCCTATGCCGAAACGATCCCGCATGGCCGCTATCCCGTGGCGGTGCTGGCGATCGACATCGACCCGGCGCTGGTCGACGTCAACGTGCATCCGGCCAAATCCGACGTGCGCTTCCGCGACCCGGGGCTGGTGCGTGGCCTGATCATCGGCGCGATCCGCGAGGCGCTCGCTCGCGAGGGCGACCGCGCTGCAACCACGGGCGCTAGCGGCCTGATGCGCGCCTTCCGGCCCGAAGCGCCCCAACCCACAGCACCCTGGACAGCGTCCGCCTCACCCTACCGCCCCTTCGAGGCTACCGCCTCCCCGGTCCCACTTCGGGAACGGCAGGCGGGTTTTGCGGAATTTGCAACGCCGTCGGCGCGCAGCGAGCCCGCTTTCACGCCTTCCACCGCTCGCGAGGAAGAACAGCCGCAACGCCATCCGCTCGGCGCGGCGCGCGCGCAACTGCACGAAAACTACATCGTCGCGCAGACCGAGGATGGGCTGGTGATCGTCGACCAGCACGCGGCGCACGAGCGCCTGGTTTTCGAAGCGATGCGCAATGCCCTGCATTCCCGTTCCGTGCCGGCGCAGGTGCTGCTCATTCCCGAGATCGTCGACCTGCCGGAGGATGATTGCGACCGACTCGTCTCGCATGCCGAGGAATTCGCAAAGCTCGGCCTCGGCATCGAGCGCTTCGGCCCCGGCGCGGTCGCGGTGCGCGAGACCCCCGCCATGCTCGGCGAGATGGACGCGAGCGGCCTCATCCGGCAGCTTGCCGATGAACTGGCGGAATGGGACACGGCGAGCGGCCTCAAGGCCAAGCTCGAATACCTCGCCGCCACCATGGCCTGCCACGGCTCTGTGCGCTCCGGCCGGCGCATGCGGCCGGAAGAGATGAACGCATTGCTGCGCCAGATGGAGGCGACCCCCGGCTCCGGCCAGTGCAACCATGGACGGCCGACCTATATCGAACTGAAGCTTTCGGACATCGAACGGTTGTTCGGACGCAGCTGACAACAGCGAAAATGCTGGAAATTTCACCCTTGCCGCGATATGGCAGCATGACGACCAGATGACACGGATATTGAGATCGATGATGAACCGTCTTGAAGGACGCGGCAACCGCGAAGCGAAGATCCGCTATCTCGACGGCGATTTCCAGATCCTGATGCCTGGCTCGCACGTCACCTGCGCGATGACCGGCGAGACGATCCCGGTCGACGAGTTGCGCTATTGGAGCGTCGCGCGGCAGGAAGCCTATGTCAGCTGCGCCGCCTCACTGGACGCGGAGAAACGCGCCGGCGCACTGCCCAACCAGAAGCGCTAGGCCTTACCCGCACCCGACGTCTTCAATTTCCGCCGCCTTGCATTCGCGATCGCCGCGTCGATGATCGCGTCCGGTCCCTTCGGGTCATCGAAGCGGATTTCCACCTCGATCACCCGGCTTTTCTCCTTCAGCTCCTCCGAACGGCCGTGCCCGCCGGCAAGGCGCACACTGTCCTTGGATGTCGTGACGAGCTGGTAGCTGAGCCCTTCGGCGTGGTCGAGGATTTCCTCCACCTCGTCGTCGCTCAGGTAGTGGTGGTCGGGGAAGCTGCGGGTCACGTAGAGATGCGCGCCGGTCTCGTTGACGGTGCGAAAGAATTTTTCGTTGTCGGCAATGCCCGACCAGGCCATGACGACCTGCCCCTCCAGATCCTCCGCACCGACGGTGACGAGCGTGGCGGAGTGGACCGCCTTGCCGGCACGCGCCGCCTGGCGGATCAGCCGGTCGGCCGCGTTGCCATCGCCGATCGCCAGAAGCGCGCTCGCCTGGCGCATCTGTTCGGCAATCGGCGCGCGCACCGGCCCGCTCGGCACGAGGTGGCCGTTGCCGATGCCGCGACGGGTGTCGATGACCAGCAGCGCATAATCGAAGGTCAGTTGCGCGCTCTGGAAGCCGTCATCCATGATGATGAGGTCGGCGCCCTCCTCCACCAGCTTTTTCGCACCTTTGATCCGCTTGCGGGCAATGACCGTCAACGCCTCGCGGGCAAGCAGCAGCGGCTCGTCCCCGACGGCGCGGGCATAGTGGTGGGGTGGATCGACGACGGTGGTCACGTCGAGCGAACCGCCGTAACCACGCGAGAGAAAACCGGGTTTGAGGCCGCGCGCCTTGGCCGCACGGGCAATGGCGATCGCCGTCGGCGTCTTGCCGGCACCGCCGACGGTGAAGTTGCCGACGCAGATGACCGGGACCGGCACTTCCCCGCGCCGCTTCTTGCGCATGCGCTGGCCGGCGACCAGGCCATAGAGGCGCGAGACGGGCCAGAGCGCATAGGCCCGCCAGTCCGGTTTCGTCCACCAGAAAGGCGGTGCTTCACTTACCATGCGGCTCCCCAGCGGGCCTTCTGCCCGGTCATTGCGTCAAGAAACGCGAGAAGGCGCGGAAAATCAACCATGAGAGACGGTTCGCCCGGCAAGACGGTTGCGGCGTCTCACGCTGCCGGACGTGCGGCGGCCGCTTCGGAAAAAAGCGGCACGAGTTCGGTGATATCGTTGAGGCAGTAATCGGAGGCGTCCGCCAGCGATTCCCGCGAGCCCGTGCCGGTCAGCACAGCCACGGTGAGGCCGGCGCCGGCATTGCGGCCCATATGCATGTCGTGATTGTTGTCGCCGACGACGGCGACCTGGTGCGGCTCGAGGCCGGTCGCGGCGCAGAAGCCGAGCACCATGCCGGGTTCCGGCTTGATGCCGAAGCCGCTGTCATAACCGGCGACGTAGTGGAGGTAGTTTTCGAAGCCGAAGCGCTTTGCCGTTGCGCGGATCGAGGCCTCGTTGTCGCTGGAGGCAACGCCCAGCCAGTAGCCACGGGCGTGCATGGTGGCGAAAAAGTCGGCAAGATCGGTGACCGCGACGGCAAGCTGCGCGGAATTGGCGAAGAGCCCGTCGAAATGGATTGTCAGCGCCTCCACGGTGAAGGGTGCGCCGGCCGCAACGAAGCCCTCGGCGATTTCCACCGTGTTGCCGGCGGCAAGCAGGCTATCAGGCATGACATGGCCGGTGTCCGGGTCCATGCCGCCCGCCACGAGCAGCTTGCGCGCCAGATCCTCGTCGCCGAGAGCGGCAACGCGGGCGAGTTCGTAGTTCACCGGCACCCAGCTCCTGGCATAGTCGAGCAGCGTTCCGTCCTTGTCGAAGAGGATGCCGGAAATCGTCGCTGCCTTGGTCATGTGCCGTCCTTTCAGGAGGTCTGGCGCGGGTGGAGGCGCGCCTTCACGGTAAGCGGATTGATATAGGGCTCCAGCCCCTTGATCGTGGCGCGCAAGGCACCTCGCATTTCCTGCACGGTCTCCTGCCCGGCCTCGATCATCTGCTTGCGCATCTCGTCGTTGCTCAGGAGGTAGTGCACGCCCTTGGCCAGCATCTCGACGTCGCGCACCATCTTGGCGCTGCCGTTGCGGGCGAGCTGCTGGTAGGCCTCGCGGAAATTCTGCACGTTGCTGCCGGATAGGATCGCGCAGCCAAGCATGGCCGGCTCCAGCGGGTTCTGTCCGCCTTCCGCAAACAGCGAACGGCCAACGAAGGCGATTTCCGTCATGCGCAGGTAAAGCCCCATCTCGCCGATCGTATCGCCGAGGAAGATATCGGTTTCCGGCGTCAACGGGTCGTTCAATGTGCGACGGGCGACGTTCAGGCCGCGCGCCGTCAACATGTCGGCGATGGCATCGCTGCGCTCGGGATGGCGCGGCACGATGATGGTGAGGAGGCCTGGTGTGCGCTCCTTCAACACGCGGTGCACATTGCCGGCGGCCGCCTCCTCGCCCTCGAAGGTCGAGATTGCCGCCCATGTGCGACGGCCCTTGATCTGGTCGAGATAGGTTTTCAGCACGGCGGCATCGGCCGGCGGCGCATCCGTATCGACCTTGAGATTGCCGGAGACCATGACCGGGAGCGCACCGAGTGTGCGGAAGCGCTCCGCATCCACATCCGACTGCGCGATGACCAGGGCGAAATTCTCGAAGAGGGCGTCGGCGATCGACATGCGACGCTTCCAGCGCGGGAAGGAGCGGTCCGAAATACGACCGTTCACCAGAACCTGCGGGATATGGCGTTTGCTAAGCTCCAGGATGGTCATCGGCCAGATTTCCGACTCCGCCATGATGGCGAGATCGGGATGCCAATATTCCAGGAAACGGCTGATCGCCGGCTTCAGGTCGAGCGGCACATATTGATGGATGACGTCCGTGCCGAGCCTGTCGCGCACGACCTTGGCGGAGGTGATGGTGCCTGTGGTGAGCAGGACGGCGATGCCGCGGCGGCGCACTTCCTTGATGAGCGGCAGCACCGCATTGGTCTCGCCGACGCTTGCCGCATGGAACCAGACGAGCGGCCCCGCCGGGCGCTCGACACTCGCAAATCCATAACGCTCGCGGCGACGGGAACGCTCTTCCTTGCCCTTGGCCACCCGCAGCGCCAGATAGGGACCGACGATCGGATAGAGCGCGACGCCGCCCCAGCGATACAGCGAAAGCGCGAAACGGGCGAGCCGTCTGCTCATAAGCAGGGCACCTTCGTTACGGCTTTCGGGCTGGTGGGGGTCATGGAATGTCCGGTCTTTCTGTCCAGCGCGGGCTCACCCGCGCGAAACGGTGTCAGGAAACGCGTCTCAGCCGTTCTGCGGGTCCAGAAGCCGGTGCATGTGCACGATGAAATAGCGCATATGCGCATTGTCGACGGTCTGCTGGGCCTTGGATTTCCAGGCTGTGAGCGCGGTCGCATAATCGGGGAAGATTCCGACGATATCGAGATTGTCGAGATCACGGAACTGCATGTCCGTCAGCGTGGTCAGTTCGCCGCCGAACACCAGATGGAGGAGCTGTTTCGATTCGGTGGTTTCGGTCATGACTTCTCTCTTTTTCTTGTCGGATTTTGGCACACGGTTTGCGGTATTCCGCACCAAAGGTCAATGGCCGGCAAAGCGGCGGGAGGCGTCCACAAGGCTGGAAAGCCGGGATAAACCGGCCGCGGCCAGCGTCTCGTGGGTGACGTTTGGCCGGTTGTAGGAAAGCGGCTCGCCATCGAGCGTGACGAGCGATCCGCCGGCCCGCGCCAGGATGAGGTCGGCGGCGGCGAGATCCCAATCATGGGCATTGCGCTTCACCAAGGTCGCATCGATCCGCCCGTCAGCGACCATGGCAAGCCGGTAGGCAAGCGAGGGCACATGCGAGATGCGGTGCACGCCGCCGGCCACGCGCTTGTCGAGGTCACGCAGCATGTCTTCCGGCACGGCCATGCGGGTCGGGCGGCCGACATCCGCTTCCGTCACCCTGATCGGCTGGCCGTTCTTCAGAGCCACGCCATCGGCGGCCGCGGTGAACAGTTCATCGAGCGACGGCGCGAAGAGCACGCCGGCAACGGGGCGGCCCTTGTGCACGACGGCGGCGCTGACGCACCAGATGTCCTTGCCGGCTATGAAGGCGCGCGTGCCGTCGATCGGGTCGATGACGAAGACCGTCTCGCAACCGAGCCGCGCACTATCGTCGTCGGTCTCTTCCGAGAGCCAGCCATAATTCGGCCGGACGGAAAGCAACTCCTTCTTGAGGATGTCGTTTGCCGCGAAGTCGGCGGCACTCACCGGCGAATGGCCGCCGTTCTTCCACCAGACTTCCGGCTCCTTGCGAAAGAATTCCAGCGCCCGCGCGCCGGCAAGCTTTGCGGCGGCGGTGAGAAGCTTGAGATCGGCTTTCCAGTCGTTGGCGGGGCTTGTCATGGCCTCACGTCCCGGCAAGCGTCATGCCTTCGATGGCAAGCGTCGGCGCGGCAACGCCGAACGAGCGATCGATGTCATTCGCAGGTGTAATGCGCATGAACATGTCGACGAGGTTGGAGGCGATAGTGACTTCCGAGACCGCGAAAGTCAGCTCGCCGTTCTCGATCCAGTAACCGGAGGCGCCGCGGCTGTATTCGCCCGTCACCATGTTGACGCCCTGGCCGATCAGCTCGGTGATGTAAAAGCCGTCGCCGACGGAGCGGATCAGGTCTTCCGGCGAAATCTCGCCCGGCTCCAGCGCGAGATTGGTGGAGGCCGGATTGACCGAGGTGCCACCACGCGCGCCGCGGCCGTTGGTCTTGAGGCCGAGTTCGTTGGCGGTGGAGGTCGAGAGGAACCAGTGCTGCAACACGCCGTCCTCGATCATGGCAAGGCGCTTGCCGGTGATGCCTTCGCCATCGAACGGACGGGAGGACGAGCCGCGCACGATCAGCGGGTCATCGGTAACGGTGAGACCGGCCTTCAGGACCTGCTTGCCCATGCGGTCGCGCAGAAAGCTCGTCTTGCGGGCGACGGAGGCACCGTTGATCGCGCCGGCGATGTGGCCGGCAATGCCCCGCGCCACGCGTGGGTCAAAGATGACCGTGACATTCTTCGCCGTCGGCACCTGGCGCGGGTTCAGCCGACGCACGGCACGGGCTGCCGCCTCACGGCCGATGTCTTCCGCGTCGCGCAGATCGGCGTAATAGAGGCTCGAATCGAAATCGTAGTCGCGCTCCATCTTCGTGCCCTCGCCGGCGATGACGCTGACGGAGTGACCGAAACGGCTGGCGCTGTAGGCACCGGAAAAGCCGTGCGACGTGGCAAGCACGAGGCCGCCCATGCCGGCGGAGGCGCCGCCGCCTCCAGAGTTGGTGATGCCGGAGACGGCAAGGGCCGCAGCTTCGGCGGCAAGCGCTGCCTCGGTCAGTTGCTCGACGGAGACTTCGGTCGGGTCATAGAGTTCGAGGTCCGGCCAGTCGCGCGCGAGGTCGGCCTCATCGGCAAGCGTCGCATAGGGATCTTCCGGCGAGGCTTTCGCCATGGCGACAGCGCGCTCGGCGAGCACCTTCAGATCGAAGCCGGGATTGGCCGAGACGCTGGCGACGCGCTTGCCGACGAAGACGCGCAGCGAGAAGTCATCGCCCTCCGAGGCTTCGGTGCCTTCGACCTTGCCGAGGCGCACACTGACGGACGAGGAGCGGCCGCGAACGACGACAGCATCGGCCGCATCCGCCCCCGCCTGGATGGCGCGGTCGATAAGTTCGCCGGCGCGCGCGAGAAGGCTTGCGGAATCGATCGTCTCTGACATGACTTGGCCTTTCTTTGCTGCCCCATTTATTGTGCAGTAGCACAGGCATCAAGGGCAGCCGCCCCTTTTTTGCCCGGTGGACCCTCGCCCCTCGAAGAAAGCCCTCCGCATGCCCTATACCCACAGCCCCTATAACGAGGTCCTGCTGATGCTCGGCGGCGCGCTTCTCGCCGCGCCGATCTTCAAGCGGCTGGGGCTTGGCACCATCCTCGGCTACCTCGCCGCGGGCGTGGTGATCGGCCCGATCCTACACCAGATCCGCGACGGCGAAGAGCTTCTGGGTGTTGCCGAATTGGGCGTCGTCTTCCTGCTGTTCCTCATCGGGCTGGAGTTGAAACCGTCCCGCCTGTGGGCGATGCGACATGATATTTTCGGGCTCGGCCTGGCGCAGGTCGTCATCACCGGGCTCGTGCTGGCCGGGCTGACCTTCGTGACAGGCATGGAACACTGGGACGGGGCGCTCATCATCGGTTTCGGCCTGGCACTTTCCTCCACCGCCTTCGCCATGCAGATCCTCGACGAGAAGGGCGACACCAACACGCGCTATGGCCAGCGTGCCTTCTCCATGCTGCTTTTCCAGGATCTTGCCATCGTGCCGCTATTGGCGCTGATCCCGCTTCTGGCGGAGCAGGCGCCGGAGGACACGACAACCGCCTTCCAGGACTTCATGATCGCCCTTTCCGCCATCACCGCGCTGCTGGTGGCCGGCCGCTACCTGCTCAACCCGCTGTTCCAGATCATCGCCCGCACCGGCGCACGCGAAGCGATGATTGCGGCGGCTCTCTTCGTCGTGCTCGCCGCCGCCATGCTGCTGCAGATGGCCGGCCTCTCCATGGCGATGGGCGCGTTCCTGGCCGGCGTGCTGCTTGCCGATTCCTCCTATCGCCATGAGTTGCAGGCGGATGTGGAGCCGTTCCGCGGCATCCTGCTTGGGCTGTTCTTCATGGCCGTCGGCCTGTCGCTGCATCTCGACGTCATCTTTTCCGGCTGGCTGACCATCCTCATCGCCACGCCGGCCGTCATGCTGGTGAAGAGTTTCGTGATCTACGGCCTCTGCCGGTTCACCGGCTCCTCGCACAATGATGCGGTGCGCATCGCGCTCGTCCTACCGCAGGGCGGTGAATTCGGCTTCGTGCTGTTCACGGCAGCCTCTGCCGCCGGCATCTTCTCCGGCGGGCTCGCCTCGCTGCTCGTCGCCATCGTCACCATTTCCATGGCGCTGACGCCGATTGCGGCAGCACTGTCCCGCTTCCTGCTGGTCGAGGATATCGAGGAGGAGATGGAGGAGGATTTCGAGGGGGCCGGTGCCGACGTGCTGATGATCGGCTTTTCGCGCTTCGGCCAGATCGCCGCGCAGATCCTGCTGGCCGGCGGGCGCGAGGTGACCGTCATCGACCATTCGACCGACCGCGTACGCCAGGCGGCGAGTTTCGGCTTCCGCATCTATTTCGGCGACGGCACACGCAAGGACGTGTTGCGCGCCGCTGGCATCGAGCGCGCCAAGATCGTCGCCATCTGCACGCAGGGCAAGGCGACCACGGACCGCATCGTTGATCTCGTGCAATCGGAGTACCCGAATGCCACGATCTTCGCCCGGTCCTACGACCGGGTGCACACGCTGTCGCTCCGCGCCCGCGGCGTGCAGCACGACGTGCGCGAGACCTTCGAATCGGCGTTGCTCTTCGGCCGCGAAACGCTGGAAGAACTCGGCGTCGAGCCGGAAGATGCACTGGCGATCGGCGACGACATCCGCCGGCGCGACGTCGCACGGCTGGAACTCCAGGCCGTCGAGGGTCTTACGGCCGGCCGGCACATGCTGCACTTCAAGCCCGTCAAGCCGGAGCCGCTGGTCAAGCCGAAGAACAAGACGCAGGCCGAAGTCGACGAGGAAGAAAGCGCCTAACTTCAGCGAGTGATGCCAAATGAATGATTCTGAAAGAGATGCTCCGGAACTTATCTTCGGATCCGGCGAATTTGAGTTCGGCGAATGGGCTACACCATTCACCGACGCTAGCATTGAAATACTCGAAGTTGCCTATGCCCCGAGACGGCCTTGGCCGGCAAACCAACTCCCGCATTATCGTACAAACTCCCTGCTGCGTGAGCACGATGACAGCGATCTCGTCGCCCGGATCTATTCATACGATGCGAACAAGATTTACCGCGTCGCCTTTCCTTGGGTTTCGGCAATGAGGTTGCTTGATGAAGGCGGATTACTGGAATTCTGGGGAAAAACAAAAGAACTTGGGAGCCGCCCCGGCCAAACGACATTCCGTGTTCGCAATCATGCCTGGACCCGTGAAAGCCTGCTTTCTTTCCTGGTCACGGACGGATGGTCGTTCGTGGTCGCAAGTGACAACGAATGCCTTGAAGTGTTGAGCGTGGCCCCTCCGACAATCACAGAAGAGTAGAGGGCTGCGTCATCGACCTTGCGGGCCTTGGCCGGCCGTCAGCTCGGCTAGCAAATTACATTTTGGGCTAGGCCAAAGCGGAAAGCTTTGCGTCGAGCGCCCGCTTCAATTCATCGCGGATACCGGCGGAGACGGCGAGCACCTCCTCGGCCTTGGCGAAATCGAGTACGCGAAAACGGCCGACATCGGGCTGCAGGAAGATGTCGGGTGCGCCTTTTTCCAGCTTCAGCGTGACGATGGAGCGCATGGTGAGCTGAGTCGCGCCGTAGAGGCTGTCGATGCTGTTCGGGAGGCCCGCGGTGCCGGCCGGCGGGTGGCCGATCACGTCGACGCCGATGGTGATATCCGCGTGGCCTCTCAGATGATCGAAGGGCACCGGGTTCCACAGGCCGCCGTCAATCATCACGCGGCCGTCGATCAGCACCGGGCGGAAGACGGCGGGCAGTGCCGCCGAGGCGGCGATTGCCGGGAAGAGTGCGCCGCTCTCGCAAACAAATTCGCACTGGCCGTAATAATCCGACGCGATGACCTTCAGCGGGATTTGCAGGTCTTCGAAGGTTTCCGGCAGGCGATCCGGCAGGAAAGCCTTCAACACTCGCTCGAGGTTGAATTGCCCGACGCGAAAACCGCCGGCGACGACCTCGGAGAAACGCGTGGGGCGCAGGCTCCACAGCCGGTTCATGATGCGGCTCGGGTGGCCGATCGTGGCAAGCGTATGCTCGCGAATTTCCTGACCCGTCATGCCGGCCGCCATGGCGGCGCCCATGATCGCGCCGATGGAGGCACCCGAAATCAGCACCGGGCGGATGCCGAGTTCGTCCAGAACCTCGATAACATGGATATGGGCGAGGCCGCGCGCGCCGCCACCGCCAAGCGCGATGGCGACGGTCGGGCCGCTTGCACGCGCGGTTTCAAGGGAAACGAGGGCTTCGGTCATCCGGCGTCTCCTGCGACGGCCGAAAAATCAGCCGGCCCGGTAGCGATAGAAATGCATGCGCGTGTCGCCGAAGGTGCGGACCTCGAGAAGATCGAAACCATCGACGGCGGCAGGCTGAATATCGGCGCGCTCCTCGAGGATCGCAAGGGCGCCGTCGACGAGCCAGCCGCCGCGGGCAGCTGCATCAAGCGCGCGTTCACCGAGGCCCTTGGCGTAGGGCGGATCGGCGAACAGGAAATCGAACGGTTCCACCGTGCCGACGCCGCCGAGTGCTGTGGCATCGCGCCGGAAAATCTTGGCGCGGCCGATCACGCCGAGCGTTTCGATGTTGGAATGCAGGAGCCCCCTGCCCTCGACGCTCTGCTCGACGAAGAGTGCCGCGCGGGCGCCGCGCGACAGCGCTTCCAGGCCGACGGCGCCCGTTCCCGCGAAGAGATCGAGCACGCGCGTGCCGTCGAGCGCCTGGTGGTAGGCGTGGGACAGGATGTTGAACAGGCTTTCGCGCGTGCGGTCCGAAGTCGGACGAATATCATCCGACTTCGGCGTTGCAAGCGAACGGCCGCGAAACTCTCCGCCGACGATCCGCACTGCTGATTACTTCCCCTTGCCGCGCGGGCCGCTCGAAGGCCGGCCACCGGGCTTGCCGGCAGGCTTTCCACCGGACGGGCGACCACCCGGCTTGCCGCCGAAGGGCTTGCCACCGGAAGGCTTTCCACCGAACGGTTTTCCGCCATCACGACGCGGCGGGCGATCGGAGAACGTACGTTCGCCCTCTGCCCTGGGTTTGCGATCACCGAAAGAACGCTCGCCCTCAGCGCGCGGCTTGCGATCACCGTGGGCCGGACGGGCGCCGAACGAGCGTTCACCCTCGGCCCGAGGCTTGCGGTCCCCGAAGGAACGTTCGCCGTCCGCGCGTGGCTTGCGGTCACCATGAGCCGGGCGGGCGCCGAATGAGCGTTCACCCTCGGCACGCGGCTTGCGGTCCCCGAAGGAACGTTCGCCTTCCGCGCGGGGCTTGCGATCGCCACGCGGCGGACGGTCACCGAAACCGCGGGGCGCACGATCGTCGCCGGCACCGGAGCGCGCACGGCCGAAGCCGCCGCGACCACCGTCGTCACGGTCGCTCTTTTCCGGCTCACTGGCGCGGATCCATTCGCCGTCTTCGTCGCGCGTCTTCAGGACACGGGGCTTGTCTGCCCGGTCGTCGCCAGGACGGCCACGCGCCGGTCCCTTGCGGTCGGGATCGAACTTCTTTGTCGAACGCGTCGGCGCGCCTTCGGCCGTGCGGCCGTAGCGCTTGGTCTTCGGCGCACCTTCCGGACGTTCGCGCGGTTCGCGCTTCACGCCTTCAGACGTTTCCGTCTTCTTTTCGGCAACGGGACGGGCGCCGGGCGCCATCCAGACATTGGACTTGCGGGCACGGTTGGCGGGCTCGCGCTTCGGCTTGCTGTCGAACGTGTTTTCTTCGCGGTCCCGATCGCGCGGGCCGCCGCGCGGCTTGTCGCCAAAACGGTCGTCGCGCTTGGTATCGAGCCGTGCGCGGGCCTTTTCGCGCCGGTCTTCCGGCTTTTCGCGGCGTTCGGCGGGACGTTCGCCCCAGCCGGGTGCGGCGTCGCGGCCCTTTTTCGCCGGCTTCTCGTCCTCTTCCGGCGTATGATCGAACAGCGGCGCATCGAAATTCGCCTTGGCTTCCTCGATCAGGCGGGGGCCGAGCTGGTCGCGCAGCGTGCGGCCACGGATTTCCTGGGCCTGGCCTTCCGGCAGTTCGCCGAGCTGGAACGGGCCGTAGGAAACGCGGATCAGGCGGTTCACGTCAAGGCCGAGCGCGCCGAGCACGTTCTTGATTTCGCGGTTCTTGCCTTCACGAAGGCTGACGGTGATCCAGACGTTGGTGCCCTGCACCTTGTCGAGCGTCGCGTCGATCGCGCCATAGAGCACGCCTTCGACGGCGATGCCGTCCTTCAGCTTGTCGAGATCGGCCTGCTCGATCTTGCCATGGGCACGCACGCGGTAGCGGCGCAGCCAGCCGGTCGTCGGCAGTTCCAGCATGCGGGCAAGCCCGCCATCGTTGGTCAGCAGCAGCAGGCCTTCGGTGTTGATATCGAGGCGGCCGATGGACATGACGCGCGGCAGGTCTTCAGGCAGATTGTCGAAGACGGTCGGGCGGCCTTCCGGGTCGGCGTTCGTCGTCACGAGACCCGCCGGCTTGTTGTAGAGCCAGAGGCGCGTGCGCTCGATGCCGCGGATCGGCTGGCCGTCGACCTCGATGTGGTCGGCGAAGGTCGCGTTGACGACCGGCGTCTCCAGCACCTTGCCGTTCACGCTGACGCGGCCTTCCATGATCATGCGCTCGATATCACGACGCGAGGCGACGCCCGCGCGGGCGAGCAGCTTGGAAATGCGCTCGGGCGCAAGATCCGTACTGGCCGAGGCGGTCGGCGCTGCCTTGGCAGGCCGTGCATCACGGGCGGGCTTGCCGTCACGGGGGGGCTTGCCGTCCCGCGGGGCCGACTTTCCGGCGAACGATTTGCCCTCGGGTTTCCGGCCCGCGGGCTTTTCAGCCGAAAAGGATTTCTTGCCCGGAGCGGCCGATGCGGCGCCACGCGGCTTACGATCACGGCCCTCGGGCTTGTCACCCGGCCGTTTTGGCTTGTCTTTGAATGTCATTTGTGTTGCCTGCGTTTTGGCGTGTCCTATCAGGTCACACGCCCCGGGTTAAGAGGAATTCGTTGCGCGATGACAAATCGCTTCATGGAGATCGCGCTTTGCGAGGCGCGCGCGGCCGGTGAGCGGGGCGAAGTGCCCGTCGGGGCCGTGCTGGTGCTCGACGGCGCGGTCATCGCGCAATCCGGCAACAGGACGCGGGCGGAGACCGACGTGACCGCCCATGCCGAGGTTGCCGTCATCCGCGCGGCCGCCCGCAAGCTCGGCCAGGAACGCCTCACCGGCGCCGATCTCTACGTGACGCTGGAGCCCTGCACGCTCTGCGCCGCCGCCATTTCCTTCGCTCGCATCCGCCGGCTGTACTACGGTGCAGAGGACCCGAAGGGCGGCGCGGTGGACAATGGCGTACGCTTCTTCGCGCAGCCGACCTGCCATCATGCACCGGATGTCTATTCCGGCATCAACGGCCTGGAGGCGGCGGAAATCCTGAAGGACTTTTTTGCCGAGCGGCGCTGATCGGAACTTGAGGAATTATCCAGCGGCGAACTGACGAAGTTTTTCACCGTCCAGCCGATAGCGGACCCATTCCGGCTTTGGCTCGGCGCCAATCGCATCATAGACGCGGATCGCCGGTGCGTTCCAGTCAAGCACACTCCACTCGAACCGGGCGCAACCCTCATCGAGCGCAGTGCGCGCGAGATGGCGCAGCAGCATCTTGCCGACGCCGGCGCCACGATGGTCGGGCGTCACATAGAGGTCTTCGAGATAGAGCCCGTTCCTGGCCTGCCAGGTGGAATAGGTCTTGAACCACACGGCGGAGCCAGCGGGTTCACCGTCCTCGGTCTCGCATATGGCGGCCTGGCTCACCGAACTTTCACCGAAAAGGGAGGCAGCAATGCTCTCCTCCGTCGCCGCAACTTCGTGCAGCGCCTTTTCATAGTCGGCAAGTTCGCGGATGAAACGCAGGATGATTGCGGCGTCGTCAACCGACGCCGGCCGAATGCGATATGCCTTCATGGCCTTAGAACGGCCACCAGCTAGACCCGCCCTGCTTGGCCGCTTTGGCTTCCTTCTTGCGGCGACGCTCCTTGGTCTTTTCCGGCTCGCCGAGATCGGCCTGCGCCTCCTCGGGAAGGCGGCGGTAGTCCAACGGCGGATCGCTCAGGTAGCGGCGCTTGTCGGAGTAGGCGCCCATCTCCAGCCGGCGTGCCTCGCGATAGGCCGCCGTCTGCTCGGATGCGGAGAGCTTGCGGTTCGTCGTGCCCTGATTGGCGAGCGGAGACCGGTAGTTCACGTCGCCGCTGTTTTCATCCGCTTCCGCCCGCAGGCGTTGGCGCATGTCTTCGGGGCTTTCCAGCCATCCCGGATTGTTCTTGCCGGAAACAGAATCCTGCGGCGTGGTGAGTGCGGTTTGATCCTTCGGCACGACGAGGCCGCCGCGCGGCTGGTAGCGGATCTTTTTCGCTTCCTCATTGTCGGGCTGAACCATGACGGCATTGCCGACATCTTCCACCAGCTGCTCACCGACGCTCTTGCCCGTGCCGTAGGTCGGTCCCATGCAGCCGGTCAAAAGGAAGCTTCCGCCCAAAAGACCGATCAGGCCTGTACGCACCCGAATATTTCGCGTCATTCCCATGAATACCCTTCCAGCAGAGCCGGCGCCCCAAAGCTCAAGCACGGCAATAGATTGCCGTGCCATGGCGGAAAAATCCGACCATTTTCAGGCAGCAATACCGGATGAAGCATGGAAGTGCAATTCATCCGGGAGATCGACGGCCGGAAAGCCCCGGCCGTCGACAGGAACACCCATCAGGCGGTGCGGCGGAAACCGATCTCACGCAGCGCCGCAGCGTCACGTGCCGAGACATCCGGATAGTCGGCATCCGCGCCGACATCCGTGGTGATGCGCCAGGAGCGCGCGCACTTGGTGCCTTCGGCAAGCTTCGGCTCGACCGCAACCCTGGCGACCTCCGGCAGGCGGAAGGCGTCAGCCGGGCCTTCGCCCGAAACAACCGATATGGCCGAGGTGATGCAGATTTCCGCAAAATCCTGACCTTCGAGCGCTGCCAGCAGGTCCGGGTCGGCGATGGAGACAACCGGAGCCGCCTCCAGCGAGGCACCGATACGCTTCTCGCGGCGCTCGATTTCCAGCGCGCCGGTGACAACCGAACGCACGCTGCGGATCTTCTCCCACTTGGCTTCCAGCGCATCGTTGCGCCATTCGGCCGGCACATCCGGGAACTGCTCGAGATGGACAGAGACGGCATCCGGCTTCCGCGACAGCCAGGCCTCCTCCATGGTGAAGGGCAGCATGGGTGCCAGCCAGGTGACGAGGCAGTCGAACAGCTTGCGGATGACGGCAAGCGAGGCGCGGCGCTTCAGCGAGGACGGGGCGTCGCAGTAGAGCGCATCCTTGCGGACGTCGAAGTAGAAGGCCGAAAGCTCAACGTTCGAAAAATCGATGAGCGCGCGGGTGATCTTCTTGAAGTCGAAGGCGTCGTAGCCTTCGCGAACGACGGCATCGAGTTTCGACAGCCGGTGCAGCATCAGCTTTTCCAGCTCCGGCATGTCGGCATAGGCGATCTCTTCGCCCGTGTCGTGCGCCAGCGTGCCCAGCATCCAGCGCACCGTGTTGCGCAGCTTGCGGTAGGCGTCGATGTTGGTCTGGATGATCGTCTTGCCGAGGCGCTGGTCTTCCCAGTAGTCGGTGGTCATGACCCAGAGACGCAGGATATCGGCGCCCGATTCCTTCATCACGTCCTGCGGCGAGACGACGTTGCCCTTGGACTTCGACTGCTTCTCGCCCTTCTCGTCCATGGTGAAGCCATGGGTGACGACGGCGTTGTAGGGCGCACGGCCACGCGTTGCGCAGCTTTCGAGCAGCGACGAGTGGAACCAGCCGCGATGCTGGTCGGAGCCCTCCAGATAGACGTCGGCCGGCCATTTCAGGTCCGGACGGTCTTCCAGCGTGAAGGTGTGCGTGCAACCCGAGTCGAACCAGACATCGAGGATGTCCATGACCTGGATCCACGGCTCGCCGGCGCGGTTGCCGAGGAAGCGCGCGCGCGCGCCTTCGGCGAACCAGGCGTCAGCACCTTCCTGCTCGAAAGCTTCGAGGATGCGGGCATTGACGGCCTCGTCGATCAGCACGTCGCCGTTCTCGTCGGCGAAGACGGCGATCGGGACACCCCAGGCACGCTGGCGCGACAGCACCCAGTCCGGGCGGCCTTCGATCATGGCGCGCAGACGGTTCTGGCCGGCGGCAGGCACGAAGCGGGTCTCGTCGATGGCGGTGAGCGAACGCGAGCGCAGCGTCGTGCCGTCGCCGAGTTCCTTGTCCATGTAGACGAACCACTGCGGCGTGTTGCGGAAGATCACCGGCTTCTTGGAGCGCCAGGAATGCGGGTAGGAGTGCTTGATCCGGCCGCGGGCAAACAGATTGTTGGCGGCGATCAGCGCCTTGATGACGCGCTCGTTGGCATCGCCCTTCTTGCCGTTATCATCCATGACGCGGGCGCCGTCGAAGCCGGGGGCGTCGGCGGTGTAGAAACCGGCGTCATCGACGGTGAACGGGATCTTGGACGAGATGCCGCGTGCCTCAAGGGCGCGAGCCGCAGCCGTCCAGGCATCAAAGTCCTCGCGGCCGTGGCCGGGGGCCGTGTGGACGAAGCCGGTGCCGGCATCGTCGGTGACGTGGTCGCCGTCGAGCAGCGGGACCTTGAAGTCGTAGCCAAGAGAGGCCAGCGGATGGGCGCAGACGGCTGCCGCCAGTTCTTCCGGAGTGACGTCGCGGACAAGCTTGAATGTAAGCTTTGCCTTGGCCGCCGATTCATCGGCAAGACGGGTGGCGAAGATCAGTTTCTCGCCCGGCTGCGGGCCGAAATCGTTCTGCGCGCTTTCCACCTCATAGAGACCGTAGGGATAACGCGACGAGAAGGCGATGCCGCGGTTGCCCGGGATCGTCCAGGGCGTGGTCGTCCAGATGACGACGGCATTGCCCAGCAGATCGGCCGGCCCCTCGATCACCGGGAACTTTACCCAGATCGCGTCGCTCTCGACGTCGGCATATTCGACTTCGGCTTCGGCCAGCGCCGTGCGCTCGACAACCGACCACATGACCGGCTTCGAGCCGCGATAGAGCTGGCCGCTCTTGGCGATCTTCAAAAGTTCGCCGGCGATGCGCGACTCCGCATGGAAGGCCATCGTCGTGTAGGGATTGTCGAAGTCGCCCTCGATGCCGAGGCGCTTGAACTCGTCCGACTGGATCTTGATCCAGCCGGCGGCGAAGTCGCGGCATTCCTGGCGGAATTCGTTGACCGGAACCTCGTCCTTGTTCTTGCCCTTCTCGCGGTATTTTTCCTCGATCTTCCATTCGATCGGAAGGCCGTGGCAGTCCCAGCCGGGCACGTAATTGGAGTCATAGCCGCGCATCTGGAACGAGCGGGTGATGACGTCCTTGAGGATCTTGTTCAGCGCGTGGCCGATATGGATGTTGCCGTTGGCATAGGGCGGGCCGTCATGCAGCACGAACTTTTCGCGGCCAGCGGCGGAGGCGCGCAGCTGCTTGTAAAGACCCATCTTCTGCCAGCGGGCCACCGTTTCCGGCTCCTTCGTCGGCAGGCCGGCGCGCATCGGAAACTCCGTCTGCGGCAGGTAGAGGGTGGCGGAATAATCGACTTTTTCGGGCGTATCGGTCATGGATATGGCTATCGTCTCGTCGCGCGGTTTTCGCGCATGCGGGGAAAGTATCAGTCAATACTGTGGCACTGACGGCGGGGACGCTTTCGAAAACGTCCGAAATCCCGGACCTTCCGGCTCTCGCTCAGAGCGCGCGGAAAGCCGGGCCACTAATTCGCAGATCGATGGTCAGCCGGTTGAGCATCATGCGCGCGGTATTACGGCGTTTTGATCGCTTTGAAAAGACGGGGCACGCCGAAAGCCGTCGTTCCCGTCAGAAACAGAGCCGCTGGTCGATGGTCCCAAGCGATCGTACGCCGGAAAGCAGCGCCCGCGCCTCCTCCTCATCGCGTTTCATCTGCACGACGAGCGCGTCCAGGCCGTCGAATTTCAGCTCGTCGCGCAGGTGCCCGAAGAAGGAGACGGCGGAGACTTCGCCGTAGAGATCGCCGGAAAAATCGAAGAGGAAGGTTTCAAGCAGCGGTGCGCCATTGGCAGTGACGGTGGGGCGGCGGCCATAGCTGGCGACGCCGTCGTGCAGGCTTCCATCCGGGCGACGGAAGCGCACGGCGTAGATGCCGTTGCGCAATTCCACTTCCGGCGGAAGCTGCATGTTGGCAGTCGGATAACCCAATGTGCGACCGAGCTGCTTGCCGCCGATTACCTCGGCCTCGACCGTGTAGTGATAACCGAGCTGGCCGGACGCCTCGACGACGGCGCCTTCGCCGAGCAGCGAGCGGACGAAGCTCGACGAGATCACCGAGGCATTCTCGTCGCGGAAGGCATCGACCAGCGTGACGCCGAAACCATTGTTCTGGCCGGCGGCCATCAGGAAGGCCGGGCCGCCTTCCCTGCCCTTGCCGAAATGGAAATCGAAGCCGGTGACGACCTCGGAGGCGTGCAGCCAGTCCAGGAGGATGGCGCGGATGAAATCATGCGCCGATATTTCGGAAAATCCGCGATCGAACGGGTATTCGATGACGGCGGAAAAACCCATGCCTTCCAGGATGCGGGCCTTCAGCGGCGCCGGCGTCAGGCGGAAGACGGGGCGTTCCGGGCGGAAGACGGTGCGCGGATGCGGCTCGAATGTCAAAACGAGGGCGGGAACGCCGCGCTCGGTGGCGAGATCGAGCGCCCGTTGCAGCACCGCCTGGTGGCCACGGTGCACGCCGTCGAAATTGCCGATGGCGATGACGCCGCCGCGCAGATGCTCCGGCAGCGGCTGTTTCGTCTCGTTTCTGTGAAATACCGTCATGACGACCGTCTCCGTCCCGTCACTGCAGCCGGGGCATCCACCACTTCGGGTGGGCATTTTCCTGAGCGAGAAAGCGTTCCAATCTTGCCTCGTCCGTGCGGCCGGCTTCAACATATTCCTGCGCATGGATGCCGCCGGAAATATAGAGCACATCGAGACCGAAGGCTTCAGCGCCGCGTACATCCGTCGGCATGCCGTCGCCGATGGCGATGACACGCGACAGGTCGAAGGCGCCGCGCACATCCTCGGCCTCGGCAATCGACTTTTCGTAGATCGGCCGATGCGGCTTGCCGGCGATCTGGCTGGCACGGCCAAGCTCTTCATAAAGCTTGGCGAGCGCGCCGGCGCAGGGAATGAGCCGGTGGCCGCGCTCGACGACGAGATCCGGGTTGGCGCAGATGAAGGGCAGGTCTCGCGCGGCGAGTGCCGTCAGCTCCGCACGGTAATCCTCGACTGTGTCCTTCTCGTCCTCGCGAAGGCCCGCGCAGACGACGATGCCCGCCTCCTCCAGACCGACCGGCTCGACGCCGAGGCCATCGAGCAGGGCCAAGTCCTTTTCCGCGCCGATGAAATAGATCTTCTTCGGGCCCTTCGCGATCAACGCGCGGGTGACATCGCCTGACGTGACGATGCGGTCATAGGAAGCGTCGGTGACGCCGAGGCCGCGGATTTGCACCTTCACGCCCGGATGCGGACGCGGCGAATTGGTGATGAGCACGACGGTGAGGCCGGCGGCGCGGGCCTCCGCAAGCGCCTCGGAGGCATAGGAAAAGGCTTCGACGCCATTGTGCAGGACGCCCCAGACGTCGCAGAGCACCACGTCATAGTGCGTGGCGATATCGCGGAAGGATTGGATGCGTTGAGCCATCAGGGATTCCCGTGTCGAGGTCGAGCCCGGCTGACATTGCAAAGCGAGGCCAAGAAAACAAGCCTCTCCACACAATTTTGCCGTATCGACGGGGAAACTGCCGAAAATTCACGAGACTGACTTGATGGCATGCGATGTCGCTCCCATCTGGCGGCAGCGGTAACCATTCGCGGCAAAATAATTTCCAGTCGCTCTTCTTGACTCGAAACACCCCGCCGCCTATTTCCAGCCCGCTAGCACTCCTAAACGGTGAGTGCTAACACTCATCCATCGGATCCAGTTCGGGATCCGCAATGTCATTCGATCGAGGGATAAGACAATGGCAAGCACCACCTTCCGCCCGCTTCACGATCGCGTCGTCGTTCGTCGCGTTGAATCTGAAGCCAAGACCAAGGGCGGCATCATCATTCCGGATACCGCCAAGGAAAAGCCGCAGGAAGGCGAAATCGTCGCCGTCGGTTCCGGCGCTCGTGACGAGTCCGGCAAGGTCGTCCCGCTGGACGTCAAGGCTGGCGACCGCGTTCTGTTCGGCAAGTGGTCGGGCACCGAAGTCAAGCTCGACGGCGAAGACCTTCTGATCATGAAGGAAGCCGACATCATGGGCGTCATCGGCTGATCTGCCGATAAATCCCTTTCCGAAATTCGCTGATACCTCTTTCAGGAGCTAACACAATGGCAGCCAAAGAAATCAAGTTCGGCCGCAGCGCGCGCGAAAAGATGCTGCGCGGCGTCGACATTCTCGCAGACGCAGTCAAGGTAACGCTCGGCCCGAAGGGTCGTAACGTCATCATCGACAAGTCGTTCGGCGCACCGCGCATCACCAAGGACGGCGTTTCCGTCGCCAAGGAAATCGAACTGGACGACAAGTTCGAGAACATGGGCGCCCAGCTCGTTCGCGAAGTTGCTTCCAAGACCAACGACATCGCCGGCGACGGCACGACGACTGCAACCGTTCTTGCCCAGGCCATCGTTCGCGAAGGCCACAAGGCTGTTGCCGCCGGCATGAACCCGATGGACCTGAAGCGCGGCATCGATCTCGCCGTTGCTGAAGTCGTCAAGGATCTCCAGGCCAAGGCCAAGAAGATCAACACGTCGGAAGAAGTCGCCCAGGTTGGCACGATCTCCGCAAACGGCGACAAGCAGGTCGGTCTCGACATTGCTGAAGCCATGCAGAAGGTTGGCAACGAAGGCGTCATCACGGTTGAAGAAGCCAAGACCGCCGAAACCGAACTCGAAGTCGTCGAAGGCATGCAGTTCGACCGCGGCTACCTGTCGCCCTACTTCGTGACCAACCCGGAAAAGATGATCGCCGACCTCGAAGACGCTTTCATTCTCCTGCACGAGAAGAAGCTCTCGAACCTCCAGGCGATGCTGCCGGTTCTCGAAGCCGTCGTCCAGACCGGCAAGCCGCTGGTCATCATCGCTGAAGACGTCGAAGGCGAAGCCCTCGCAACGCTCGTCGTCAACAAGCTGCGTGGCGGCCTCAAGATCGCTGCCGTCAAAGCTCCTGGCTTCGGCGACCGCCGCAAGGCCATGCTCGAAGACATCGCCATCCTGACGGGCGGCACGGTTATCTCCGAAGACCTCGGCATCAAGCTCGAAAACGTAACGCTCGACATGCTCGGCCGTTCGAAGAAGGTTTCGATCTCCAAGGAAAACACGACGATCGTCGACGGTGCCGGCCAGAAGGCTGAAATCGAAGGCCGCGTCGCGCAGATCAAGGCCCAGATCGAAGAAACCACCTCCGACTACGACCGCGAGAAGCTGCAGGAACGTCTTGCCAAGCTCGCTGGCGGCGTTGCCGTCATCCGCGTCGGCGGTTCGACGGAAGTCGAAGTGAAGGAAAAGAAGGACCGCATCGACGACGCCCTCAACGCGACGCGCGCTGCTGTTCAGGAAGGTATCGTACCGGGCGGCGGCGTTGCCCTGCTGCGTTCCTCCACGAAGATCACCGTCAAGGGTGAAAACGACGACCAGGAAGCCGGCGTCAACATCGTTCGCAAGGCGCTCCAGTCGCTGGTTCGCCAGATCGCCGAGAACGCTGGTGACGAAGCTTCGATCGTTGTCGGCAAGATCCTCGACAAGAACGAAGACAACTACGGCTACAACGCCCAGACCGGCGAATACGGCGACCTGATTGCGCTTGGCATCGTCGACCCGGTCAAGGTTGTCCGCACGGCTCTGCAGAACGCTGCTTCGGTTGCTTCGCTGCTGATCACGACGGAAGCCATGATCGCCGAACTGCCGAAGAAGGAATCCGCTGGCGGCATGCCTGGCGGCATGGGCGGCATGGGCGGCATGGACATGATGTAAGACCTTCGGGTCTTATATCTGAGCCATCCGGTTCAGTTCGGAAAGGGCGGTCTTCGGGCCGCCCTTTCTGCTTTCCGTCGGAACGGGGCTGCATCGTTACCGCGAAAAGAATTTTTCCATTCGTGCAATAATTATCAAAAAGCCGTTGCTGGCATTAAAAAACCAACTATAAAGTCGCCCCAAGTGAACTTTTCAGATTCACCGGGGGTTCAGGCGCTAAAACTCGACGCTGTATTGTCGGCTTGTCGCGCAGCCGGATTTCCCGAAACATTGGATAGCAACCGCCGGGGACTGAACAAGGTCAGCGGCGGTCTTTACGCGTAAACCCGATCCAGTACTACGCCAGGATCCGGGTGCAATTCAGTATATAGGAAAGCAGTTCGGCCGACTTCGAGGGTTGTCAGCCGGCGCTGTCTTTTAGCATGTCGTGTGCCTCAAGGGGACGGGACATGTCTGGTCAATTTCGAGCAACTGCCTGAGGTCGTGGGTGTTCAAGATAATCAAGACTGATCTCTCGTCGCCCTTTCTGCCGGGCTCGATGGAATTCGACGAGACGGACAACGAACTGTTGACCCAGTACTGCGTGACAGAGCGCTGGACCGGCGACCTTTCCAACGGCCTGTTCACACTCGGTGACAAGGCCGCGCTGGTGCATGGCCTGCCGCAGCGAGCCTGCGGCCTGCTGAATCTTATCCGCTGCTACGAGCCGCTCGACCGCCAGCGCGTGCTGGAACTTTTCGAGCAGGCGGCCGCCTCATCCTCGTCCTTCTGTTTCTCCACGACGATCCATCTCGACGGCGCACCGCGCCAGCCGGTGTTCTGTGTCGGTGAATCGACGGGCCTCGAGGAGAAATACGCCGGCACGATCATCGGCGTCTTCATCTTCCCCCGCTTCCAGATCGACCTCGCCGGCCGTCGTTTCAAGCGGCAGTAGCCCGCCTCAAGCGGCTTCTTCGCTCGTCTCCACGTCGAACCGGATCCGCTCTATGGGCACCGGTCGCCCGAGGAAATAGCCCTGTGCCTCGTCGCAGCCTTCGTCCAGAAGGATGGCGAGCTGGCTGCTCGTTTCCACACCTTCGGCAAGCACAGGCACACGCAACGACTGGCCGAGCGCCAGGATGGCGCGGATGATGGCCTTGGCCTCCGGGCTCGCCTCGACTTCGCTCATGAAGCTGCGGTCGAGCTTGATCTTGTCGAAGGGGAAGGCGCGCAGCGTTTCCAGCGACGAATAGCCCGTGCCGAAATCGTCGATGGCGATGGTGACGCCAAAAGCCTTGATACGGCGCAACGTCTGCAATGCGCGCTCCTTGTCGCCGATGATGGTCGATTCGGTGATCTCCAGCTCCAGCCGGCGTGGGTCGAGGCCGGTTTCCAGCAGGACCCGGTGTACGAGGTCCGCGACATCGGCATTACCGAGCTGCACCGGCGACAGGTTGACGGCGATCTTGTGCTCGTTGCCCCAGGTCGCCGCCTCGCGGCAGGCTTGCCGCAGCACCCATTCGCCGATCGGCAGGATGGCGCCGCACTCTTCCGCAATCGGGATGAAGTCCGAGGGCGGGATCGTGCCGCGCACCGGATGATGCCAGCGCAGCAGCACTTCGTAGCCAAGTGTCTCGCCGGTATTGACCGCCTTCTGCACCTGATAGTGCAGCTGCAGTTCCTTGCGCTCCACGGCCTGCCACAGATCGTTGGCGATGAGGCGGCGGCTGCGGGCAGCCTCGTCCATGGAGACCTCGTAGAAACACACCGTCTGGGTCAGTGCATCCTTGGCGCGGTACATGGCAAGGTCGGCATTGTTGAGCAGTACTTCGACAGTGTCGGCGTCATGCGGATAGATCGCCACGCCGAGGCTGGCACCCGGCTTGATGTCGTAGCCGTCAATGCGAATCTCTTCGTTCAGGCAGGTTTCGAGGCGCTGGATGAAATCGGTCAGCTCGGACATATCCCCGAAGCGCTTGGCAGCAGCGAATTCATCGCCGCCGAAACGGGCGATCGTTTCGTCCGCCTCAAGGCAAGCCTCCATGCGCTTCGACAGCGTGACCAGAACCTCGTCGCCCGCCGCATGGCCGCGCGTGTCGTTGATTTCCTTGAACTTGTCGAGATCGATGCCGATGACCGCAACCTTGCCGCCGGAACGCGGCGCCGACTCGAGGTCGGCTTCAAGGCGGTTGTTGAAGTTTGCGCGGTTCGGAAGGCCCGTCAGGCTGTCATGGCGGGCGAGGAAGGAAATCTGCTCTTCCGAGCGCAGGCGATCGGACACGTCTTCATAGGTGGCAACCCATGCGCCATCCGGCAGCGTGCGGTAGCGTAGCTGCACCGACGTGCCGTTCGGCAGCTTTTCAACCATTGCGCCGCCGTCATTGGCCTGGATGGCAGCGCGGCGGCGCGCATAGACGTCACGCCCCTTGGCGTACCGGACATCAGGATCGGCAAACAAGGTGGCAACGCCCTGCTCAACGATCTCGCGCAGCGTCATGCCGGGCTGGATGTAACCTTCCGGGAAACCGAAAATCTCGCTGTAACGCTTGTTGGCAATGAGCAGGCGCTCGTCCTTGTCGAACAGGCAAAGACCCTGCGACATGTTTTCCAGCGCAAGATCAAGGTTCTTCGTCACCGCGGCGAGCCGGTCGGCAGCGGCCTTCTCCTTCGTCACGTCCTTGGTGATCTTGGCATAACCGACGAGCACGCCGCCGGCGTCATAAATGGGATCGATGACGACATGCGCCCAGAACCGGCCGCCATCCTTCTTGTAGCGCCAGCCCTCGCTCTCGCATTTGCCTTCCTCCCGTGCGGCCCGCAATGCCTGCTCGGGCAGGCCGGCAGCGCAATCCGCCTCACTGTAGAAGCGGGAAAAATGCTGGCCGACGATCTCGCGGGCCGTATAGCCCTTGCTGCGCTCGGCGCCCTCGTTCCAGTTGGCGACGCGGCCTTCCGGATCAAGCATGTAGATCGCGTAATCCTTCACGCCCTGCACGAGCATGGCAAACTGGCGCATGCTTTCGCTGGCGGCAAGCTCCGCCTGCCGGGCAAAGACGGCAGCGGTCAAGCCGGCAAACAGCAGCGAGAAAGCAACGACCGCAATCAGCGGCACCATCAGGCCCACCGACAACATCGTATCGTCGCTCACCGGCATCAGGCCCGGCTCGATCGTCACGGCCGCCATGCCTGTGAAATGCAACGAAACGACGCCAACCGCCATGAACAAGGTTGCTATTGCACGGTCCCGAACGCCGGCTTGCGGGCGCATGCAGAAGATGAGCGCCAAGGCACCAAAGATCGCGGCAAATATCACCGAGGCGGCCACATAGGAATAATCCCAGACGATATGGCCCGGCAGTTCCAGCGCGGACATGCCGATATAGTGCATGGAGGTGATGCCGGCGCCCAGCAGCAGGCCGCCCGCAATCGTGGCACTACGGCCGGAAACATAGGCTGCAAGGGAAAGCCCCATCGTCGTGACGACGATGGCCACCGCCAGGGACAGGAGCGTCGGCTCCATGTCGAACCCCATGGCAACGCCCGGATTATAGGCCAGCATGGCAATGAAATGCGTCGCCCAGATACCAAAACCGCTCGATATGCCGGCCGCACCGAGCCAGAGATTGCGCGCCGTGCCCTCCGCGACCCGGGCCCTTTGCGCCAGCGTCACCGCCACATAGCAGGACAGGAAGCAGATAAAGGCCGCAAGCAGCACGAGACGAAGATCGTGCTCGACGGTCAGGCAGGTCAGAATGCGATACATGAAGGGTCACCGGGCGGGATCAAGATGACCCCACTCAGCGCGAGAACCCTAAAAAATGAGTGAATTCAGAAAGCATTGGGGAGCACGAACCGGCTCCGCCTTTTATCATACTTAACGAATGTCAAAACAATGCAACTGGCTCATTGCATACCAGTCACGTCGTACAACTCACGCTACGGGAGCGCTTCACAGCGTGAGCGCCTTGAGGTCCGTCGCCGGGTCTTCGAGGGCGGCGCGCTCCGGCGTGCGGCCCATCTCGATCAGCTTCTTGCCAACCACATAGGCCTTGGCGTCGTTGACTGCGTCCACCGCGATCAGGCGCCCTTCGCGGAAATACCAGACGGATACGCTTCCCTCGCGCTGACCGACACGGACGAACGTCTCGTCGAAGCCCATGCAGAAGCCGGCGATCTGGAGCTTGACGTCGTACTGGTCGGACCAGAACCACGGTTTTGGCTGATAGGGCGCATCGCCTCCGGCGATGACGGCGGCTGCGGCCTCCGCCTGGTCGACGGCGTTCTGGACGGATTCCAGCCGCACGCGATTGCCCTCGAAAGGCAGCACGGCGCAGTCGCCTATTGCGAAGATTGCGGGGTCGGACGTGCGGGCGTGGACGTCGACGACAATGCCGTTCGCAACCTCCAGGCCGGCGTCTAGAGCGAGCGCATCATTCGCCGTCACGCCGATGCCGGCGATCACCACGTCCACCGGCAATACGAACCCGTCTGTCAGTTCCGCCCCGGTGACGCGGCCGTTCTCGCCGAGAAGGCGCACCAGGCCGGTCTTTTCGCGCACGTCGACGCCGCGCGCCGTGTGGATCGCCTTGAGGATGGTCGCCGTTGCCGGAGAGGCCACGCGGGCGAGGATGCGGTCGGCCATCTCGATAACGGTGACGTCGAGCCCCCTGCCCCGCGCGACGGCGGCGGCTTCAAGACCGATGTAACCGCCACCGATGACGAGTGCCCGGCGGCCCTCCTGCATTTCAAGGCCGAGGCGGTCGGCATCGCGGTAGTCGCGTACCGTGAAGACGCCATCGAGATCACCGCCGATCCCGGCCGGCAGGCGGCGCGGCGTGGCACCAGTGGCGAGCGCCAGATGGCCGTAATGCAGCGTCGTGCCGTCGCTCAGCGTTACCGTCTTTGCCGCACGGTCGATGGACGTGACCTCGGTGGACAGGCGGATATCGACATGGTTGTCGGGATACCAGTTTTCCGCTCGGAACATCAGGCGGCTGAGATCGGCCTCGCCGAGCAGGTATTTCTTGGAGAGCGGCGGGCGTTGATAGGGATGGCTCGCCTCGGCGGCGATGATGGTGATCGGCCGCTCGTCCTTGAGCGCACGCAGCTTTGCAACGAGGGCAAATGCGGCCTGACCGCCGCCCACTACAACCAGTCTTCCCGTCACGATATTTTCCGTCCCGTCTTTGTTTTACCCAGACGTACCGCGCGCCGGCGGGCGGCGTCAACTCATTGCCGCGCCGCCGGATTTTTCGTTTGCGTCAGAGCTTTGCCGGAATCTCGAGACCCTTCTGGGCTGCCGGACGGGCGAGGCAGCGCTCCAGCCATGCCATGACGGCGGGGAAGCTTGCATAGTCGAGAGCCGCGCGGCCGCCATAGAAGACATCCGCGCCACGGATCCACGGGAAGGTCGTGATGTCGGCAATGGTGTATTCGTCACCCATGATAAACTGGCGGTCCTTCAGGCGGTCCTCCAGCACCGAAAGCAGGCGCTTCGATTCATCGCGGTAGCGCTCGGCGGGATAGGAATTGTTGGCAACCTTGTCGGCGGCGAATTTGTGGAAATGCCCGAACTGGCCGAACATCGGGCCGACGCCGCTCATCTGGAACATCACCCAGGCGAGCGTCTCATAGCGCCCGGCGGCATCGGCCGGGATCAGCTTGCCGGTCTTCTCGGCGAGATAGACGAGGATCGCGCCCGATTCAAAGAGGCCGATCGGCTTGCCGTCCGGGCCGTTCGGATCGATGATTGCCGGAATGCGCCCGTTCGGGTTCAGCGAGATGAAATCCGGTGATTTGACGCCCTCCGGCCCGAACTCGATCCGATGGGGCTCATAGGCAAGGCCGAGCTCCTCCAGCGCGATCGATACCTTCACGCCATTCGGCGTCGGCAACGAATAGAGCTGGATGATATCGGGATTCTTGGCTGGCCATTTCTTGGTGATGGGGAAGGACGACAGATCTGCCATGGAGCACTCCTTGCGATGGGAGTTCATAGATAGGACAGCTTGTCGGAGGATGTCAGGGTAGCGCAGGAATTTTCCGGAACAGCCCCCTCATCCGGCCTGCCGGCCACCTTCTCCCCGCTGGGGAGAAGGGGAGATCCTGTACCGTTTTCCCCAGAAGGAATGTAAGAGCCGGCCCGCAACCTACCGATCTATCCCTTCTCCCCAGCGGGGAGAAGGTGGCGGCAGCCGGATGAGGGGGCCGCGCCTCCCCAATCAAAGCGCCTGGCGCACCCGCGCGATGATCTCCGCCACCGCCGCATTGCCCTCGTGCTCGGGCTTGCGGGCGCGCACGAGGCAGGCTTCGGATTTCAGGATCACGCCGTCGGAGAGGATCTTCAGGTGGTTCGCCACCAGCGTCGAACCCGTCGAGGTGATGTCGACGATGATGTCGGCCGAACCCGAGGCCGGCGCGCCTTCCGTGGCGCCGAGGCTTTCGACGATGCGGTAGAGCTGGATGCCGTGGTTGCCTGAGAAGAATTTTTGGGTCAGCCGCCAGTATTTCGTGGCGATGGTGAGACGGCGGCCGTGGCGGGCGCGGAAATCGGCGGCGACGTCGCCGAGGTCGGCCATCGTATCGACGTCGAGCCAGATTTCCGGCACGGCGACGACGACATCCGCATGGCCGAAGCCGAGGCGGGCGCAGAATTCGACGCGGGCATCGGCCTCCGCCAGCCCCTCGCGCACCAGGTCTTCGCCCGTCACGCCGAAATCGACGGTGCCATTGGCGATCTCGCGGGAGATTTCGGACGCGGACAGGAAGGCGATCTCGATGTCGTCTCGGCCTTCGACCCGGCCGCGATAGGAGCGGTCGTTGCCGACGGCGGTGACGGTGAATCCGGCGCGGGCGAGTACGGCGGAGGAATCCTCCTTCATGCGCCCCTTGGACGGAAGGCCGATGGTGATGGTCATGCGGCCGCTCCCTTCACGCTTGCAATGCGATCAAGCCAGAGTGAAAAGCCGACGGCCGGAATACGCTCCTTGGCGCCAAGCAGCGTCAGCAGCCGGTCGAAACGACCGCCACCGGCAAGCACAAGGCCCTCGCCTTCGATCTCGAAGACCAGGCCGGTATAATAATCGAGCGGACGGCCGAAGGCGGCGCGGTACGTGATGGTTTCGGGATCGACGCCAACCTTGCGAAGCGCAGCAACGCGGCTCTCGAAACGCTCCAGAGCCTCGCCGAGCGAAAGACCCGCCTTGTCCGCAAAGGCGGCGAGCGCCTTCGATGCTTCGGCAAGGCTGAGTTCCAGCGCCAAAAATTCCTTGAGCAGCGCCAGCGTCCGGCTGTCGAGCCGCGTGTTGGCGAGTTCCATTTTTTCGCGCAGGCGTTTGGCGATGTCGGCCGGGCTGCGGCTGGCATTGGTGGAATAGCCGGTCGCTTCCATGGTCTCGTCGATATGGGCGATGAGCTGCGCCTCATCGTCGAGCTTGCCGAGAATGGCAAGGCGCTCGACCTCGGGGCCGAAGACGCCGGACGGCACGGGATTGGAGAGGTCGGCCATCAGCTTCTGCAGCTGTGCCTGGTTGCCGAAGGCGTGGACCAGCCGCTTCTGCCAGCCGGCCGGCAGGCCGCAGGCGGCAACCACGGCTTCGAAGACCGACTGGTCGCCGAGAACAATCGACAGGCCTATGCCCGGCAGGCGATTGGCGAGCACAGTAAAGGCATCACGGACGGCGCGCGCATCGGCTTGCGCGACATCCGGTTCGCCCAGATCCTCGATGCCGGCCTGGTAGAATTCGTTCGAGCCCTCGCGGCGCTGGCGAAAGACCTCGCCGAGATAGGCGTAGCGCTTCGGCGTGCCGGTCGCCGTTTCGATGTGGCGCAGGCATACGGGGATGGTGAATTCGGGGCGCAGGCACAGGCTCTTGCCGGTCTCGCTCTCCGTCATGAAGATGCGCCGGCGCAGATCCTCGCCCGCCATGTCGAGAAAGGGTTCGGCCGGCTGGATGACCGGCGTATCGACGCGCTCCGTGCCGAGCTTTTCCAGATCGGCAATCAGTTCGGGCGCGAAGGCGGGGAGGTTGACGAGAGGCATATCAGCCAGCCCGTGCCCGGTCTTCGGCCTGCGCCGCGAGGATTTCGCGAACTTTCTCCACGAGATCGGCTTCCGGCACGGAGATCTGCGCGACGCGCGCCGCGCGCCAGGTGGTGTTGTCCTCGATCTCGCCGGCAAGCCGCTTGCCTTCGATCAGGTCCTTGATCTGCACGACGCCTTCGGCCCGCTCGTCGCCGCCCTGGATGATGGCGATGGGCGCGTTGCGGCGGTCGGCATATTTCAGCTGGTTGCCGAACTTCTTCCAGTTGCCCTGGTACATTTCGGCGCGGATACCGGCGTTGCGCAGTTGCTGCGTGAAGCGCTGGTAGCGGCCCATGCTCTCGACGTCGCCGTCCATGACGGTGACCAGCACCGGTGCGATCACCTCGTCCTGCCCAAGCTTGCCGAGGTTCTTCAGCGCCGTCATCAGGCGCGAAACGCCGATGGAGAAACCGGTGGCCGGCACCGGCTGGCCCATGAAGCGCGAAACGAGACCATCATAACGACCGCCGCCGCCGACCGAACCGAAGACGACCTTTTCGCCTTTCTCGTTGGTGACGGCGAATTGCAACTCCGCTTCGAAGACCGGGCCGGTGTAATATTCGAGACCACGCACGACGGAAGGGTCGATCTTGATGCGGTCGGAATCGTAGCCGGCCGACGTGACGAGATGGCCGATCTGGTTCAATTCCTCGACACCTTCACCGCCACGCGCGCTGCCTTCGAGCAGCTTTGCGAGGTCGGCGGCGCTTTCGGCATAGTCCTTGATGCCGACGAAGAAGAGGACCTTTTCGATCTGCTCGGCATCCAGTCCCGCGCCCTTGGTGAAGTCGCCGGATTCATCCTTGCGGCCTGCACCAAGCAGGAGCTTCACCCCCTCGGGGCCGAACTTGTCGAGCTTGTCGATGGCGCGCAGCACGTTGAGGCGGGCACCCGCCTTGTCCTCGCCGCCGAGGCCGATGGCCTCCATGACCCCGTCGAGAACCTTGCGGTTGTTGACGCGGATGACGTAGTCGCCGCGCGCAATGCCGAGGGCTTCCATCGTGTCGGCCATCATCATGCACATTTCGGCATCCGCCTGGACGCCGGCGGCACCGACCGTATCGGCGTCGAACTGCATGAACTGGCGGAAACGGCCCGGGCCGGGCTTCTCGTTGCGGAAGACGTAGCCGGCGCGATAGGTGCGGTAGGGCAGCTGGATTTCGTTGAAGTTTTCCGCGACATGGCGGGCGAGCGGCGCGGTCAGGTCGTAGCGCAGGCTCATCCACTGGTCGTCGTCGTCCTGCAGCGAGAAGACGCCTTCGTTCGGACGGTCGGCGTCCGGCAGGAATTTCCCGAGCGCATCGGTATATTCGAAGAGCGGGGTTTCCACCGGGTCGAAGCCATAGTGCTCGTAGACAGCGCGGATCTTCGCGGTCATCTCGTTGACGGCGCGGATATCCGCGGCATCACGATCGACAAAGCCGCGCGGCAGGCGGGCTCTCAGCTTCTGCGGTTTTTTCTGCTTTTCGCTCATCGCGATACCCGAAATTCCTGTATTTCCGTTGCGGTTTCCCTAGCGGATTGGGCGGGCAGCGGCAAGGCGCAAAAGCCGCGCATCAGGGCCGGCGCGACAGCTGATCCCAACTGTGCACGATGACGGCGGAGGCGTGCGGCGCCTGCGCCACGGGAATAAGCGTCGAATGCGTATCGCCGCGGATGATGCCGCGCATCTCCGACTGGAAGGAGAGCCGCTTCATCTGCACATAGCCCTCCGGTATTGACGTCATGGACAGCGCCGTGCCCCCGTAGATATCGACGGCGGCGACTTCACGCGCATAGAGGCTGGCGACGAGCCCTTGGTCTTCCAGACAATCCCGATAGGAACCGGTAATATAGCGCCGGATGCCGGTGCCGACGACGGCGCGCATTTCCGGGCTTTCGCGATATTCCTGCTGGGAGCCGCCGAGATAGCGGATATCAGGGCCTTCCCAGAGATTGCGGCTTTCCCGCGAGGCGAGGATCGAGGCCAAAAGGCGGCGCTCGGTCTGCGCATCGGCGCGGCGCAGGAAATCGACGATGGCGCCGGTCGCCCGCAGATCGGGCACCGCGATACCGCGCTCCCAGCGCGAGACGGTGGTGGAGGAGAAGCCCAGCTTCCACGCGATGTCGTCCTGCGTCAGCCCGACCTTGAGGCGATAGGCGCGCAGCTGATCGACAAGATCGTGACCGATGGTGATGACGAAGCCAGGCAAATTCAACCCCTGGAAGAAAAAATGACAATTGCGCATCTTTCAGTCGAGTAAACGACCAGCTGCTCCGCTTTCGGCGTCGCTCGATGTCGGCTACCCTTAAGGATAGGTAAACGACCATCCTTGCCGTTTGGCAAGCGGCCTTGCGGGGCCTTTGCGCGCGTTTTCCGAACCGGCGACGGCCAGATGGGGCCGGGGGGCCTGGCCGTCGCCGGCCGCATATTCCTCCAATATCGGCTGACAGCTCTGCGGACCGACCGAATGGCATTGAAACCGATCATGATTCCCACGCCTGCCGCCTCCGTGGCCGAGTTCATGGGCATAGACCCTCGCGAACTGGAAAACGCCTTCATCTGCGAGGAATGGAGCGCTGAACTTGCGACCGGCCTTGTGCGGCTCGGTCCCCAGGCGGCCGCCCTGCACGATATCGCGAGCATCCGGTGCGGCATCATGGACCTGATCGAGCGTTATGAGCCGACCGACTGGAAGAAGGTGCTGCTGGCGCTGGAAGAGGCGGCGACGATTGCCACCACCTTCAACTTCGCCACGACGATCCGGCCCGGCCCCGGCCTCTACCGGCCCGTCTTCTGCTTCGGCCGGTCCTACACGGAAGACGGCACAAGCGGCGCCATTCACGCCACCTTTGCCATCGCCCGCCTCTGTCGCGAGACGGCATCGGCAAGCCGCGGTCCGTTGAACTGACCCTTTTCTTTTGTGCAGGGAGCGCCTATCTCCCCCCGCATGAGACAGATCCTCCTCGTCTTCGCCATTCTGGGCGCCGTTCTTTCCGGCTGGGTTCCGGCGATCGCGGCGACGCTCAGCATTGCGCAGCCGGCCGGCATGCATGCCATGCACCAGATGGCCACGGAGAAGGACGGCAGCGAGCACGGCGACAAATCCAAGTCGGCCGCGCATCCAGTCGCCTGTTCCGCCTGTTTCGCTATCGAAGCCATCGGGCTCGACCCGGTACGCCAGGCGCTCGATGTTTCAAGCCATGCCTCGGCCGCCGTGCCGCAACTGATCGGCCTAGCCCTGCCTCCGCTCGATCCCCCTCCCCGGTCCTGAACGGAATTTGACGGAATGCCGGGCGTTTTGCGCCCGGTCCTCAATTCACTTCAGAACTGGAAAACACAATGAACGCAAAGAACATGTTTCTCGGCGCAGCCTTCGCGCTCGCCTTCGCCCTGCCCGCAATCGCCCAGGAGGCCGACCATTCCGGCCATCAGGGCATGACGATGGACGCCCCGGCCAGCGACCAGAGCGCCTCCACCAAGGCCTTCATCGACGCCAATGCGAAGATGCACAAGGGCATGGAGATCGACTTCACCGGCAATGCCGACGTGGACTTCGTGCGCGGCATGATCGCCCATCACCAGGGCGCCATCGACATGGCGAAGGTCGAACTGGAATATGGCAAGGATGAAGCCATGCGCAAACTTGCGCAGGAGGTCATCTCCGCGCAGGAAGGCGAGATCAAGATGATGGAAGCGTGGCTGGCCAGGAACGCCAAGTAAAACAGGAAGGCCCGCCGGCAAACCGGCGGGCCTTTCCGTTCATCGTTTCGTTTCCACGCAATCCGCCGCACGCAAGACCGCTCGGCAGTCTTACCGGAATTGCTTTATTCGCCTGCGGCTTGCCGGGCCGCCGAGGCTTCGACCAGCGAAGCCGCGATGGCACGCGCCATCAACAGGCTCGTTTCGCGAAGTTCGATATTGCTGCCACTGCGGGCGGACCGGATCAGGCTAAAACCTTCCCGGAGCATGATTTCCTGAGCCTTGCTGCAGGCCCAGCCTTCAAGACGAGAATCGTCAGTAACAGATACGTTCGGCCCCATATGTCCCCCATGCCAAATCATTCAGCATAAGCGGCACACCACGACTGCGCATATGCGCGTCGACCCCAGAACTCTTGATGTATGAATTTGCCGCTGAAGTCTAAGCTACATGATTCGTTGCAATTTCAAACATGTATTTGTGACGGCTATACCGCATTCAGGGCCGCGTGAGCCGCTTTCTCTTGTCTTCGACTTCCTCACGGCAGAAACAGCCCTCCACATGGTCGTTAACGAGGCCCATGGCCTGCATGAAAGCATACACTGTGGTGGGGCCGACAAAGGTCCAGCCGCGTTTCTTGAGGTCTTTCGACAGCCTCACGGAGGTGGGCGTCGTCGGATTGGCGACGATCGTCTCCCAATCCACCCTGACCGGCCGCTCCTCTGGCGTCGGCTCGAAGCTCCAGAAGTAGCGGGCGAGCGTGCCGAACTCTTCGCGCAACGCCTGCGCGCGGACTGCATTGTTGATTGTCGAGACGATCTTGCCGCGGTGGCGCACGATGCCGGTGTCGGCAAGGCAACGGGCGATATCATCGTCGCCGAAGGCGGCAACCTTGTCGAAGTCGAAGCCGGCGAAGGCCGCGCGAAAACTTGTCCGTTTGCGCAGGATGGTGAGCCAGGAGAGACCCGACTGAAAGCCCTCTAGGCAGATCTTCTCGAAGAGGCGCTGGTCGCTGGTGACCGGCTGGCCCCATTCCTCGTCATGGTAGCGGCGGTAGTCGTCCAGATTGCCATGCCATGCGCAGCGCACAAGACCATCGTCGCCTTCCAAGAGCCCTTTTGCCATTCCAGTCTCCGTTTCCCGTTTGTTCCGCTTTACCACTCGTCAACCACTTTTGGAAAGCGGGCAATAACCCTACTCAAAGCTTTATCGGCATCGTGCATATCGAATGAACGGCCGTTTACCTTTCGCTTCATCGTAGGGTGCAAGCATTCTCCCGAACCGGCGCCGTCTCTTTTGTTTTTCGGCGCAGCCCGGCGACGATCAGTAGCGAGTACGTCCGATGTTGATACGAACCCTTCTTGCAGCGACCCTCCTGTGCACCTCGACCGCAGCCTATGCGGACGAGCGTTACATGACCCGGCCGCCCATCATCGTAAGCCCCGACCTCACCGCCCCCTGGGTGATGCAGCTCACCGGCGAGGGCGTGCAGCCCGCCGTCAACCAACGCCGCATCATCCAGCGCCAGAAGGTGCAGCAGCGCCGCGTCATCCGCCGCGACGGCACGGCCCGCATCGAGCAGGCTTCGGTGACGACGCGCGCACAAAACCCGGTTCGCTCGAAACTCGACCCAATGTATCTGCCGCAGGTCGTTTCCTACGAGAGCGAGCACAAGGCCGGCACGATCATCATCGACACCAACAACCGCTTCCTCTACCTGGTGATGGGCGATGGCAAGGCACGTCGCTACGGCGTCGGCGTCGGCAAGCCGGGCTTCGAATGGGCCGGCGCCCACAAGATCACCCGCAAGGCCGAATGGCCGACCTGGACGCCGCCGAGGGAAATGGTCGCCCGCGAGGCCGCCAAGGGTCACTACCTGCCCGCCTCCATGGAAGGCGGCCCGGAAAATCCGCTCGGCTCGCGCGCCATGTATCTCGGCTCGACGCTCTACCGCATCCACGGCACGAACGCGCCCTGGACGATCGGCTATGCCGTCTCCTCCGGCTGCATCCGCATGCGCAACGAGGACGTCGTCGACCTCTACGAGCGCGTGAATGTCGGCACGAAGGTCATCGTGATCTGAAGGCGCGCGCCTTAAGAATAAAGCTGAATGAAGAACTCCGGTCGCCTCGCGGCCGGAGTTTTTTGCTTTTCAGGCAACACTTGCGGCAAGAAGCCGAAGAAATCCGGCATCACACGCGTCTTACTGCCCATGGGCTGGCTTGAAATCGCGCAGAACTCGGCTAGCCTCTGGAAATTGAGGATTGAGAGGGAATACACCATGCGGAAATACGCATCGATCTTGCTGGCGACGGCCTTTGCCGCCACGGCGATCATGCCGGTCACGTCGGCGAACGCCTTCCCCGCTACCCATCAGGGCGGCCAGGTCGAGACGACCTCCAACGTGACGCTCGTCGCCCAGCAACAAAGCAAGAAGCAGGTTGCGGCGAAGTTCAGGCGCACCAAGGTGCGTTTCGTCACCGACCAGGCGCCCGGCACCGTCATCGTCGATACCAACAACAAGTTCCTCTACTTTGTTGAGGGTAACAACAAGGCGACGCGCTACGGCATCGGCGTCGGCCGCGACGGCTTCGGCTGGTCGGGCGTGGTGAAGGTCGGCCGCAAGGCGGAATGGCCGAGCTGGACGCCGCCGGCCGAAATGCGCCACCGCGAGGCCAAGAAGGGCCGCATCCTACCGGTCACCCAAGCCGGCGGCGAGGACAATCCGCTCGGCGCGCGCGCGCTCTATCTCTTCAAGGGCGGCCGCGACACGATCTTCCGCATCCACGGCACGAACCAGCCCTGGACGATCGGCCAGAACATGTCGTCCGGCTGTATCCGCATGATGAACAAGGACGTGGAACACCTCTACGCCCGCGCCGACGTCGGCACCAAGGTCGTCGTGGTCGGCCCCGGCAATCGCCAGGGTGCGGTCAGCTACAACGATCGCGGCGTCGATTTCTTCGGCAACCTCTTCGGCTTCGGCGGCTGAACCATCCTGCCGAACTCCGTACAAGATGCCGGCTTCGCGCCGGCATCTTTGTTTCAACCGACCGAGCAGGAAACCTTGCCGGTTCGCCTCACCGGTTCATCGAGGTCGGCGCCTTCGACTTTCAGTGAATATGTGCCGTCATAGTTCAGCCCCTCTTCGTCCACCGTCGTCATCATGACAAAGTCGAGCGCGGCGAAGGGCTGGCCATCGCCGGATTCCGCGTGGACGAGCAGACGCAGTTCGCCGTCATGCATCCAGTGATGCGTGAGCGACGATTGGTCGAGCGTCACCTTGTCGAGCCCCTTCTGTGCGAGATCCGTCGGAAGGTCGAGCTGACCCCGAAAATTCAGGATGCCGCCGAGGCTGTAGCTGAAGCCTGCCTCCGCTTCGAAGGCGACATTCTTGTCATCCACCGCACAGCTGAAGCCGCCGGTGGCGAAGGCTGGCGCGGACAGGGTGGCAAGGGCAGCAATAGAAAGCAGGACGCGGCGCATGGCGATCTCCGGACGGGTTGGAATGCCGCTCCTCTAGCAGTCTCTGAGGAAAGCGGCTGTTCCGCGCGTGACAGGATCAGGAAAGCACGGCGGGCTTCGCTCCGCCATAGGCCCAGTCGAGCAGTTCCACCGTATGCAGGATCGGGATTTGCGTGCCCGTCGCGATCTGCGTGATGCAGCCGATATTGCCGGTGGCGATGAGGTCCGGCTTGGTCGCCTCGATGTTCTTGATCTTGCGCGCCTTCAGCTTGCCGGAAATCTCCGGCTGAAGGATGTTGTAGGTGCCGGCCGACCCGCAGCAGAGATGCCCCTCCGCCGGATCACGCACCACAAAGCCTGCCTTCTTCAACAGCATCTTCGGCGCCATGGTGATCTTCTGGCCGTGCTGCATGGAGCAGGCGGAATGATAGGCGACCGTCAGCCCGCGCGCCTCCTGCTGCGGCAGGTCCAGCGTCGCGAGGTACTCCGTCACGTCCTTGGCAAGGGCAGAGACGCGCGCCGCCTTTTCCGCATAGGCCGGATCGAGGCGCAGCATGAAGCCGTAGTCCTTGATCGTCGTGCCGCAGCCCGACGCGGTGATGATGATCGCATCGAGCCCGCCCCGCTCGACCTCGCCGAGCCAGACATCGACATTGCGCCGTGCCGCCTCCAGCGCCTGTGCCTCGCGGCCCATATGGTGGACGAGCGAGCCACAGCAGACTTCACCCGCCGGCGCCACGACCTCGACCCCGAGACGGGTGAGCAGGCGGATCGTCGCCGCGTTGATTTCCGGCTTCAGCACCGGCTGGGCACAGCCGGAGAGGATCGCCACCCGGCCGCGACGCGGGCCGGCGGCAGGATGCGTACCGGGTTTTGCGCTGCCCGAAGTTTTTGGCAGCCTGCGCGGTGCGAGATCCAGCATGGCGCCGAAGGGTTCGAGCGGCTTGAAGCGCTTGAGGAGGCCGGCGAAGGGGCGGCCGAGGGCAGCGACCTTCAGCGCCAGACGAAAACGGCCGGGATAGGGCAGCACAGCGGCGAGCACGTTGCGGGTCAGCCGGTTCCAGAAGGGGCGCCTGTACGTCTCTTCGATATGCATGCGCGCATGATCGATGAGATGCATGTAGTCGACGCCGGAGGGACAGGTCGTCGTGCAGGCGAGGCAGGAGAGGCAGCGGTCGATATGGGTGACGACCTCGGCATCCGCCGGCCGGCCGTTCTCCAGCATGTCCTTGATGAGGTAGATGCGCCCGCGGGGGCTGTCCAGCTCGTTTCCGAGCGTCACATAGGTGGGACAGGTGGCGGTGCAGAAGCCGCAATGCACGCATTTGCGCAAAATCTTTTCGGAGGTCGCGACATGCGGATCGGCAAGCTGCTCGGCGGTGAAATTGGTCTGCATCCGTGGCCTTCCTTCTCAGCCGACCATGGTGGACTTGAACAGCCCCGCCGGATCGAAACTTGCTTTCACCCGCGCCGAGAGAGCTGCAACAGCATCGCTCTGCGGCTGGACCGTTTCCGTCGCCGCCAGCACCTCCGGCCGTACGCGCAGCAATGTCGCATGCCCGCCGCCGACCGCCTTGACGTAGCGGCGCAGCAGCGCGGCCTCCGGGTCGGATTCCATGCGCAGCCAGACAAGGCCGCCCTGCCAGTCGTAGAAGGCGTCGACCCCGGTTTCCAGGCGGAGGGCGGCGACGAGCTGCTGGCCTGCGATGGGGGCGACGGAGACGCGCCAGAGCGGGCGAGGCGTGCCATCGGCATAGGGTGCTGCATCGCGGATTTCGCGCCAGAGGCGGCGCGTGGTTTCGGCATCGAGCTGTGAGACGGCGCCGAAACGGGCCATGGCGGCACCCAGTTTTTCCGCGCGCACAGCAACCGAAGCGGCAAGACCCTCCAGGCGCAGCACGGTGGCGGGACCTTCGGGCAGTGCGCCGCCGGCGAAGCGGCCGCGCACGCTTTCCGGCAGGTGGGCGGCGCCGGAGACTTCGACGGACATGGACAAGGCGGTCGCCATGGCGGCTGCGGCTTCCGCGTCGTTGAGGTTCGAGATGACGATGGTGGCCGCGGTTTCCGGCACCGGCAGCAGGCGGAAGGTGACTTCCGTCAGCAGCGCAAGCGAACCGTGCGAACCGGCGAGCAGCTTTGCGAGATCGAGGCCGGTGACGTTCTTCATCACCCGGCCGCCCGCCTTCACCACCTCGCCCTTGCCGTTGACGAAGCGAACGCCGAGCAGGCTGTCACGCGCCGCACCCGCCACGAAGCGGCGCGGGCCGGAAGCGTTGGTGGCGAAAACACCGCCGATGGTCGGGATGCCAGATGTGCCGAGCGCTCCACGCAGGTCGTTCGGCTCGAAGGCGAGCATCTGGCGCTTTTCGGCAAGTGCCGCCTCCACCGTTTCAAGCGGCGTGCCGGCACGGGCCGTCATGGTCATCTCGGCCGGATTGTACGCGACGATGCCGTTGAGGCCCCGTGCCGACAGCACGTCGGTGCCTTCGGGGGTGACATGCAGGCTGCGGGTGCCGCCGCCGCGGATGACGAAGGACGACTTCGACAGGGCAGCGACCTGGACGAGGCGGGCGGCGGCCTCTTCGGACAGCGGTTCGTGGATCGGCGTCATGCGGCGGGGCGCCCTTCGAGCGGGAAGACTTTCGACGGATTGAGCAGCCATTGCGGATCGAAGGCGGCGCGCACCGCCATCTGCTGGGCGAGATCGATATCCGTATATTGATGGCGCATCAGGTCGCGCTTCTCGATGCCGACGCCATGTTCGCCGGTGAGGCAGCCGCCGGCATCGACGCAGAGTTTCAGGATGTCGTTGCCGGCCGCTTCGGCACGCGCCGCATCCTCCGGGTCGTTGGCGTTAAAGAGGATAAGCGGATGCATGTTTCCGTCGCCAGCGTGGAAAACATTGGCGACGCGCAGTCCATATTTCGCGACGATCTCGGCGGTGCCGCGCAGCACATACGACAGCTGGCCGAGCGGCACGGTGCCATCCATGCAGATATAGTCGGCGATGCGGCCCGTGGCGCCGAAGGCGGATTTGCGGCCCTTCCAGATCAGCGCCGCCTCCGTGGCGGACTGACTTTCCTTGACGACTTTCACGCCGTGCTGTCCCGCGATCTCGATGATGCGCGCCAGCATCGCGTCCATCTCCGCCTCGGAGCCCTCGACCTCAACGATCAGCAGCGCCTCTACATCCATCGGATAGCCGGCACCGGCAAAGGCTTCGCAGATGCCGATCGCCGGCTTGTCCATGAATTCGATGGCGACCGGAATAATGCCCGCGCCGATGACATCGGTAACGCAGGCACCCGCCTCTTCCGAGCTGTCGAAGCCAAACAGCACGGGGCGCGCGCCTTCCGGCTTGGCGATGAGGCGCACGGTCGCTTCGGTGACGATGCCGAGCTGGCCCTCGCCGCCGCAGACGACACCCAACAGGTCGAGCCCACCGGCATCGAGCCCCTTGCCGCCGAGATCGACGATCGTGCCGTCGATCAGCACCAGCTTGACGCCGAGCAGGTTGTTGGTCGTCACCCCGTATTTCAGACAGTGCGCACCGCCGGAATTCATGCCGATATTGCCGCCGATCGTACAGGCGAGCTGGGAACTCGGATCAGGCGCGTAAAAATAGCCGTCGGCGGAGACAGCCTCGGAAATGTTGAGATTGGTGACGCCGGCCTGCACGGTGGCGGTGCGGTTGGCATAATCCACCTCCAGGATGCGCGACATCTTGGAGAGGCCGATGACGACGGCATCCTCCTGCGGGATCGCTCCGCCGGAGAGCGAGGTGCCGGCACCGCGCGGGACGACCGGCACGCCGTAGCGGTTGCAATATTTCAGGACGGCGGCAACCTGCTGCGTGGTCTCCGGCAGGGCGACGGCGAGCGGCAGGCGACGGTAGGAGACGAAAGCGTCGGTCTCGAAGGGAACGAGTTCGCGCGGCTGGTGCACGAGGCAGCCTTCCGGCAGGAGATCGAGCAGGTCTGCGACGATTTCCCGGCGGCGGGAGAGGACTGCCTGCCGTGGCTCCAGGAACCCGATCTGATCCATGTTTTTCTACCCCCTGCCCTTCGTCCTGCGCACCGCCGCTTCAGCCTTTGCCGGAATTGTGCAAAGTGGTCTGTTTTCTTTACCACTTCCTATCGACAGGCGCAAATGCTAAGCATTTTATCCGCTTCGGCAACAATGGGCGCGACTGAATGACCAATCTCGGCGATCTCGAAATCTTTTCCCGCGTCATTTCCATGGGAAGTATGTCGGCAGCGGGGCGGGCACTCGGATTGTCCCCAGCCGTCGTCTCCAAGCGCGTGAAAAGACTGGAGGAACGGCTCGGCACCCGGCTTTTCCAGCGCACGACGCGGCAAATCTCGCTGACCGAAGCCGGACAGGGATTCTACGAGCGCATCGTCGGCATTCTCTCGGGCATCGAGGAGGCGGAAGCCTTCGTGTCCGGACGGTCGGGCGCGGTGCGCGGCACGCTGCGCATTTCCGCGCCGACATCCTTCGGCCGCATGCATATCGCCCCCAATCTCAAGGGCTTCATGGATGCCCATTCCGAACTCGTCGTCAACTTGATGCTGACCGACGACTTTTCCGACATCGTCGGCGACGGCTTCGACCTGGCGATCCGCATCGGCGAACTGTCGGATTCCTCGCTTGTGGCGCGCCGACTGGCCTCGGTGCGGCGCGTACTCTGTGCCTCGCCTGATTACATCACCCGTCATGGCGCGCCGGCCTCGCTGGAGGACCTTGCAAATCATGTCTGCCTGCCGCCGCATACGCAGGACGTCTGGCGGCTGGAAGGACCGGAGGGCAATGTCACCTATCGCCCGCACGGTTCGCTCTACACCAATTCAAGCGAGGTGGTGCGCGAGGCGGTGTTTTCCGGCATGGGGATCGCGCTGCGCTCCACCTGGGATGTCGGCCCGGCGCTGAAGAACGGCGACCTCGTGCAGGTGCTGCCGCAATACGAGGGCTCGCGCAACGTGGTGCTTTCGGCAGTCTATCCGAGCCGCCAGTTCCTGCCGGTCAAGGTGCGTCTGTTCATCGACTACCTCGCCGATCTCTACGGCCCCCTGCCCTATTGGGAGCGTTGAGGGCAATTGGCGACGTGACGACCTTGCGCTAGGCTGCCGTTCTCTTGAGGAGGATGGCGGATGATCGGCAAGTTGATACTGATGGCGGCCTTCATGGGCCTGGCACTTCCGGCGGCCGCCGCGGCCCGGCCGCTCGATCCCCTGCTTGAGGGTTTCGATGATGCCTGCGCCTACAGCGACGCGCTCGCATCCCTGCTGCAATCGAGCTACGCCTTCGCGCGCAAGGAGGGGACACTCTCCATCCCGGCTGGCTACGAAGCCCTGTTCGGTCCACCCAGCGTCAAGCCCGAAAACGAGTATCTCAAGGTGACGCTGCCGGTGGTGGACGGCACCTGGCGCGGCGTGCCCGTGAAGGAGATCGAGGTCTATATCACCGAACTCGAAAGCGGCTTCAACTACCACGCCGTGCTCTTCCAGCCGGAAGCGCTGAAGGCCGCCGAGGCCACGTTTAAGGCGCGCGGCATCGCCGCGAAGAAGAAGCTGTCGGCGCAGGACGATTCCGGCTTCGGCTGGGACACCGGCTTCGCCATCATCGATGGCGCGCCGCGCTATCAGTGCGACCTGTCCACCTAATATGCTTTGACGCAATCCCGGATCTGGAATTGCTTTAGTGCTTGTCCTCTTCGGCGTGCCGATGGCGGATCGCGCGGACGAGCAGCCACATGCCGGCGATGACGAAGGGCACGGCGATGCCGGTCAACGTTTCCGGCTTGATCGGCAGGCCGAGACCATGCGCTGCCTTCGCCACATAGCCGAAGAGGCCGACGACATAGTAGGAGATCGCCGCGACGGACAGGCCTTCGACGGTCTGCTGCAGGCGCAGCTGCAATTTCGCGCGACGGTCCATCGAGTTGAGCAGCGACGAGTTGAGCTGCTCCAGTTCCACGTCGATCCAGCTTCTGAGCAGGGCCGTGGCGCGGGCGAGTTTTCGTGAAAGGTTTGCCTGGCGCTCCTCGATGGACTGACAGGTGCGCATGGCGGGCGCTAGCCGGCGCTCCAGGAAGAAGCCGAGCGTTTCGTACCCGGGAACCGCCGTTTCCGCGAGCGTGCGGATACGCTCCTGCACGATGCCGTAATAGGCGCGGCTGGCGCCGAAACGGTAGAGGCTGAGCGCGGCATTGGCCTCCAGTTCGGCGGCAAGGCGGGTGATTTCCGATAGCAGTTCATCCGCCCTGTCGCGGGCATGCTGCTTCATGGTGTTGGTAATGCCCGTCAGCCCGTCCTCGATGCGGCGGATTTCCGGCGAGAGCGACTGGGCGAGCGGCAGGCCCATCATGGCGAGCGTGCGATAGGTCTCGATATCGAGCAGGCGCTGCACGACGGCACCGCGCCCAGCCTCGTTCATGCCACGGTCGATGACGAGGATCTGGGTGAGCCCGTCGCCGTTCTGGCGAAAGTCGGTCAGGATCATCGCCTGGCCGTTCTTGATCTCGCTGTAACAGAGGCTCGTCGGATCGAAGCTGGCGATCGCCTCGCGGGTTTCCGGCGAATCGGGCCGGATTTCCAGGCGAATGCCGGAGATCAACGTGCCGGGCGGCGAAAAACTGTCACCGAACGGATGAACCGGAACTTCGCCGCCGAACTTTTCCGGCACCGGCCCGTCCCAGAAATAGGTCGAGAATTCCGTGTGCCGTTCCCAGCGCAGCGTGCCCTGCCCCCAGCTCAGCGCGTGGTGGCTGGAATCGCGGCCGGGCGGCGAGATGCCGCGCGAGCGCGACACTTCGGCCATCACGGCATGATCCACCGCCGAACCACCCTCCGTCAGGAAGGCGAGCTGGAAGATGACGCGTGGCGACGGCACCAGCGCATATGGTCTTGCGTGAATTTCCCCGAGCGCCTGCGCACGCGAAGTCGCCTGCGGAAAAGCGAAGCTGCCTTTTGCCATGTCTGCACCGTTCCCCCATGTGCAACAGCTCTTTCTTAACAAATGTCAGGGCCCGGGAGATAGGACGCATTGACGCAGGCAGAAAGTATAAAGTGGACAAGTTTGTTGACCAGTTTCCGCACCGGTTGATACTATCGCCGCCGTGACCGACACCAGCTTCGACCTTTTCGCCCGCATCAGCCACAGCCGGACCTCCGATGAGGTCGTGCGGCAGATCGAACTGTTGCTGCTCGAAGGCATCCTGCGCGACGGGGATCGCCTGCCCGGCGAGCGCGAGCTTTCCAAACGCCTCGACGTCTCTCGCCCCATCCTGCGCGAGGCGCTGAAAGAGCTGGAAAACCGCGGGCTGCTGATCAGCCAGCATGGTGATGGCACCTATGTGGCCGACATCATCGGCCAGGTCTTTTCGCCCGCCGTCGTCGATCTCATCGCCCGCCATCAGCGCGCGACGGAGGACTATATCGAGTACCGCCGCGAGCTGGAGGGCATCACCGCCGACCTCGCCGCCCGGCGCGCCACCGACTATGACCGGCAGATGCTGACGCGCATCATGGAGGCGATGCGCGCGGCGCATAAGGGCGGGTCCTTCGATGCCGAACTCGAGGCGGATGTCGACCTGCACAATGCCGTCGGCGAGGCCGCGCACAATATCGTGCTCCTGCACACGCTGCGCGCGTGTTACCGTCTGCTGGCGCAGGGGATCTTTTTCCACCGCCACCTCGTTTTCACCTCGGAAGAAGCACGTGGGCATCTGCTTGCCCAGCACGAGGCGATCTATGCAGCGATCATGGCGGGTGACGGAAATGCGGCACGAAATGCCGCTCAGGCGCATATGGACTATATCGCCGTCGCAATCCGCGAAGCGGAACGCAGCGGCGAATGGCAACGTATTGCACAGCTGCGCATGCAAAAACGCGGTATCGTGCCACAAGCCTGACTTGCGCCGCAAATCTCACGCAAGCATGATGTACGATAACGACTCAGTGAGCGAATCCCGACAAGAGGAATGAAAAAAACCTTGAACCTTCTCAACCGCATTGCCAGCGACGTCCACCTCATGTTCCAGCGCCCGGCGCGGGAGCAATATGGTGCGCTTTGCTATCGCGTGAGGAAGAAGCGTCCGGCGGTCGAAGTCCTCCTGATCACCAGCCGCGACACGGGTCGGTGGGTTATCCCAAAAGGCTGGCCGATGGATGGCAAGAGCGCATCCGCCGCCGCCGCGCGCGAAGCCTGGGAAGAGGCCGGGGTGAAGGGCAAGATCGGCGAGGAGCCGATCGGCAGCTACCATTACATGAAGGGCCTGCCGGAAGGGCTGAAAGTCGATTGCCTGGTGCGCGTTTTCCCGCTTGCCGTCGATGACATATGCAAGAATTTTCCGGAAAAGGACGAACGGCGCGCCGAATGGGTCGATTGCACCGAGGCGGCGGCCCGCGTGCAGGAGCCGGGGCTGAAAACGCTTCTCCTTGCCTTCGAGCAGAAAATGCTCGGCGCGTTGGCACTGGAGCCCAAAAACGGCACGACCAGCATCTGATATAGCCGTCGTCCGATGGCCGCCGACGCCCTGAGGCACCACTGAATAATTGATCCGCGGGTCGAAATCGCCCCGCGGATCAATTATTCAGTGGATTCAAAATTTACAGTGACCTTTGTGCCTCACAAGCGACACGCGGCGCTGTATTGCCTTTTGGCAATAACGGAGCAGCATGAATGGCGAATTCTCAGGTCCAGCTTCGCAAGCCGACGCTGGACAAGGACCTTGAAAAACTGACCTTCACCGAACAGGCCACACATTTCGTGCTGCGGTCCTGGACGGGTGTCGGCATTTCGTTGGTCTTCCTGCTGATCACCATGGCCGTTGCCGATAGTTTTTCCATGGGCACGTCCAGCGTTCTGGTGATTGCCGTCACCGCCGCACTCGCCGCCTACATGGCCATGAACATCGGCGCTAACGACGTGACGAACAATGTCGGCGCTGCCGTCGGCGCGCGCGCCATGAGCATGGGCGTCGCCCTTGGCATTGCCGCCGTCTTCGAAATTGCCGGCGCGCTCCTCGCCGGCCAGGGCGTTGCCGCGACGGTCGCGTCGGGCATCGTCGATCGCGCCATCTTTCCGAGCCCCGAAGTCTTCGCCTGGGCGATGATGGCGGCGCTGGTTTCGGCAGCGCTCTGGATCAACATCGCCACACTTGCCAATGCGCCGATCTCCACCACCCACGCCATCATCGGCGGCGTGATCGGTGCGGCCGCTGCCGCAAGCGGCTTCCACAGCGTGCAATGGGACGCGATCGCCGTCATCGTCGTCAGCTGGACCGTCTCGCCGATCCTGGGCGGCGTGATCGCGGCGGCTTTCCTCTATTTCCTCAAGGAAACCATCATCTACCGCGACGACAAGATCGCCGCGGCAAAGACCTGGGTTCCCGTGCTCGTCGCCCTGATGGCCGGCGCCTTCGCCGCCTTCATCGCCAATGGCGGCACCAATGGCTTTTACGACATACCGATCGGCCGCGCGCTGCTCGTTGGCCTCGCCTTCGGCATCGTCGTCTACTTTGTGACGCGGCCGATCATCCGCCGGCACGCGGAAGGCCTCGACAACCGCAACCAGTCGCTGCGCACGCTGTTTCGCATTCCACTGATCTGTTCGGCCGCCCTGCTTTCCTTTGCACACGGCGCCAACGACGTGTCGAACGCCGTTGGTCCGCTCTACGGCGTGGTGTCGGCGCTGCGTTCCGGCGGCACCGGCGGCGAAGCCACCATTCCGCTCTGGGTGATGGTCATCGGCGCCTTCGGCATTTCGCTTGGCCTGCTGCTGTTCGGCCCGCGCCTCATCCGCATCGTCGGCAACGAGATCACCAAGCTCAACCCGATGCGCGCCTTCTGCGTGGCGCTCTCCTCCGCCATCGCCGTGCTGACGGCATCGGCCTTTGCCATTCCGGTTTCGTCCACCCATATCGCCGTCGGCGCGGTGTTCGGCGTCGGGCTGTTTCGCGAGTGGTACACCCGCAATTCGCAGCGCCGCATCGACTACATCCGCAGCCGCGGCAACCGCGTCGCACCGGAAGAAGAATCGGCCAATCCCGACGAGACGCGCCGGCGTTATCTCGTGCGCCGCTCGCATTTCATGACGATCGTGTCGGCCTGGATCGTGACGCTGCCCGTCTCGGCGATCCTCGCGGCCATCATCTTCCTCGTCCTCAACGCGCTCTTCACCTGAGAGGTCGACCATGCGTGCCAATTACCGGATGCAGCGCCTTTTCGTCGACGACGCCCTGGTCGCCGGGCAGGCTTTCGAGGCCGCGAAGGAGCACTTGCACTATCTCACCAATGTGCTGCGCATGGCAGACGGCGACGCCGTGTTGCTGTTCAACGGGCGCGACGGCGAATGGCGCGCCGAGCTTTCGCTGCCGACCCGCAAGCGCCTCCTGCTGACGCCGGTCGAACAGACACGACCGCAGCCGGCACCCTGCGATCTCCACTATCTCTTTGCACCGCTGAAGATCGGCCGGCTCGATTATCTCGTGCAGAAGGCCGTCGAGATGGGCGCCGGCGTGCTCCAGCCGGTCATGACCCAGCATGTGCAGGGCAAGATCACCAGCATCGAGCGTCTGCAGGCCAATGCCGTCGAGGCAGCCGAACAGTGCGGCATTCTCGCAATCCCGCAGGTTGTAGCCCCCCGCAAGCTGGAAGACCTCATCTCCGACTGGCCGCGCGAGCGACGCATCATTTTTTGCGACGAGGGCCATGGCAGCCAGAACCCGCTGCCGGTGCTGCAAAAGATCGAGGAGCGCAAGCTCGCCCTACTCGTCGGCCCGGAAGGCGGCTTTTCGGATGACGAGCGCACGCTGTTGCGCGGCCTCGATTTCGTGACGCCGATCCCGCTCGGCCCCCGCATCCTGCGCGCCGATACGGCAGCGGTTGCAGCGATGGCCGTCATCCAGGCGGCGATCGGCGACTGGGTGTGAGCGACCGCCCCGCCTGCCCGCTGGAATTGCGGGAAAGCAAAAAGGCGAATTTTCCCGAAAAGTCGAATGGGTTTTTTTGAATCTGCCTTGAAAGGAATTCGCTTGCACCGCATTTAATTCCGGTCCAAGCACCCTTCCCAAGGCCCTGCGGTTCCGCCGGGCGCCATCCGTTCAGAAGAAGACGCCCATGGCCCGTGATACCACCGACCAGACGCCGATCCGCACCGTCGCGGACATGGCGGAATACCTCGCCGAAGGCAACAAGCCGAAGGAGAGGTTCCGCATTGGCACCGAGCATGAAAAATTCGTCTTCTTTACGGCCGACAACAGTCCCGTCCCCTATTTTGGCGACGCGAGCATCTCGGCGCTGTTGAACGGCATGCAGGCCAAGACCGGCTGGGAGCCGATCGTGGATGCCGGCCATATCATCGGGCTTGCCGAACCGTCCGGCATGGGCGCGATCTCGCTGGAGCCGGGTGGCCAGTTCGAGCTTTCCGGCGCGCCGCTCGAAAACTTGCACCAGACCTGCAAGGAATCGAACCAGCACCTCGCGACGCTGCGCGAGATCGCCGAACCGCTCGGCATCCGCTTCCTCGGCATGGGCGGTAGCCCGAAGTGGTCGTTTGCCGAAACGCCGCGCATGCCCAAAAGCCGCTACGACATCATGACCCGCTACATGCCGAAGGTCGGCAGCCAGGGTCTCGACATGATGTATCGCACCTGCACGATCCAGGTGAATCTCGACTTCTCATCCGAAGTCGACATGCGTCGCAAGATGCAGGTATCGCTGAAGCTGCAGTCGATGGCGACCGCGCTGTTCGCCTCGTCGCCCTTCACCGAGGGCAAGCCGAACGGCCTGCTGTCCTGGCGCGGCGACATCTGGCGCGACACGGACAACAACCGCGCCGGCCTCATCCCCTTCGCCTTCAAGCCGGATTTCGGCTTTATCGACTATGTCGAATGGGCGCTCGACGTGCCGATGTATTTCATCGTGCGCGACGGCAAGTACCATGACTGCACACATGTCACCTTCCGCCAGTTCATGGCCGGCGCGCTGAAGGGCGAGGTTGCCGACTGGGAGCCGAATATCGGCGACTGGACGAACCACCTTTCCACGCTGTTCCCCGACGTGCGGTTGAAGCGCTTCCTCGAAATGCGCGGTGCCGACGGCGGTCCGTGGCGGCGCATCTGTGCGCTGCCCGCCTTCTGGGTCGGCCTGCTCTATGACGACGGCGCGTTGGACGCCGCCGAAGCCCTGACGCGCGACTGGACGGTCGAAGAAGTCTCGGGACTGCGCGATGCCGTGCCGGCACAGGGCCTCAAGGCCGACTTCCGCAGCAAGCCGCTGCTCGACGTGGCGCGCGAAGTGGTCTCGATTTCCCGGCAGGGTCTCAAGGCCCGCGCCCGCCTCAATGGCGACGGCGTCGACGAGACCATCTTCCTAGCACCGCTCGACGAGGTGCTGGCGAAGAAGGCGACGCTCGCGGAAGACATGCTGGCGCTCTACAACGGCCGTTGGAACGGTTCGGTCGAGCCGGTCTTCACCGACTACCAGTACTGAGCCCATCCTCGAAAAAGCGGTTTGCGTGGGCAAAATTCCCGTTATAGTGCAGGCACATGCATGTGCCTGCACGGGGAAGGGTTCACGATGCTTTCGCTCTACGACATGATGATGCAGGCGCAGAACGGCAATGCCGTGGAGACCATGGCACGGCAGTTCGGGCTGGCGCAGGAACAGGCGACGAAGGCCGTCGCCGCGCTGATGCCGGCCTTTTCCGAGGGTTTCAAGCGCAACGCGGCCAATCCCTACGACATGGCGGCCTTCATGCAGGCGCTAACCACCGGCGGGCACGCCAAATATTTCGAGGACATGAGCAAGGCCTTCACGCCGCAGGGTCTGGCGGATGGCAACGGCATTCTCGGCCATCTCTTCGGCAACAAGGACGTTTCCCGCGCCATCGCCGCGCAGGCAGCGCAGATGACCGGCATCGGCCAGGAAGTCTACAAGCAGATGCTGCCCGCCATGGCGAGCGCGCTGATGGGCGGCCTGTTCAAGCAGTCGTTTGCACCGTTCTTCCCGGGAGCCGGTGCGGCACAGGCCAATCCCTTCGCCGACATGATGCAGCAATGGGCGCAGGCCACAGGCCTTGCCAAGAAGCCGGAACCGGCAAATCCCTTCGACAATCCCTTCACCCAGGCTGCGCAGGAGTTCTTCGGCACGGGCCAGAAGAAGGACGCGCCGGCAAACCCCTTCACCGACAATCCTTTTGCCAAAGCCTTCCAGGACATGATGGCGAACATGGGTGGCCAACCTGCGGCAAGCGGGAAGCCCAGCGAACCGGAAGCCACACCGGCGGATTCGCTGAAAGGCCTCGTCAACACGATGTTCGACACCGGCCTCGAAATGCAGAAGGACTACCAGCGCAACATCGAGTCGATCTTCGAGACGATGCGTAGCAGCACGGAACCGGACGGCGACAAGAAGGGCTGACATTGCGTTATGCTGGTAGAACCGCATTAAAGCCAAGGGAGCATTAATGGCGACATGGCTTGAGGATATTAAACAAGTCTTCACGGCGGCTGGCGGCGAGATGCACTATAGCGACCTTTATAGCGAATTAGGTCGCATCAGGGGGCGGGAACTATCGCGGAACAACGAAGCGACTGTTCGCAAAGAAGTGGAGCGCTTTTCGTCGCACTCGGACAATTGGAAAGAAGGGCGGCCAGATCTATTCCGTTCAACTCGTGGGAAGGGAAAAGGCTTTTGGGCGTTGGCAAAAGCTAGCGAACAACTCCAAATTGTGCCTGATATTGAGGGGGCAAGCATTTTGGTTGATGCCGAACCTCCTGAGCGGCGAGAATATGTGAGAGAGCTCACTTTGAGAAATTCGCGCCCAATCCTTGCTCTCAAGAAACTTTATGGAGGCCGGTGTCAGATTTCGGGTGAGCTTGTAATGGACGGAATAGCTGGCGATCTCACGGAGGCACACCACATCCGCTGGTTAATGCGCGGCGGATTGGATGTCGAAGCTAACATCGTTGTATTGTCACCAACCTTCCATGCTGCCATTCACGCTGTAGATGCTGATTTCGATTGGGCGTCCCTTACATTCATTGTTTCCGGAAAACGCTTCCCTTTGCTAATTAATAAACACTTGGTAGCGCGAACAGCGCCACAGGTGAACGAACAGCTTTGACCATCAGGCTGCGGCCCGATCCCGCGCCACTTCCCTCGGCACATTGAAGCGCTCGACGATTGCCGCAAGCGAGCGTGTATCGCCGGCAAGGCCGGACATGCCGGCGGCCGTCTGCGAAACCGCCTGACGGTTCTGTGCCGTGACCTGCTCCATCGCGTTCATCGAACGGCTGATATCGCCGAGGCTTGACGACTGCTGGTTGGCGGCCGCGGCGATCGAGTGGATATGGTCGTTGATGCGGGTGACCTGCTCGGCAATGCCGGAAAGGGCCGCGCCCGTCTGCTGCACGAGATCCACGCCCTTCGCGACCTCGATACCCGACTTGGTGATCAGCGCCTTGATGTCCTTGGCGGCATTGGCGGAGCGCTGCGCCAGTTCGCGCACTTCCTGTGCCACGACCGCAAAGCCCTTGCCGGCATCCCCTGCCCGGGCCGCTTCCACGCCGGCATTCAGCGCCAGCAGGTTCGTCTGGAAGGCGATCTGGTCGATGACGTTGATGATGCTGGAGATTTCGCGGGAAGCCCCTTCGATGCGCTCCATGGCGGAGACTGCGTCCGAGACGACGGCGCTCGACAGGTCCGTGCTGCTCTTGGCCTCCGTTGCCATGCGCGACGCCTCGCCGGCACGAGCCGTGGAACTGCGGATCGCTTCCATCATCTGGCCGACGGCCTCTGTGGTGCGCTCCAGCGCCGCGACCTGGCTCTCCGTGCGCTCCGCAATATCTCGAGCGGCGGCATCGACATGGGCGACCTTGCCGTCGATCGAACGGGCGTTGGACGACACGGCGGCGATGGTTTCCGCGAGACGACGCACGGAGGTGTTGAAATCCACGCGCAACTCGTCAAGCCCATCCGAAAATTCATGGTCGATGACCGTCGACAGGTCACCGGCGGACAGCCGTTCGAGGGCCGCGCCGAGCGTTTCGACCGCCTGCTGCACCTGCCGCTGCTGCTCGGCCTTCGCTTGTTCCTGCGCCTGCTGCTCGCGCGCCGTGAATTCGCGGCTTTCCGCGCTGGAGCGCTCCAGCGCATCCTTATCAAGGGCTGCGGCGCGGAAGACGGCGACGGAGCGCACCATGTCGCCGATCTCGTCGGCGCGGTTTTCCTTCGGCAGGACGATTTCGGTGTTGCCGGCAGCAAGCTCCGTCATCGCCTTGACGAGCTGGTGGATGGGCCGGGTCAGCGCGCGGGAGAAGATGGTTGCGGCGAGGATTGCCAGGCCGATGATCGCCGCTGTGAGGCCGAGCACGATCAGCGTGCCGCGCATCAGGCCGGCCGTCGCCTCGGCCTTGGTGATTTTCGCGATGACCGACCAGTCCGTGCCGCCAAAGGAGAGCGGGGATGCCGCGGCATAAAGTTCCGCGCCTGCGGCATCCGCGATCGTGCCGTGGGTCTCACTGCCGACCGGAAGGTCCGTGATATCGAGCTGCGTCTTCAGTGCATCCGGCTCCGGCGTGCGGGCGGAATCGGTGAGAACCGTGCCATCGGCGCGCACCAGCACCGTCTCGCCGGTCTCGCCGAGGCCCTTGCTGTTGCCGAAAATGGCGTCGATCTTGGCGTTCGGCACGCGGATCGCCATGATGCCGAGCGTGCGGCCGTTCATGGTGATGGGGGCAGCAACGAAGGCTGCCGGCGTGCCACCAAGCGCGGCATAGGCGGAGAAATCGGAAAAGACGATTCCGCCGGGCTCATTGAGTGCCAGCGCATCCTTGAAAGCCGCCGTCAGGCCGCTGTCCTTGTAGGGGCCAGCAAGCAGATTGGTGCCGAAGTCCTCGGCCTTGGCGACGGAGTAGAGCACGTTGCCCTTGGGGTCGATCATGTAGAGGTCGGCGTAACCCTGCGATTCGAGGTGCTTGCGGAAAGTCACGTGGTACTGCTTGTGGGCGCGGTCGAAATTGTCCTTCTTCGCGGTGTCGAGCAGGAAACGTGTCGCCGGCGGGTTCGGGTTGTTCGTGATGTAGCGCTTGTGCAGTTCTTTCGCCGGTTCTTTGCCGAGAGCGCCCCAGGCGCCGGCAAAGCCGTAGAAGGCCTGTGTCGTCGGCATGGCGGTGGAAAGGCTGAGCAGATCGAGCTTCATGCCCTCCAGATAGGTGCGGGCCTCGTTGCGCCGTCCGTCGGCGGTCGCCTCCAGCTTCTGCATCACCTGTTCGGTGACGGTATCGGCGCTGACGATCAGCGACACGGCGCTGGCGGCACCGATGGAAAGAAGCGTGAGTACGGCGGCAGCAAGGGGCAGTTTCCGGGAAATCCGCATGACAATCCGTCCGATGGCTCAGGCAACTCCGGCAAACGTGCGGAACACGGTTTTGCGTTCGGACTTGCGACACACAATGAGAGCAATTCCGGCTCATCCGGAGAGCAGACAGCGTCATGCCCGCGGAAAAATCCGCGGCTGCCCAGGAACGGTAGCTGAGGGTGGTTTACCTAAGGTAAAGCTTATGTCGTGGGATTTTTATTGAAAAAGCCCGACGCGGACCTTGGGAGTCGCACGTCGGGCAAGCAGCAGGGTTATTGGCTCTCACCCTGCGGGGAAGTCTGGTGTCGACCAGGGAGGTAGGCCGGCACCATCAAAAATCAATCCGCGCGGCCGCCGCGCAGGTGACGGCGGGCGCGTTCGCGTGCCGCAATCGTCAGGTGCAGGCCGGCATCGGAGAAGAACGAGGAGGTCATGACCTCCCGAACGTCGCTCCGGCACAGCCCCATGTCGAGGAGCTGATGATCGTCGAGTTCGCTCAACCGATTGATCAGGCGGCGATTCTGCCAAACGCGCGCAAATCTGTAGGTGGCGTTGCGGACACGGTCGAAGAGGCTCGGGGCCGGACGGCGCGTTGCGAGGATATCGATTTCCAGTCTACGGTCGATCATGCGCATGGCATTTCTCCTTTCCGGCGCGGCGATCCATCGTCCTTGATGGGGTTTCGCACGGCACCCGTGATCGTTCGCCACCCGCAGGGACGGGTGGCGGTTTACAGGTCAAGTCTTGGGAAGAGCCGTGCCGGGAGGTCGAGGCGAAGCGGCAGATCCAGTCGAACGATCGACCGGCGGACGGATCAATCGTTCAACAATTGCTTTTTCGCAGAATCTAATTGATCAGTCCAACGAATGTTTCTAATAGTATCAATCAAACAATCTTATGGGTGCCGTTATGTCCGCTCCGTTAGACATAGACCAGCTTCAGACCTTCGTTGCGATTGCCGATACCGGAAGCTTCACGCGGGCCGCCGAGCGGGTCTTCAAGACCCAGTCGGCCGTTTCCATGCAGATGCGCCGCCTCGAGGAACGCATCGGCAAGCAGCTCTTCATGAAGGACGGCCGCGGCAACCGGCTGACCGCCGAGGGCGAGCGCCTGCTCAATTATGCCCGCCGCATGATGCGCCTCAACAACGAGGCCATCGCCGCCTTTGACGACAACCGCCTCGAGGGCATGCTGCGCATCGGCACGCCGGACGACTATGCCGACCGCTACATGCCGGAAATCATCATGCGGTTTGCCAAGACGCATCCGAATGTCGAGCTCTATATCGTCTGCGAACCCTCGGTGGACCTCGCGGAAAAGATGGGCAAGGGCGAACTCGACATCGCGCTCGTCACCCATAATCCACGCCAGCGCCAGTCCGATGTCGTGCGGACGGAACCGCTCTGCTGGGTGATGTCGGCCAACCATCCCCTGCCGGAAAATGCGCCGGTGCCCCTCGCGGTCGGCCGGCGCGACTGCCAGTGGCGGCAGATTGCCTGTGCGGCACTCGATTCCGTGGGGCGCGATTATCAGGTGCTGTTCACCAGCTGGTCGTCGACCGTCGTTGCCGCCGCCGTGATGGCGGGCATGGCGGTTTCTGTATTGCCGGAATCGGCACTGCGCCCCGGCATGAAGGTGCTGTCGCAGGCCGACGGTTTTCCGCCGCTCGCCCCGGTGCAGATCGGCATCATGCGGCGGCCGGGCCTGTCGCCCTCGCTCTCCAATGCCATTACCAGCCATATCACGGCCTGCCTCGACAACATCACGCCACTGACGGCGAGCGATGACCTGACCGACGCTGAAGTAAAGGTCTTCCCGCGCATCCAGCGGCTGCGGCAGAGCAATATTCTGCCCGGATGGTAACGCAGCTTCCCCTCGACGGCATTCCCGCGCGCAAGGCCGGGCCGTCCACTGTGAGGATTCGCCTTGCCCGCGAAGACGAGGTCGAGACGCTTCGCCAGATCGAGCGCTCGGCCGCGCAGTCCTTCCGGCTGATCGAGGCACTCTCCTGGCTTGCCGTCGGCGACGTGCAAAGCGCCGAACGGCACCACGAACTCCTCGCGCAGGGAACGAACTGGGCGGCGGTTGCCGAGGACGATGATCCCGTCGGCTTCCTGAGCGCAGAGGTCGTCGGGCACGAGCTGCACATCTGGGAAATTTCCGTCGATCACCTGCACCAGGGCTTGGGCATCGGGCGCACACTGATCCAGCACGCCATCGATCACGCCGCAGCGCACGGCCTAGACGCCGTGACGCTCACCACGTTCCGCACCATCCCGTGGAACTGCCCCTATTACGAACGGCTCGGTTTTCGCACGCTGGACGAGGCCGAACTGTCGCCACGTCTCGCGGAGGTGCTTGATCTCGAAGCCGAACACGGGCTTGCACGCGACACCCGTTGCGCCATGCGCCTGGCGATCGACGGCTAGAAAACGAAAAGCCCCGGCGTGCTGCCACGCCGGGGCCTTCTCTTCATAAAACGCGTGCGATCAGTCGTATGTCGCCTGCTTGCCGTCGAAATAGATGGTGTTGGCTTCGCAGATATTGATCGTCGTCTCGTCGCCCTTGATGCTGGAGCCGTCTTCGGCCTCCCAGGTGACGTAAAACTCGATATCGCAGCCGCCCTGGTAGTTGAACTCCATGTTGGCGGTCTCGCCGCCATCAAGCTTGAAGTTCATCCAGTTGGCGCTCCATTCGCCGCCCTCGCCGGTGTAGAAGCCGTCGATGATGTATCCGGAATCGTTCTTGATATCGAATTTCGTGCCGGCGGCGGAAACGGCCGGGGCGGAGAGAAGCAGCGTCGCGGCAGCAAAAGCGGCGATCGATTTGATGGCGATAGACTTCACGGAAATGATCCTGTTTGAATAGTGATAAAATCGCTCGCCTGATGCCGCAATATTTTGCTTGGCCGCATGCTCGCAATGGTTTTGTTGCCCCTAAAGAAACGGGGCCGAGCTCACCCGGAGCCTGACCCCGTTTTCTCAAACGGCTCAGTTATTTGCTTTATTCGAGGCCTACACTCCCTAAGTGAGATTCTTCCTCAAAAAATCCACCGTGCGCTGCCAGGCGAGGTCGGCCGCGGCCTTGTCGTAGCGGGCGGCCGACGTATCGTTGTTGAAGGCGTGGTTGACGCCGTCATAGACGTGGATCTCGAAGGTCTTGCCGCCCGCTTCCAGCGCCTTGCGATAGGCATCGATGCCGGCATTGATACGCTCGTCGAGCCCGCCATAATGCATCATCATCGCCGCCTTGATCGCCGGCACGTCTTCCGCCGGCGGCTGCGCGCCATAATAGGCGACACCGGCCTTCAGCTCCGGCGATTTGGTGGCGAAGCGATTGACGAGGCCGCCGCCCCAGCAGAAGCCGATCGCGCCGACCTTGCCGCTCGCGCCGTCGAGCTCGGTCAGGAACTTCAGGCTAGCCTCCGCGTTCGCCACCGTCACCGCGGGGTCGAGCTTGCCGATCATGTCGCGCGCCTGGTCCTCATTGTCCGGCGTGCCGCCCGAGGGTGACAGGAAATCGGGTGCGAGCGCGATAAAGCCTTCGAGCGCCATACGGCGCGCCACATCGCGGATATGCGGGTTGAGGCCACGGTTCTCGTGGATGACGATGACGCTGCCGAGCGGGCCGGCCGCGTCCTTCGGGCGCACCAGATAGCCCTTCATCTCGCCGGAACTGCCGCCGTATACGACATCCCTGACAACGACACGGGCGTCATTCGAGGCGATCATCTCGGCGCTCGCCGAATTCGCCGCCAAGAGCGGGGCAATGGCAGCGGCGGCCGCACCCGAGCCCGCGAGCGCCGTCAGGCGTTCCATGAAGCGGCGGCGGTCGAGCGTCAGATGGGTATAGTCGTCATAGGCGTTGATCATCGCCTGCGTGATCTGCGGCTTGTCCATGGCGGATCCTCCGGGTTTCTAGCCGGAGCATAAGATAGGCCGCCCGATTGCGAGCGCGGAACACAACTGCGTTACTGTGTGCTCAGGTGAAAGCGAGCCAGACGCCGAGCCAGATCCACAGCAGGCCGACCACCGCAAGCCCCGCGATGAACAGTGGGCGGCGATAGCGGATGCGGTTGCTGGTGACATGCACATAGGCATGCGCATAGCGCAACGCGACGAAAAGCCAGCCACCGGCGACGGTGACCGGATTGTCGGCATCGACGAGGTAAAGCAGAATGCTCACGGCGTAGAACAGCACCGGCAGTTCGAACTGGTTGGCGAGGCAGTTCTTGACCACGAGGCTTTCGGTCGGCTCCTCACGGTTTTCGCGGAATTGCTCGACGCGTGCGCTTCCGTTTTTGACCGCGCCGACGCGGCGGAACGAGAGCAGCAAATAGAGGCAGAAGACGAGCGCGACATGCGCGATCATCGGCCAGATCGTGGCTTCCGTGGGAGACATGGTAATCCTTCGGCTTGTCGTTTCGAACCGGTTTAGGGGTTTCCGGCGGAAGCCTCAACCCGAAAGGTCGTCACGACAAGCCGAAGGCAATGCTGTCACTGCGCCGTCAGGTTTTCGGTGCCCGAACCGTCCTTGCCGCTGATCGTCCAGGCGCCTTCCAGCACGCCATCACCCTTCACCTTGTAAACGATGAGGCCAACGGCGTCCTGCAGCACGTAGCCGGCCGCGAAGGCGTCTTCGTAGAGCATGCAGATGCCGTTCGAGGTTGTGCCGTTGGTGCTCCACTCGATCGAGCAGGTGGTCTCGCTCGTCAGAGCGATCGTCGCCGTGCCAGTATAGGCCGAACCATCAAGGTTCGTGCCTTCGACGGTGTAGGTACCGGCGTTGACCGTCTGCGCTTGCGCAGGCACGACCAGCCCCAGGCTCAGAAGGGCGCCAGCCAGTATCTTTTTCATGATGTCCCCCAGATGAAACCGGCGAGATTGCCGGTGTCGCGATCCTAGCGCATACGTAGAAAAACGGAACAGGAATCGAGCGGTCCAGAAGACGAAAATGCCCGGCATAGCCGGGCATTTTCAGGCATGTCAGCGAATGGCGAAGATCAGATGGCGCCCGGATAGTTCGGGCTTTCGCGGGTGATCGTGACGTCATGGGCGTGGCTTTCGCGCAGGCCGGCACCGGAGATGCGCACGAAGGTCGCGCGTTCCTGGTATTCCTTGAGATCCTTGCCGCCGACATAGCCCATGGAAGCCTTGAGGCCGCCGGCGAGCTGGTGCAGCACGCCCGAGACCGGGCCCTTGTAAGGAACCTGGCCCTCGATGCCTTCCGGCACCAGCTTCAGCGTGTCGCGCACTTCCGCCTGGAAGTAGCGGTCGGCGGAACCACGTGCCATGGCGCCGACGGAGCCCATGCCGCGATAGGCCTTGAAGGAGCGGCCCTGGTAGAGGAAGACTTCGCCCGGGCTTTCATCCGTACCGGCGAGCAACGAGCCGACCATGACGGCCGAGGCGCCGGCGGCGATGGCCTTGGCCAGGTCGCCGGAGAACTTGATGCCGCCGTCGGCGATGACCGGAATGTCGGCAGCCTGCGCGGCTTCGACGGATGCCATGATGGCAGCGAGCTGCGGCACGCCGACGCCGGCGACGATGCGGGTGGTGCAGATCGAGCCCGGGCCGATACCGACCTTGACGGCATCGGCGCCAACATCGATCAGCGCCTTGGTGCCGTCCGACGTCGCGACGTTGCCGGCCATGATGCGCACCGAGTTCGACAGTTTTTTCACGCGGGCAACGGCGTCGAGGACGCGCTGCGAATGGCCGTGCGCGGTATCGACGACAATCAGGTCGATCCCCGCATCGATGAGCCGTTCGGCCCGCTCGAAACCATCGTCGCCAACGGAAATCGCGGCGGCGGCGCGAAGCCGGCCCTGCGCATCCTTGGAGGCGTTGGGGTTCAGCTGCGACTTCTCCATGTCCTTGACCGTGATGAGGCCGACGCAACGGCCGTCGCCATCGACGACCAGCAGCTTCTCGATGCGGTGCGTGTGCAGCAGGCGCTTGGCTTCCTGCTGATCGACGCTTTCCTTCACCGTGATCAGGTTCTCACGGGTCATCAGTTCGTAGATCTTCTGCGTCGGATCGGAAGCGAAGCGCACGTCGCGGTTCGTCAGGATGCCGACGAGACGGCCAGCCTTGGCGTTGCCGCCGTTTTCCACGACCGGAATGCCGGAAATACCGTGCATCTTCATCAGCGACAGTGCGTCGGCAAGCGTGGCGTCCGGGCTGATCGTCACCGGATTGACGACCATACCGCTTTCGAATTTCTTCACCTGGCGGACTTCTTCAGCCTGTTCGGCCGGCGTCAGGTTGCGGTGGATGACGCCGAGGCCGCCGGCTTGCGCCATGGCGATGGCGAGACGGCTTTCCGTCACGGTATCCATGGCGGAGGAAATGATCGGCAGATTGAGTTCGAAATCGTGTGCGATGCGGGTCGCGATGTTCGTCTGGCCCGGCATGACCTCGGAGTGACCGGGCTGCAGGAGAACGTCGTCGAAAGTCAGGGCTTCGAGACCGGTTGCGGTTTGAATGATGCGCGCCATAGGCCAAGTTCCTTTTAAGGTAAAGCTTACGCACCAAGGGGAACATTGGGAGATGTCCACCTCGGTCGCTTGCAAGAAATTCTTGGAAGTTGGCGAGGGCTGGTAACACGTTCATGACGGATTGGAAATAGCAAAAAGCCCGGAAGCGGTTCCGGGCTTTGCTCACGCACGGGCCGGTGCGTCAAATATCGAACTGGTAGCTCACCGGCACGAAGCGGTAGCCCTCGCCGCCTTTTTCGACGAAACCGGCGGCGGGGAACGGCATGTGGTAGCCGATGAAGGCGAGCCTGTCGGTCGCGATCATGTCGAAGACCTTCTTGCGCGTGACCGCCGCCTGCGCCTTGTCCATGTCGAAACGCACCTCCCAGTCCGGCCGCTGGAGCGACAGCACATAGTGGTTTGCCGTATCCGCCGTAAGGATGATCGCCTTGCCTTCCGATTCGACGCGGAAGATCATGTGGCCGGGCGAATGGCCGAAGGCATCGAGGCCGGTGATGCCGGGCACGACCTGACCTTCGTTCTCGATGAAGGTCAGCTTTTCGGCGAGCGGCTGCACCTTGGCCAGCACGCCCTGATGGCCCTGCTCGGCCGGCGTGCCCATGCGCTCGGGATTGACCCAGAAATCATATTCCGTGCGGCCGGTGACGTAGCGCGCATTGGGGAAGGCCGGCTTGCCGCCCTCCATCAGCCCGCCGATATGGTCGCCGTGCATGTGGGTAAGGACGACGACGGAAATCTGGTCTGGGGTGTAGCCGGCATATTTCAGCCCTTCGACGAGACGCCCCATGCCCGCATCGCGACCGCCCTCGCCCATCCCCGTATCGAACAGCACGACCTCAGAGCCCGTATCGACCAGCGTCGGCGTGAAGCTGTTGACCAAGGTATCGGCAGGCAGAAAATTCTCGGTAAGCAGCGCGCCAACCGCGTCGGCCGATTGATTGAGGCCATAGGTCTCGTTCGGAGCGCCGGAAGGGCGCATGCCGTCGCGCACCGTCAGGATGCGAAAACTGCCGAGCTTGAAGCTGCGGGTATCGAGGGGGCTTACGCGCATGTCGGTGGCGTCACTCTCGGATTGGGCGAAAACGGCCGCGCGGTTCAAAACCAGCGGCGCGGCCAATGTGCTCACACCCGCGGCCAGAAACAAGGATCTGCGCGAGATTGTCGAATGGTCTCCCATGGATCTATCCCTTTTCGTGAAAAGCTGCACCGCCGTTCTAGAGGCCGGCGTCGGCATGAAGATGACACGCGTCCCATCTAGGGCGCTGTCACGATCCGGGCACGTCGCATCACGGGCTTGTGATGCTTGAGGCAAATCCTCACGATTTGACAGATCGCAACGAGGGGCGCAGAAGACGGGCGGGCCCGCGCGAGGGCCTCCGACCCCGATTGCCTGATGAACCGTATCGTTCCCCTCATCCTCGCCGTCGCGCTCTTCATGGAGCAGATGGATTCAACCGTCATCTCCACGTCGCTGCCGGCGATCGCCGCCGATCTCGGCGTCGGGCCGATCACGCTGAAGCTGGCGCTCACCTCCTACATGGTGTCGCTCGCAACCTTCATTCCGCTCAGCGGCTGGATGGCGGACCGCTTCGGGGCAAAACGCATCTTCCGCCTCGCCATCCTCGTCTTCGTCGGCGGCTCCATCCTCTGTGCCGTGGCCGACAGCCTCGTCGCCTTCGTCGTCTCACGCTTCCTGCAGGGCATGGGCGGGGCGATGATGACGCCCGTCGCCCGCCTTGTGCTGGTGCGCAGCACGTCGCGCTCCGAACTCGTCTCCGCCATGGCGCTGCTGACCATCCCGGCGCTCGTCGGCCCGCTTGCCGGCCCGCCGCTCGGCGGCTTCATCACCACCTATTTCTCCTGGCACTGGATCTTTCTGATCAACGTGCCCGTCGGCATCATCGGCTACATCCTGTCCGGCATCTACCTGCCGGAAATCCGCGCCGCCGCGCCACCGCCGCTCGACTGGACCGGCTTCTTCCTGAGCGCTGTCGCCGCCTCCGGCACGATGTTCGGCCTGTCGGTGATCAGCCTTCCCGCCCTGCCGCCGATCATCGGCATCGCCGCGACCGTCATCGGGCTGACCTGCGGCGTGCTCTATGTGCGCCATGCGCGCCGCCACCCGACGCCGCTGCTCGACCTGAAACTCTTCCGTGACAGCGCCTTCCGCGCCGCTTCCATCGGCGGCACGCTGTTTCGCATCTCGGTGGGCGCGGTGCCCTTTCTGATGCCGCTGATGCTGCAGGTCGGCTTCGGCCTGTCGCCCTTCCAGTCCGGCCTCGTCACCTTCACCGGCGCCATCGGCGCCATCACCACAAAATTCATCGCCAAGCGCGTGCTCACCTTCGCCGGCTTCCGCACGACGCTGATCGTCGCCGCCATCTGCGGCACCGTGCTGACCTTCGTGAACGGCTTCTTCACGCCGGCCACCCCCTTCTGGTTCATGGCGGTCGTGCTGCTCATCGCGGGCTTTGCACGGTCGTTCTTCTTCACCAGCGTGAACGCGCTTTCCTTCGCCGACATTTCCGACGAGGACGCCAGCAAGGCGACCTCGATGACCGCCGTGCTTCAGCAGATGAGCCTCGCCATGGGGGTGGCTGTTGCCGGCATGATCCTCGAAATCGAGACGTCACTCAGCGGATCGCCGCTCGAACTGCGCGATTTCCAGATCGCCTTCATGGTGATTTCGGCCATCACCATCACCGCCGTCATTCCGTTCATCACCATGGCAAAGAACGCCGGCGCCGCCGTCTCCGGCCACCGCTTGGCGGCACCGGAAGAGGAAACGGCCGCGGTGAAATAGCCCCGCGCCACCGTCGCCGACATGCCTCTATAGGCTTGGAGCAAACCGGCGCGAACCTACAGCGTGCCGCAATTCCCCGGCAGGTTCGCACCCAGGACAACTGATTGAAGCCGCACAAGAATCATCCTGAGGGACCACTCCCTTCGTCATGCTGAAGCCATTTTTCGATCAAGATCGCACCAGTCAGCATCTTTCACCGGCCCAACCAATCCGTTAGACCTACCCCTGTCGCCTCCTTCGCGGAGGCGTGGATTGAAACGCCAGTTGGCCGAAACCCCTCTGGAATACGCCGAGTCGCCTCCTTCGCGGAGGCGTGGATTGAAACCCCATAATCCGCACAGGCACCTGCCAGCCCAGGGGTCGCCTCCTTCGCGGAGGCATGGATTGAAACATCCTAACGGGCAAGATGCCGCGTGAAGATCAATGTCGCCTCCTTCGCGGGGGCGGATTAAAACCTCGACAACATCGATCCGGGCGGCATTGCCGCCCGGTTATCAACTATGGGGGATTTAGCAGAGATAGGGGCTTGAACCTCGGCGTACCTGCCTCGGCAACGAAGTGAAGCGCCGTATCCTCCTGTGAAGTGCCGGGCTTCTAGCGCCCTGCCCTACTCCGCCTTCTCGCACACCGCCGCCAGCTTGTTGCCGTCGTGGTCACGAATGAACGCTGCATAGAAACTGGCGTGAAACGGGCGCAGGCCCGGCGCGCCTTCGTCCGTGCCACCGGCAGCAAGGGCTGCGGCATGGAAGGCGTCGACGGCGGCGCGGGTCGGGGCAACGAGGGCGATCGTCACGCCATTACCGAAGGTCGCGGGCTCGCGGTTGAACGGCTCGACCACCCAGAAGCGGCAGCGCATATCGTCATCCGCACCATAGCCGATCTCGCCCGGCGCTTCCTTCTGCCTGATATAGCCGAGGAATGGCAGGACGGCATCGTAGAAGCGGCCGGCGCGGGCGAGGTCGTTGGTTCCTACGGTGGTGTAGAGAAGCATCAGGCGTCCTCTTCAGTATCCGCCGCCTCGTCCCTCGCCTTGCGGCCTTTAAAACCCTTGGCAAGCAGGAACATTTCCACCGATTCGGCGCGCGAGGCACCGGGCTTCACGTGGATGACCTGCTTGAAATTCTGCTTGAGCATGTTGAGAAGCTCGCGCTCCGTGCCGCCCTGGAAGGTCTTTGCCAGGAAATGCCCGCCCTCGGCCAGCACCTCCACGGCGAAATGCGCGGCAACCTCGCACAGATGCATGGTGCGTATGTGGTCCGTCTGGCGGTGACCGGTGGTCGGCGCAGCCATGTCGGACATTACGAGATCAGGCGTGCCGCCGACAGCTTCGATGAGTTTTGCCGGGGCATCGTCATCCAGAAAGTCCATCTGGAGGACGCGCACACCCGCCAGGGGGTCCATCTCCAGGAAGTCGATGGCCGCAACGCGCGGGTCGGCATCGGTCGAATCGGTCACCTTGGCGGCGATCTGCGACCAGCTTCCGGGGGCAGCACCCAGGTCGATGATGCGGCGCGCACCGGCGAGAATGTTATGCTTCTCGTCGATCTCCAGCAGCTTGAAGGCCGCGCGTGCGCGATAGCCCTCGAGCTTGGCGCGCTGCACGTAGGGATCGTTGATGTGGCGCTCGAGCCAGCGGCGTGAGGACGCCTTCAGCTTGCCCTTCTTGACCTTCTGGCCGAGTTTGCGGCCAGTGCGGTTGCCGGCGACGGGGGGCTTGCTCATGATGCCTGTCCTTCGGGCTTTGCCGGATTGCGGGGGCCACCGCGGTGGTTGCGACGGTGGCGGCCGCGGCGCCAGACGCCGTCATCAGCCATCATGTCGGTGAGCAGGCCTTCGCGCAAGCCGCGGTCGGCGACGCGCATGCGGCGCGACGGCCAGCGTTTGCGGATCGCCTCCAGAATGGCGCAACCGGCCAATACGAGATCCGCGCGGTCCGGCCCGATGCAGGGATTGGCCGCACGGGCGGAAAAATCCCAGGAGAGAAGCCGCGCCTGCATGGCCGAAACCTCGTCGTCCGACAGCCAGACGCCATCCACCCGGCGGCGATCGTAGCGCGGCAGGTCGAGATGCACGCCGGCAAGCGTCGTGACGGTGCCGGAGGTGCCGATGAGGTGGAAATCCTCCGGTGCGTGGATTCCCTCGCCCGGGCAATCGAAGCCCGCCAGCATGCCTTCGACTTCGGAGACCATGTTGGAAAAGCCTTCCGGCGTCACATCGCGCCCGCCATGGCGTTCGGACAGCGTAACGACGCCGACCGGCAGCGACGTCCAGTGCGTGATGTGGTTGGCAAGCCGGCTGGAGCGGTTGTCGCCGATGCGGATGACCGCGATTTCCGAAGAACCGCCGCCGATATCGAACAGCACGACCGACCTGGCCTCCCGCCCGACGAGCGAGGAGCAACCGGAAACGGCGAGGCGCGCCTCGGTCTCGCGGTTGATGATTTCGAGGTCGAGCCCCGTCTCTTCCTGCACACGCTCAAGGAAGGCTTCGCCGTTCGTCGCTGCTCGGCAGGCTTCCGTGGCGATGAGGCGCGCGCGGCGGATGTTGCGGTTCCTGAGTTTGGCAGCGCAGATCTTCAGCGCTTCGACGGAGCGATCCATCGCCTCTTCGGACAGCCGCCCACTGGCTGCGAGCCCCTCGCCCAAGCGCACGATGCGCGAAAAGGCATCGACGACGCGAAACTGTCCGGGCCGTGTCGGCTGGGCAATCAGAAGCCGGCAATTGTTGGTGCCGAGATCAAGCGCCGCATAGAGCGGCGCGTCATAGGCGTCGCGCTCCGCAAAATGCTGCGGGGTATCCCGCCGGGGTTCCTGGGATGCGGGGCGCCGTTCGAGGACAGGCTCTATCGCCGGCGAGACGATCACGGCATCGGCTGGCGCGGCGGGTTTCCGGCCACGCTGCTTTCGCCGAGCCTTGCGGCCATCCGCCTGGTGCTGGTTCTGCTGCGAGGCTTCCCGCTGGCCAACGGGCGCGAGCGGGCGCACGTTTCCGCCGACGGCGCTCTTGCCGTGTTTGCGCCGCTTGTTCCGGCGCGCATTGTTGCCGCTCACGTCGGCTTTGGGGCGCTCGGCGACAGCGGAAAAACCGGCCGCCTGGCCTGCGGACGGGGGAACGACAGACGGGCTTGCGCCTTTCTGCTTTCCCTTGCGACGGCGCGACCGCTTCGGTCGCGCGCCATTGTCCGCTTCTCGCGCCCCGGAAACGGACGGCATTTCGCCGCTGTCGGGGTCGTTCACGTTACTGCCTATGGCGCCGCGCAAAGCTTTGAAGCTGCAAGCAGGCGCTCTCTCGATCTTCGTTGGCGCTACATTACCAGTGCCCGGCCCGTTCGCCAAATTCTTTTTGTGACGCGGCGGCGACAGCCGGGCCGGCAAAAGGCCGAGGCAATTTTCTCGAAAAAACCATTTGCATCTCGCCGCCGTTTGTTTATAAGCCCGCCTCACAGACGCCGGCCAAGCCGGGACCGTTATGCTGGGGAATAGTTCAACGGTAGAACGACGGACTCTGACTCCGTTAATCTTGGTTCGAATCCAGGTTCCCCAGCCAATCTCTTCCCAAGTACTCTCCCACCACACAGAAGACGATTTGCGGCGCATTGCAATTGGCATTTGAGGCTCCACAGTGATGAAGATCACTGGGAAATCGGGGGCGGCATGGCGAATCTGGCGGAGTGTTTGGCGAAATTCAATCGCAAGGAACGCTACTGGCTCATCCGAAATGTGCTCGGCGATCCGAAAGAGCCGATCCCGCTCGCGACGTCCTTCCTGGATCTGCTCAGGAAAGAGGCCGGCCTCGATGTTCCGCCTGATGCATGGTGGGCGATCGACTATCACATCGACTGGTTGTTTGGCGCGCTGCAATCCTATCTGGGGCCTGCGCTGTCCGGCCCCTATCGCGCCGATCTCCTGACCGGATCGCAAGAGGATTTCGACTTCGTCATTGCGTACGACAAGACATTGATCCTCATCGAAGCGAAAGCGACGGGGCGCTGGAGCGAATCACAATACAAGAGCAAGTTCGGCCGCCTGGACAGGCTGCAGAAGACCCTCCTCAAGGATTGCGATCTGACGGTGAAAACCTTGCTGATGTCACCCGGTTCGCCACCGGACGGGCTCCAGTCCTGCTGGATCAGGCTTTCGATGGACGAGCAGCGGGAACACTTCACCGTTCTGAAGCGCTCGCCGGGAGCCAAAAACCCGACGGAATGGGCGCTCGGTGAGGTAAAGAACCCTGGTTACAGCCGCTCGGGCGACGGACCGCGTATCGTCGAGGGGCCTGCCGAATAGGCGCGGCAAGCTACGCGTCGCTTTGTAGGGTATGGCCTGTCTGCCCCTCTTGTCAGCCGTTTGCTCGGCTGGCACTTTGCACGGGTGATTCATCTGCGTGGAGGAAAGCCCGTGGCGCACAAGTTCGAGATCTACAAGGACAAGGCTGGCGAATATCGTGTTCGCTTCAAGTACAACAGCGAAGTGATGTTCGCGACGGAAGGTTACTCCAGCAAGGCCAGCGCACAGAACGCCATTGATTCGATCAAGAAGAATGGCCCGGGCGCACCCGTCGAAGACAACACGACGCCGCAGGCCTGATCGACTTTGTTTTCGAAAAGCCCGCCGGTTACCGCCGGCGGGCTTTTTGTGTTTCAAAATGTCGGCGGGGTGCAGGCGCTGATGACCTCGCAGGGTACCGGGCCGACGCAGCGGAAGCGGTGCGGGCGGCGGCTTTCGAAATAGTAGGCGTCGCCGGGGCCGAGGATGCGGCGCTCGTCGTCGACGGTCACTTCGAGACGGCCGGAGAGCACGATGCCGCCCTCTTCGCCATCATGCACCAGCGGCACCTTTCCGGTGTCGGCGCCGGGCTGGTAGCACTCTTTCAGGATCTGCAGGCTGCGGCCGAACAGATTGTCACCGATCTGGCGGTATGAAATGCCGCCCTTGCCGATCTCCGTCAGTTCGTCCACGCGGTAGAACGCCTTTTTCGGGCGATCCGGTTCGAAGGCGAAGAATTCGGCAAGGCCGATGGGAATGCCGTCGAGGATGCGTTTCAATGCGCCGACCGAAGGATTGGTAGCGTTCGATTCGATCAGCGAGATCGTCGAATTGGTGACGCCGGTGCGTTTGGCGAGTTCCCGCTGGGAGAGGTTTTGGGCCATGCGCAGGTGGCGCAGCCTGCCTCCGATATCGACTGACACGGCAGCTCCCTGTTCTAGATGTTCGAAATAGCGAAAACCTCGCTTTCCATATCCTTTATTTTCAAGCGCTTGACGTCAACCAGAAAAGGACTTGTTCGGCATCGCAAATCATGGCGTCAATCGCGCCAATCAGAGGAGATTGCCATGAACGTTCACAACAAGCCCAACGAACCGGTGCTCGACAGCTACTGGATGCCCTTTACCGCCAACCGCCAGTTCAAGGCCGCACCGCGCCTGCTCGCGAGCGCCGAAGGCATGTACTATACGAGCGCCGATGGCCGCCGGGTTCTCGACGGCACCGCCGGTCTCTGGTGCGTGAACGCAGGCCACGGTCGCCGGCAGATCGCCTCTGCGGTCGAGCGCCAGCTGATGCAGCTGGATTTCGCACCCTCCTTCCAGATGGGCCATCCGATCGCCTTCGACTTCGCGGAGCGGCTGGCGGAAATCGCCCCCGGCCCGGACGGCGCCAAGCTCGACCGCGTGTTCTACACGGGCTCCGGCTCCGAATCGGTCGATACCGCTTTGAAGATGGCCATCGCCTATCAGCGCGCGATCGGCCAGGGCACGCGCACGCGCCTTATCGGCCGCGAGCGCGGCTATCACGGCGTCGGTTTCGGCGGCATTTCGGTCGGCGGCATCCTCAACAACCGCCGCGTCTTCCCGCAGCTGGCAGGCTCGGACCATCTGCGCCACACGCACGACCTTTCCAAGAACGCCTTCGTGAAGGGTCAGCCGGAGCATGGCGTAGAGCTTGCCGACGATCTGGAGCAGCTGGTCGCGCTGCATGGCGCGGAAACCATCGCTGCCTGCATCGTCGAGCCGGTTGCCGGCTCCACGGGCGTGCTGATCCCGCCGAAGGGCTATCTCGAACGCCTGCGCGCCATCTGCGACAAACACGGCATCCTGCTGATCTTCGACGAAGTCATCACGGGCTTCGGCCGTCTCGGCTCTTCCTTCGCCACCGACTATTTCGGCGTGACGCCGGATCTCGTCACCGCTGCCAAGGGCCTTACCAACGGCGCGATCCCGATGGGCGCGGTGTTCTCCAGCCGCAAGGTGCACGACGCGCTGATGCATGGGCCGGAAAACGCCATCGAGCTGTTCCATGGCTATACCTATTCCGGCCATCCGGCGGCCTGTGCTGCGGGTATCGCGACGCTCGACATCTACCGCGACGAGGGCCTGCTCACCCGCGCGGCCGACCTCGAGGATGACTGGCAGACGGCGATGCATTCGCTGAAGGGCCTGCCGCACGTCATCGACATCCGCACGATCGGCCTCATCGCCGGCATCGAACTGGCGTCGCGTGACGGCGCACCGGGCGCCCGCGCCTATGCCGTCTTCGTCGATTGCTTCGAGAAGGGCCTGCTGATCCGCGTAACCGGCGACATCATCGCCTTCTCGCCGCCGCTGATTGCGGAAAAGCAGCATTTCGAAGACATCGTCTCGATCCTCGGCGATGCGCTGAAGCGCGCGGCATAAGCTTTCCTCCGCGCAAAACGCTGTTATATCTGGGCCCGTATTCATACGGGCCCTTTTTCATGTCAGCATCCGCCAAAAGCCAACCGAAACTCATCTTCCGGCTCCAGTTCGAACCGGAGGGGCGGATCGGGCGCGGGAAAATCGAGCTTCTCGCCCATATCCGGGAGACCGGTTCGATTTCCGCGGGCGGGCGGGCGATGGACATGTCCTATCGCCGCGCCTGGCTGCTGGTCGATGAGATGAACCGGCTGTTCAAGCAGCCGGTGGTGGAATCGCAACGCGGCGGCAAGCAGGGCGGCGGGGCGCTGCTGACGCCCTTCGGCGAGGCGCTGATCGCCCATTACCACGCCATGGAAGAGAAGGCGCGCGCGGCACTGGACGACGATATCGGCTGGCTCGTCGCTAATCTCGCCGACTGAAGCCTTTGCTTTTGCGCAATTCGCGGCACACAAAACCGCTCCGCACTTTTGCTGGAATTGCTCTATTCCAGCGCCACCGTCTTGATGACGGCATGGACGGGAAGGCCCGGCGTCAAGCCGAGACGCTCGACTGACAGCGCGGTAATGCGGGCGCGGACGTGATCGCCGCCGCAGGCGATGCGTAGGCTTGCCATGCCCTCCCCGTCCGGTTCGATGGCTTCGATGGTGCCCTCAAGGATGTTGAGGGCGCTCAAGCCTTCCGGGCGCACCGTTGCCACCATGACGTCGCGGGCGGGAATGCGCATGCGCACCATCTCGCCCGGCGAAACGGCAGCGCCAGGCACCAGGATGGCGGCACCGCCATCGAGACGGATGGTAGCGAGGCCGTGCTCGGTATCGCGCGTCTCGACATGGCCGGTGAGCACGCTGCCGGCCTCGCGGCGTTCCATGGCCGAGGCGAGGCGCGGGCCGCCGAGTACGTCGGAGGCCGGGCCGATCGCCTCGATGCGGCCGCTGGCCATCAGCACAACCTTGTCGGCAAGGCGGGCGACTTCTGCGACGGAATGGCTGACATAGACGATGGGAATGCCGACTTCGTCGCGCAGGCGCTCCAGATAGGGCAGGATTTCCGCCTTGCGCTCCTCGTCGAGGGCCGCGAGCGGCTCGTCCATCAGGAGGAGACGGGGGGATGCCAGCAATGCGCGGCCGATGGCGACACGCTGCTTTTCGCCACCGGAAAGGTTCTCTGGCTGACGGTCCAGCAGGTCGCCGATCCCGAGCAGATCGACGATGCGGTCCGGGTTTTCCGTGCGTGCGCTTTTCGGGGCGAACCAGCGACCATAGGCAAGGTTCTGGCGCACGGTCAGGTGCGGGAAGAGGCGCGCCTCCTGAAAGACATAGCCGAAGCGGCGGCGGTGCGGCGGCATGAAGAGACGGCGGCTGGTATCGACCAGCACGTCGTCGCCGAGTTGAACACGGCCTTCCTTGGGGCGCGTGAGGCCGGCGATGATGCGCACGAGCGATGTCTTGCCAGAGCCGGACCGGCCGAAGAGGGCCGTGACACCGCCATCGGAGGTAAAGGCCGCATCCAGCGAAAAGTCGCCGAACCGGTGACGCGCTTCGACGATCAGGCTCATTCGAGGTGCACCTTGCGGCCGATGCGTTGGGCGAGGACTTCCGAGGCAAGCAGTGCCGCCATGGAAATGGCGATCGCGACCAGCGTCAGCCGCATGGCACCGGCATCGCCGCCCGGCACCTGGGTGAAGGTATAGATGGCGGCCGACAGCGTCTGCGTTTCACCGGGAATGTTGGAGACGAAGGTGATGGTTGCACCGAATTCGCCCATGGCCTTGGCGAAGGCGAGGATCATGCCGGCGAGCACACCGGGCAGGATGAGCGGCAGGGTGACGGTGAGGAAGACCCAGAGGGGGCTTGCACCGAGCGTGCCGGCGGCTTCTTCCAGCTTGCGGTCCACGGCCTCGATGGAGAGGCGGATGGAGCGCACCATCAGCGGAAAGCCCATGACGCCGCAGGCGAGCGCCGCCCCCGTCCAGCGGAAGGACAGCACGATCCCGAACCATTCGTCGAGCACGGAGCCGATGGCACCACGCCGACCAAACAGGATGAGCAGCAGGAAGCCGGTGACGACCGGCGGCAGGATAAGCGGCAGATGGACGATGCCGTTCAACAGCGACTTGCCCCAGAAGCGGCCGCGCGCAAGCGCCAGCGCCACGAGAATGCCGAGCGGCAGGCTGACGAGCACCGCCACCGTCGAGACCCTGAGGCTCAGCCGGATCGCCGTCCATTCCTCATCGCTCAAGGCAAGCCAGTCCACGCGGGGTTCCTTCGAAATGCAAGTGGCCCGGGCATCAAGACCGGGCCAGACCGTCGACAAGGCCCAAAACCTTACCTCCGTCATGGTCGGGCTTGACCCGACCATCCATGCCACGGCTGCCGAGTGGATCCTCGGGTCAAGCCCGAGGATGACGACGTGCGTGGGGTGAGACCTGTCAACACACTGAGCCCCGGGTTTAGCGCCCGGGGCTGTTGCGAGGCTCGTGTTACTTCAGGATCGAGAAACCCTGTTCGGTGAAGAAGGGGGCGGCCTTGTCCGACTTCAGGAAGTCGAGATAGGCGGCAGCGGCGGCGCTCTTCGATTCCGAGAGGATGGCGACCGGGTAGATAATCGGCGGGTGGCTGTCCTCCGGGAAGGTGCCGACGACGGCAACGCCCGGATCGGCGGCCGCGTCCGTCTGGTAGACGATGCCGTAGGGCGCCTCGCCGCGCGAGACGAGCGCAAGGGCTGCACGCACGCTTTCCGCGCCGGCGACCTTGCCTTCGACGGCAGACCAGACGCCGAGCTTTTCAAGCGCCGCCTTGCCGTATTTGCCGGCCGGAACGCTGTCGACCGCGCCCATGGCGAGTTTGCCGTCGCCGACGAGGCCGGCGAGGTCGAAACCGTCCTTGATTTCGACGGTCGTCGCCTTGTCCTTCGGTGCCACGAGAACGATGCGGTTACCGAGCAGGTTGGAGCGCGTGTCGTCCTTGATCAGTTTCTTTTCAGCGACATAGTCCATCCAGGCAAGGTCGGCCGAGATGAAGAGATCAGCGGGTGCAGCCGCCTCGATCTGCTTGGCGAGTGCCGAGCTGGCGGCGTAGGAAACCGTCGTCTCGTTGCCGCTTTCCTTCTGCCACGCGGTGTTTGCGGCATCCAGCGCATTCTTCAGGCTCGCCGCGGCGAAGATCGTGACCTTTTCTGCGGCCGCGGCCGGCAGGGTGAGTGGCAGGGCCGCGAAGGCGGCAACGACGAGTTTCAGAAGCAGACGACGGTTCATTCCTGTTCTCCCTTTTCCTGCTTTTCCGGCAGCGTGATATCTCTTTGAATATATCGACACTTACGGCTTGGCCAGCGCTATATTTTCAAAAATATAGTGAAACTGACCACAGGGGATCGATCGGAAAGGCCGCTCGGTGAAACCAAGCGGCGGCGCGGAACCGGGCGCCTAGAACAGGGCGTCGTCGAAGAGGTCTTCGTCGCTCTGGCCGGCAGCGGGCGCCGACGACATCTCGAGCGTCGTGCCGAAGACGCGGGCATGAATCTCGCGCTCGGACACCATGGTGTAGGTGCGCGCGATGCGGCTCCCGAGATCGTCGAGCGCCTCCTCAAGGCCGGTCATGTCGGGCAGGTCATGGCCGATCAACGCACCCGCGCGTGCCGAGCAATCGGCGAGCACGTCGCCGAGTTCGGCGTTAAAATCGAGGTCGCCGATGATCCGTCCGGCCTTTGCTGACATATCCGCGCCGCAGGCACGCAACGCCTCCATGTCCTCCTCCATGTGGTCACCCGCACGATGGATATAGTCCAGCACTTCTTCGAGGTGGGCATCAAGCGAGCCCCCTGCACCTGCGCCCGCCTCACCAAGCTTGCTGGCGTCGCCTTTCAGCGATTGCAGCGTCGTCAGGATGCGCTCGGCAGTATCGTCGAGCTGGCCGGAGAAGGTGCGCAGTTCCGCCGTCACGACATTGATCGCTCGCCCCTCTTCGCCAAGCTTGCCGCAACGCAGGTTGGTATTGAGCGCCATATAGTGGATGTCGGTGCGCACGAGCTGAATGGTCCTCACACCCGTCAGCAGTTCCTGCACGGTCTCGACCGTGTTCGAACCAAGCGCATTGGCCTTGTCGGCCGCCTGCTCGATATCTCCAACCACCGCGCGCGCGGCGGTGATATCGGCCTCCAGCGTGCGCATGGCGCGGTCGGCCGAACGGCCGTCGCCGGCATCCATGTCACCGTGAAGCACCATCAACCCATCGATATCCGCGCCAAAACTGCGGATCGTGCCAACGACGGTTTTGCATTCCCGTTCGAAATCGCGGGCGATTTCGATAAGCTGCTCATGCACGAGATGACGCACCAGCGCGGTAAGGCGTCCGGCGGCGTCCGCGTTCAGTGCACCCGTCCCAAGATAGTCATCGAGGAAGCCGAAGGCGGACTGGCAATGTTCGATGCGCTGGCGCGTGATGTCGCCGATCTGCATGGACGACAGCGTCGTCCCCACTTTGCCCTGTACCCGCCGCGCCGAGGCACTGACCTTGCCGGCGAGCTGGGACAGATGGCGGCGCTGGGCGGTGAGGTCGGCGGCATTGCGCGCGAGGTTGCCGGCAATGTCGGGTACGCTGCGGTGGAAGCGTTCCAGTGCTTGCCCGCCTCCCGCCGAAGCGGCGCCGATCACGCTGCCGAGCGTGCCGATCTTCGCGCCGAGTGCGTTGACTTCACCGGAACCGAACTGGATGCGCGCGAGAATCTCATCCGCAAAGCCCGCGAAATCCGGAATGGCCGCGCCGGTGATCTTTGCAGTCGTCGCAAAGGTGCGCAGGTAGCGCAATGTTTCCTGCATGTCGGCGATGTATCCGCCAAGCGACTTTTCCGTGACGGCGATATGGGCGAGATGCTGCTGGCGCGTTTCCTCTGTGCCGGGCAGTGCGGTGAGTTGGTCGATGGTCGCGACAAGCCGGGCGATCGTCGCGTCGGCGGTTTCGTCGTCGAGAGAGCCGGAGAGCTTTTCCAGCGACGCAACCATGCGGTTGAGGAGATCGAGCACGGAGAGCAGTACCACGCCGCCATCGAGGAACCGTTGCTCGATGCGGGAGCGCGCCCCTTCGAGGCGGGATACGAGCTCCGCCTCAGCCGTCTGCCGCTCGATGCGAACTGCGCTCGTTGATCCTGACACGCTATACCCCACTCACAAGATTCTGTGAGGGCACCCTAGGGAGAACAATGTAACGCCCAGTAAATTCGCTTTTCCTTATGTAGTAAAATCCCGCTGCATCGGGCCGTTTTTCGGCCCACTACCCGGAGATGTAGCCATCCCTAGAATTAGGGATTTAGAAATAATATCTATCATATCTAAATTTCTAAATTTACATTTAAAACAACAGCTTACCAGATTTACCTGCCGTTGCGAGAGGTGTTGTATTTTTACAGACAGACTACCAACGGATGAATTTAGCAACCGCGCTTTACCGTTCATTAAGCCTGACTGGGGAATCTGTGGCGGGAAATACTTTCCTTAAAAACGCATATCGAGGCCTCCATGTCATCGCCCCTGCCCGGTGACGCGCCGTTAACCTTACCGGCGACGCTCACCATCAAGAATATAGTGGCAGTCCAGGAGTTGATCTTGGACTTTCTGAATAAAAACACAACCGCCGTTCTGGATATTGATGAAGAGGCGCAGATCGACCTCAGCTTTGTCCAGCTCGTTACGGCCGCGCGCAAACAGGCAGAGATGCAAGCGGGGCGCATTCTACTTGCCCGGCCTGCGACGGGAGACCTTTACGACGTGCTGAAGCGCGGCGGCTTCCTCGACGACATGACGCCCGAAGCCGCACATTTCTGGTTGCATCAGGAGACGAATTGATGTCCGCGAAAATCTTGACCGTTGACGATTCCGCCAGCATCCGGCTGACGACGCGGGTCACCCTCAGCAATGCCGGCTATGCCGTGACCGAAGCGGTCGATGGCCTCGACGGGTTGAACAAATTGAAGGCCGGCGAATACGACCTCGTCGTCACCGACCTCAACATGCCGAACATGGACGGCCTCACCATGATTCGCGAGCTGCGCAAGCTGCCCGCGCATACGGGCGTCCCGGTCATCTTTCTCACCACCGAATCCGACGGCGAAATCAAGGCGCAGGCGAAGGCTGCCGGCGCCACCGGCTGGCTCACCAAACCGTTCGATCCGGAAAGCCTCGTCAAGATCGCCAAGAAGGTCCTCGGCAAATGAACAACCCGGACCCGATCTCAGTCTTCCGGACAGAAGCGGCCGAACTGCTGGAACAGATCGAGTCCGGCCTGCTGGATCTGACGCGCAGCCTTGAAGACCGCAACCAGATCGACGCCGTCTTCCGTGGGCTGCACACGCTCAAGGGCTCCGGTGCGATGTTCGGCTTCGAGGCGCTCGCCGCCTTCACCCACCATTGCGAGACCGCCTTCGACCGGGTGCGCAAGGGCGATGTGCCCGCAACCCACGAACTGGTCTCGGCTGTGCTGTCCGCACAGGACCACATGCGCGCGCTGCTCGAAACGCCGAACGGCGACCACGACGCGATGAGTGCCGCGCTGCTCGACAACCTGCACCGCGCGGTCAACGGCGCCGGCTCCCCTGCCCCCGTCGCCAGCGTTATAGCCGCCGCTCCGGTAGCCGAAAAGGCTGGTGGCCTGCGTGAATGGCGCATCCGTTTCAGCCTGCCGGCCAATGCCATGGCGAACGGCACCAACCCGCTCGGCCTGCTCGATGAAATGCGCGACCTCGGCGACTGCCGGATCATTGCCGACACGGCGAAGGTGCCGGAACTTGCCACCCTCGACCCGCGCGACATCCATCTCGCCTGGGACGTGGCGCTGAAGACCGAAAAGCCGCGCAGCGATATCGAGGACGTGTTCATTTTCGTCATGGACGACATGGCGCTGGAGATCACGGACATCACCGTGGACCAGCCGGTCGCCGCACCCGTACACATGCCGGTGGCGAAAGCCGTGGTCGTTACCGAGCGCGAAGCGCCGGCTGTCCAGGCCGCCAACGATTCCAAGCAGGCGAAGTCCGCCGAGAACGTCCGCGTCCCGGCCGAACGGCTCGACGAGATGATGGACCGCGTCGGCGAGCTCGTCATTGCCCAGTCGCGCCTCACCCAGCTTGCCGGCACGGCGACCGATCTCGGCCTGCGCTCCGTCTCGGAAGAAATCGAGCGGCTGTCCGGCGAATTGCGCGACACGATGATGGTGCTGCGCATGATGCCGGTCGCCAGCCTCTTCAGCCGCTTCCGCCGCCTCGTGCACGATCTGTCGCGCGAGACGGGCAAGGAGATCGAACTCATCACCGAGGGCGAGACCACGGAAGTCGACAAGACGGTCATCGATCGCCTCGCCGACCCGCTCGTGCACCTCGTGCGCAACTCGATCGACCATGGCCTCGAACAGCCGGAAGAGCGCCTCGCTGCCGGCAAGGACGCCAAGGGCAAGGTCATCCTCTCGGCGCACCAGACGGGCGGCGAGGTCATCATCACCATCAAGGACGACGGCCGCGGCATCAACCGCGAGCGGGTGCGCGCAAAGGCGGAAGCCTCGGGCATCATCCAGCCGGGTGCAGCCCTCACCGACCAGGACCTGCTCCAGCTGATCTTCCAGCCGGGGTTTTCCACCGCTCAAACCGTCACCAACCTCTCCGGCCGCGGCGTCGGCATGGATGTCGTGAAGAAGACGGTGGAGGCGTTGCGCGGCGCGATCGACATCACCAGCAACCCGGGAGAAGGCTCGCAAGTCTCGCTGCGCATTCCGCTGACGCTCGCCATCATCGAGGGGCTTCTCGTGCGCGTCGGCCAGGGCTGCTACGTCATCCCGCTCTCGGCGGTCGAGGAATGCCTCGAACTGTCGCTCGAAGACGACCTTCGCTCGCACGGCCGCAGCTTCATCTCGGTGCGCGACAGCCTCGTGCCGTTCCTGCGCCTGCGCGACCAGTTTCGCACCGGCACCCAGCCCGACCCCTACCAGAAGATCGTCGTCATCTCGACCGGCACCGAGCGCGTCGGCCTCGTCGTCGATCAGATCATCGGCGATCACCAGACGGTCATCAAGGCCATGTCCAAACTGCACCATGATATTGCGACCTTCTCGGGTGCGACCATCCTCGGCGATGGCAGTGTCGCGCTGATCCTCGACGTGGCCCACCTGGTCAGCGCCGGACAACAGCGGGAGGCGCAATTGCGCGCGGCAGGATGAACCAGACTCTGAAAAAGGTTGACGCCGTCAACTGGAACGAAAACGACGAACTGGAGGTCCTGACCTTCGACATCGCCGGGGAAACCTTCGCCATCGAAGCGGTCATGGTGCGGGAAATTCTCGACCTCCTGCCTGAAACGCCTGTGCCGGGGGCTCGTCCCTTCGTCGCCAGCATCCTGAATTTCCGGGGACGCGTCATTCCGCTTGCCGACATTCGCATTGCGTTCGGCATGGAAGCGACAACGGTTACCAATGACAGCCGCATCATCGTCATCGAACTCGAACTGGACGGCGAGCCCGTGCTGATCGGCGTGCGGACCGACAAGGTCAACGAGGTGACGACCTTGAGCAAGACAGCCAGCGAACCACCGCCCAGCGTCGGAATGCGCTGGCGGGCGGACTATATCGACTGCCTGGTCAAGCGCGACAGTGACTTCATCATCGTGCCCAATATACACGCGATCTTCACCTTCCGGCACGAGCACTGAACCAGTCAAACAAGCGTTTCTCACCAATTTTTTGAGGAGATATTTCAATGCGCATGACAATTAAATCGAAGCTGGTTCTGGCCTATAGCTTCCTCATCCTTATGCTTTGCGGCACGGCCACCTACGGTATCCTCAGCCTTGGGACGCTGAACAACACGCTCGACGGCATCCTGACCGGCCCGTCCGAGCGCCTGCAATTGGCAATGACGATTTATAGCGAGCAACTCCAGCAAATCCGCCAGCAGAAAAACCTGCTGCTCGCCGCCAACCCCGATGAAGCCAAGGACGCGCTCGACAAGAGCGACGCCCATCGCATCGGTTTTGGGGACGCCCTTTCGGCGGCCGAAGCCAAGGCGACGGAACAAGGTCGGGTTATCTGGAACCAGGTGCGCACGCTGGATGCCGAATACAACAAGCAGGAAGACCGTATCCGCGCGTTGGCCAAGATGGGTAACATCGCCGGCGCGCTGCAAATCTCGGTCACCGAAAACCGCGCCACCGTTGCCGAGATCGACAAGCTGCTCGAAGAGATCATCGCGCTGGAGCGCGGCCGTTTGAAAGAGGCAGGTATCTCCTCCGAAGAACAGTACGCTTCGACCCGCATGATCATGATCGCCGTCGCTGCCGCTGCCTTCCTGGTGGCTGTCATTGCAGCCGTGTGGATCTCACTCACCATCAGCCGCGGTCTCAATCGCGCCATCGGCGCGGTCCGTGATGTCGCGGAAGGAGATCTGACCAAGACGGCTGAGATAACCAACCGCGACGAGATCGGCGACCTGCTCGGCCACGTCAACACGATGATCGACCGCCTGCGCGGCGTCGTCGGCGATGCGCTTTCGGCCTCCGACAACGTTTCCTCCGGCAGCCAGGAACTGTCGGCAAGCTCGGAAACGCTTTCGCAGGGTGCCACCGAACAGGCGTCCTCCGCCGAAGAGGCCTCCGCCTCGATGGAAGAAATGGCCTCCAACATCAAGCAGAACGCCGACAACGCCGCACAGACCGAAAAGATCGCCCGCCAGTCTTCCAAGGACGCGGAAGCCTCCGGCCAAGCCGTCGGCCGCGCCGTCACGGCGATGCGCACGATCGCGGAGAAGATTTCCATCGTCCAGGAAATCGCCCGCCAGACAGACTTGCTCGCCTTGAACGCAGCCGTGGAAGCGGCACGCGCCGGCGAACATGGCAAGGGCTTTGCCGTCGTCGCCTCGGAAGTGCGCAAGCTCGCCGAACGCAGCCAGGCGGCCGCAGCAGAAATCAGTGCGCTCTCCGGCGAGACGGTCTCCGTCGCGACTGAAGCGGGCGAGATGCTGAACCGGCTGGTGCCGGATATCCGCAAGACTGCCGAACTGGTCTCGGAGATCTCCTCCGCCTGCCGCGAGCAGGATATCGGCGCCTCGCAGATCAATGAGGCAATCCAGCAGCTCGACAAGGTGACCCAGCAGAATGCCGGCGCCTCGGAAGAGATGTCCGCCACCTCGGAAGAACTTGCCGCCCAGGCGGAAGAGCTCCAGGCATCCATCGCCTTCTTCCGCGTCGACAACGCGTCGCGGAGAGAACAGCCCAACCACGCCGGCAAACTGCGGGCGACGGCGGCGAAGATGGCCGCACCTGTTACCGCCAAGCGCCCGGCCGCTTCCCCGGCCTACCGCCCGGCACCGACAGGCGCCAAGGCAACGCGCGGCAATGGCTTCGCCCTCGACATGTCGATGGGCGGTCCGGACGCCGACGACGCGGATTTCCGCGCCAGCGCCTGATATCCAGAACAACCGCGGCGCATCCGGCAACGGGTGCGCCGCGACATCGACCCGGCGCGTGTAGCGCCGGTTTAAGGGTCGCTGACGCGGCCCGCGGAAGGGTGAATGTATCGGTCTTCTTGCATAACGGGCGCCGCATTGCGGACCGCCTTGCCACCAGACGGCATCTGAGACCAAAGGAGCCCCTTCGAAATGCGCCTTACGATCAAACTGAAACTTGCCATTGCCTTCGGCGTCATCATTCTGATGATGGCCGGCACGTCCGCTTACGCCATCATGAGCCTGTCCTCGCTCAACCAGGCGATTTCCGATATGATCGCGGGTCCGTCCGCCCGCCTCGAGACCGCGCAGAACCTCGCCAACTACCAGCTTCGCCTGGCGCGCGCCCAGATGAACCTCGCCACCGCCACGAACCAGCAGGACATCGCGACCCACACCGAATCCAGCAACCGCAACAGGCTGCGCTTCGAGGAAACACTCAAGGCCCTGATCGATCTGTCGACCGACCCCGCCGCCATCGAGCAATGGCAGGCGGTCGCGGAGAAGGAAAAGCAGCTTATCCGCGTTGACGACCAGCTCCGCTCGTTCGTCGCATCCGGCAATTCGACGGAGGCGATCCGCATCGTGACCGGCGAAGGCCGGCGCCTGATGGATGAAATCGAAGAGACAATCAACGGGCGCATCGAATCCAACAAGGCGCTGATGACGAAGGCGGACCACGACACCGACGAGCAGTACGCCAGCACGCGCAACCTCATCCTGACGATCTCGGGCGCCGCCCTGCTGCTCGCCGTTGGCGCCGCCGCCTGGATCGCGCTCGGCATCAACAATGGCCTGCGCAAGATCCAAGCCGCCACGGCCGCCGTCGCCATCGGCGACCTCAACCAGAATATCGAGATCAAGACGAATGACGAGATCAAGGATCTGGTCGATACGATCAACGTCATGACCGGCAACCTGCGCAACACCGCATCGATTGCCGACCAGATCGCCAACGGCGACCTGACCGTGACGCCGAAGCCACTTTCGGACAAGGACACACTCGGCCTGTCGCTCGCCAGCATGGTCGAGCGCCTGCGGGGCGTCGTCTCCGACGCATTGTCGGCCGCCGACAACGTGTCGTCGGGCAGCCAGGAGCTTTCCGCAAGCTCGGAAACCCTTTCGCAGGGCGCAACCGAACAGGCTTCGTCCGCCGAAGAGGCCTCCGCCTCGATGGAAGAAATGGCATCCAACATCAAGCAGAACGCCGACAACGCCGCCCAGACGGAAAAGATCGCCCGCCAGTCCGCCAAGGATGCCGAAGCCTCGGGCGAGGCCGTCGGTCGCGCGGTCGTCGCCATGCGCACCATCGCCGAGAAGATTTCCATCGTTCAGGAAATCGCCCGCCAGACTGACCTGCTCGCCCTCAACGCTGCCGTCGAGGCAGCTCGTGCCGGCGAGCACGGCAAGGGATTTGCGGTCGTCGCTTCCGAAGTGCGCAAGCTCGCCGAACGCAGCCAGGCGGCCGCTTCCGAAATCAGCGCGCTTTCCGGCACGACCGTCTCGGTTGCCACCGAGGCCGGCGAAATGCTGACCCGGCTGGTGCCGGATATCCGCAAGACCGCCGAACTGATCTCCGAGATCTCCGCCGCCTGCCGCGAGCAGGATATCGGCGCCTCGCAGATCAACGAAGCGATCCAGCAGCTCGACAAGGTGACCCAGCAGAATGCCGGCGCCTCGGAAGAAATGTCCGGCACCTCGGAAGAGCTGGCGGCCCAGGCTGAGGAGTTGCAAACCTCGATCGCCTTCTTCCGCGTCGACCGCGCCTCCAGCGCACCGATGGTTGCCCAGCGCCGCCCGGCACAGGTGCCGGCACGCCCGGCCGCCAAGTCCGTCAACGTGCAGATTCGCAAATCCGACAACAGCGTCAACAGCCAGCAGGCTCGCGCCCGCGGCTTTGCCCTCGACATGTCGATGGGCGGCCCAGATGCCGACGACGCAGACTTCAGGGAGAGCGCATAATCATGGCCGGCACGTCCTCCGAATCCCAGTTCGTCACATTCAGTCTCGACAACGAGGTCTTTGCCGTGCCGGTCTCGGTGGTGCGGGAAATCCTCGACCATGAGGATGCCTTCAAGATCCCGCACGGGCCGGACTACCTGCTCGGGCTTCGGGATGTGCGGGGCCAGGGTGTGCCGGTCATCGATCTCCGTCTTCGTCTCGGCATGACGAAGACGGAGAAGACGCCGCACACGCGAGCCCTCGTGCTCGATGTGCCGATGGGCGACAAGACCCTCACGCTTGGCCTCGTCGCCGACCGGGTCTTCGAGGTCATCCCCTTCCGCGAAGAGGAAATCGAGGGCGCGCCGGATATCGGCGTGCGCTGGCGATCCGACTACATTGCCGGCGTGGTGCGCCGGAACGGCGGCTTTGTCGTCATCGTCGATCTTGCGCGCCTGTTCTCGGGCGCGGAAGTCGCGATGATGGGCAGCGCCAATCGCCTCGCCGCCACGGCATAATTTCAGGAGAACAGGCGTGGGAGCAGCATTGCGCACGCAAAGGGTGGACGACGGCTTGAGCAGCCGGAACTTCGACGCCCTGTCGCGCTACATCTATGACTATAGCGGTATCAAGATGCCGGTAACGAAGCTGACGATGCTGGAAGGCCGCCTGCGGCGTCGGCTCCGGGCGACCGGCATCACCAACTTCAACGACTATTGCGACTATCTCTTCAAGCGTGGCGGCATCGACAAGGAGGCGATCTTCCTCATCGATGCCGTGACGACCAACAAGACCGACTTCTTCCGCGAGCCGAAACACTTCGACTACATGACCGAAACCGGCCTGCCGGAAATCGTCGCGGCCGGCCACAAACGGCTGCGGCTGTGGAGTGCCGCCTGCTCGATCGGCGCCGAACCCTATACGATGGCGATGGTGATGCAGGATTTCATCGATGGCCAATCCGGTCTCGACTACCGCATCCTCGCCACCGATCTTTCGACCGACGTGCTGCAAGCGGCGCGACGTGGTGTCTATCCGCGCGATATGATCGACCCCGTCCCTGCCGACATGAAGCGCCAATATGTCATGACGTCCAGGGATGCTGCGCGCAGCGAGGTGCGTATCCATCCGAGCCTGCGCTCGACGGTCGGCTTTGCGCGGCTCAACCTCATGGATAGCGCCTACAAGGTGGGCGAGCCCATGCACATGATCTTCTGCCGCAACGTGCTGATCTATTTCGACAAGCCGACTCAGGCAAAGGTGCTGTCCAGGTTGTGTGACTGCCTCGTGCCCGGCGGCTTCCTCTATGTGGGTCACTCCGAGACGGTCACCGGCATCACCCTGCCGGTGCGCCAGGTCGCCAACACGGTTTTCAAGAAGATCTGATGCCCCTTCCGGTCAAGAAAATCCGCGTTCTCATCATCGACGACTCGGCAAGCGTGCGCCAGGCGCTGACCCATGTGCTGGAGCAGGATCCGGAGATCGAGGTGATGGCGGCGGCCTCCGATCCGTTCATGGCGGCCAAGAAGATCCAGGAAGAGATCCCCGACGTCATCACGCTGGACGTGGAAATGCCGCGCATGGACGGCATCACCTTCCTGCGCAAGCTGATGTCGCAGCGGCCAATCCCCGTCGTCATGTGCTCTTCGCTCACCGAGGAAGGCTCCGAAACGCTGATGCAGGCGCTGGAGGCTGGCGCCGTCGATATCATCCTGAAGCCGAAGATCGGTGCGGCCGACCATCTTGCCGAATCGGGCATGCGCATCCGCGAGGCGGTGAAAGGTGCCGCCATCGCCCGCATCGGCTCTCACCGACGAGCCGCCGTGCCTTCAGGCCCGACGACAAAACTGACCGCCGATGCCGTGCTGCCACCGCCAAGCGGCCGCGCCATGGCGAAGACGACAGAAATGGTCGCCTGCGTCGGCGCATCCACCGGGGGCACGGAGGCGCTCCGCGTCATGCTCGAGCAGTTGCCGGCAAACTCGCCCGGTCTCGTCATCGTCCAGCACATGCCGGAGAAATTCACCGCCGCCTTCGCCAAACGGCTGAACAGCCTGTGCGAAGTCGAGGTCAAGGAGGCCGTGCACGGCGATCCGGTGCTGCGCGGCCATGTGCTGATCGCGCCCGGCGATAAACACATGATGCTGGAGCGGCAAGGTGCGCGCTACCACGTCGCGGTGCGCGAAGGCCCACTCGTCTCCCGTCACCGGCCGTCCGTCGATGTGCTCTTCCGTTCCGCTGCCCGTTCGGCCGGTGGCAACGCGATGGGCGTCATCATGACCGGCATGGGCGACGATGGCGCGCGCGGCATGGCGGAGATGCACCAGGCCGGCGCCTATACCGTCGCGCAGGACGAGGCGACTTCAGTGGTCTTCGGCATGCCGAAAGAGGCGATCGCGCATGGCGGTGTCGATCGGATCGTGCCACTGGAACAGCTCGCCCGCGAGATCCTCGCCGCAGACCGCCGGCGATAGGTGCTAGCACCCTATCCTTTTGTTTTTGCCCGAAACTATACGCGGACCGTTCCGATTTTTACCGGGCATTAACCATACTGACTGAGGATGACAAAGCACCATGCAGGGTGCAGTTTCAGGAGCGATGACCGGCTCACGAACCGATCCGGGGACCATCATGACTGTCATCACCTTCGCCAACACCAAGGGCGGCGCCGGCAAGACCACCGCCGTGCTGCTGCTTGCGACCGAGCTTGCCCGCCTCGGCTTCCGCGTCTCGGTGCTCGACGCCGACCCGCAGCACTGGATCACCCGCTGGCATGAGAATTCCGAGGGCCTGCTCGGCAACCGCCTGAGCGTCGTGCCCTACGTCACCATGAGCACGATCGACCGCCAGCTCCAGGAGCAGAAGGCCCGCGCCGATTTCGTTTTGATCGACCTGCCCGGTTCGCGTAGTTCGCTGCTTGCCAAGGCGGTCGGATATGCTGACTACGTGCTCATCCCCGTGCAGGGCTCCGCCATGGATGCGCAGGGCGGCGCTAATGTCATCGAGCTGCTGCAATATCTCGAAGACAAGGCCGATATCCGTATCCGTCATTCGGTCGTGCTGACCCGCGTCAACTCCATGGTGACGACGCGCGCCATGACGGCCGTAAAGGACCTGCTCGCTGCCCGCCGGGTGCACCTGCTCGAAACGCCGATCATCGAACGCGCCGCTTTCCGCGACATGTTCGGCTGCGGCGGGACGCTCTACACCATGGATGCAAAACGCGTCAGCAATCTCGACAAGGCGCAGGAAAACGCCCGGGCGCTGGCGCTGGAAGTGCTGAAACAGATCCCCAAGGCCCAACATGCCGACGCGCCGATCCTCAGAAGCGTCGCCTGACAGCGTCTTCGCCCTGTAAATTTCGAGAGGCCGTGGTTTCCGCGGCCTTTTTTTCATTTTGAGAGAACGAGGGTCCAGAAATGGAAAAGCCCGCCGCGGGAGGAGGTGCGGCAGGCTTTCCGATAGAACCGAATGACGACTGGGAGGAGGAGTGTCGCCATTCCCGCAGTCGGCCCTGGGAGGAGGAGTGGGCCTTCTGCAACATCGAAGCTTCGTGGGAGGAGGTACGTTGCTTCGATAAATATGACTATATTCGATTCTTGATCATTTCATAGGCATCGTTTTGCAATGCAGCCATGCGTTATGCGCTTATCGAATATCTCAACTTCCCGAACCAATCCTGTTTCGGATACAACTCTTCGCATATGCGAAGACGCCCGCCGAGGGGCGGGCGTCTTCAAATTCTTCCGTATGACGGCTGTCGATCAGAAACCGACGGCGGCGCGGGCGACCGACTTGATTTCCGAGCGCTCGATGCCGAGATCGCGCAGTTCGCGTGCACTCATGCGGTCGAGTTCGTTGATGGTCTGACGGTACTTGCGCCAATTGCTGAAGGAACGTGCCATGTTCATGATGATCCCCTTTCGTGAGGCTCTCTGTTCGGCACCGGTCCGTGGCGCCGCGTCTTTCGATGCCCGCTTTATAGCTTTATGCTGCAATGCGGAACAGCGCTAAGCCGGCACGTCACCCATGCGATTGATGCATGGGTCTTTTAAGCTTTTATTCAGGAAACGGGCGGAAAACCAGCTATCAGGCCGCCAAAAAAACGGCCCGTTCCTCTGCCAAAAAGGCCGAAATCCGCTTCAAACCCTCGCGCAGCACGCCCTCGCCATTCGTGTAGCCGATGCGCAGGTGCCCCTCCATATCCATGGCACTGCCGGGTGTCAGCATGACGCCGGTACGTTCCAGGAGCCTGATGCAGAAAGCCTCCGAGGTGAGCGGCAGATCGTATTTCAACAATGCCGTCGTACCCGATTTCGGCTTCACCCAGGAGATCAGCGGTTCGCCGTCCACCCATTCGGCAAGGATGGCCAGATTGGTCCGGGTGATGGCGTGGCTGCGGGCGAGGATCTTGTCGCGGTTTTCCAGCGCGATGGCGGCGAAATGATCGTCCAGCATGCCGACGCTGATCGTATTGTAGTCGCGGTGGATCGACACGGCGGCGAGCAGGTCCTTCGGACCGACGATCCAGCCGAGGCGAAGCCCCGCCAGAGAATAGGTCTTCGACATGCTGCCCGTGCTGATGCCTTTTTCGTAAAGGTCGGCGATCGAGGCGGTGATACCGTCGCCCTCCTGGTCGGTGCCGCGATAGACCTCGTCGCAGAGGATCCAGGCGCCGCAGCCCCGCGCGATCTCGACGACCTCAAGCAGGAACTCCCGATCCATCAGCGAGCCGGTCGGGTTGTTCGGGTTGTTGAGGCAGATGAGCTTGGTGCCGGGCGTCGCGAGCCGGCGCAATTCCGCGAGATCCGGCAGAAAGCCCTGCTCGGCCGTCAGCTTCAGAAGCTGCACGTCCGCGCCAAAACTTTCCGGGATGGAATAGTGCTGCTGGTAGGTGGGCAGGACCGAGATGACCCGGTCGCCCGGTTCCACCAGCGTCTCGTGTACCAGCGCATTGGCGCCGATCGCGCCGTGGGTGACGACGACGTTTTCCAGCGCCTGTTTTTCGTACATGCCGGCGATGAGGCTGCGCAGCCGCTCGCTGCCCTCGATGGCGCCGTAGGTCAGCTTCATCGGCAGGAGTTCCGCGAGGATGTCGTCGCGCTTGCCGGCCATATCGAGGAGTTCAGCAACCGTCAGCGATTCCACGCAGGTTTCCGCAAGGTTCAACTCGCAGTGGTTCTCGTATTGGTTCATCCAGATTTCAACGCCGAAATCGCGTATCTTCATGGCCGGGTCCTTTCGGGTTAGAAGGCAGCATGCGGCAGCGCCGCCCATTCAATATCGGGACGATATGAGCAATATACTGCACAGTCAAGAACGCGGCGACGTACTCGCCCATGTCTCCGGCAATCTGCGGCGCCTGCGGCAGGCAGCGGGCCTCAGCCAGGCGGCGCTGGCGGAAGCCTCCGGCATCAGCCGGCGCATGATCGTTGCCCTCGAAGGGGGGGACGCGAATATCAGCCTGTCCAGCCTGGACAAACTCGCGGGCGCGATCGGTGTCGGCTTCGTCGATCTGGTGCGGGATTCCGCCCAAGCCCCCTCCGCCGAGATCAACGAGGTGACGTGGCGAGGGACGGATCCTGAAAGCACCGCAGTGCTGCTCGGCTCGGCGCCGGCGACGAAGGAGACACAGATGTGGCTCTGGTCGCTGGGACCCGGCGAGCGTTATGAGGCCGAGCCCGATCCCGCAGGCTGGCATGAGATGGTGTTCGTGACGGAAGGCACGCTGCAGCTGGAGCTATCCGGCACAGCGAAGAGCTATGCGGCCGGCACCTTCGCCGTCTACGGCACCGACCGGAGCTACGCCTATGCCAATCCCGGCACCGAAACCGTGCGCTTCATACGCAACGTGATTTCCTGATGCCTCAGCCGACCAGCAGCGTCCAGGCCATCCCGGCGAGGGCGCACAGGCCGAGCGTCAGCAATACCGAGGCCTTGAGACGGAAGAGCGCGAAGGCAGCCGCGGCGGCAAGCAGGGCCGCGGGCAGGATGATCGTCGCGACGGCCGGCATCTCGACATGCAGCGGCCCGGCGGCAAACACCGTCACATCGGCAAAGAGCGTGTGCACGGCAAACCAGACCGCGAGATTGAGGATGACGCCAACGACGGCCGCGGTTATGGCCGACATGGCCCCTGAGAGGGCCACGTTGCCGCGCAGTTTTTCGATGAAGGGCGCGCCGAGGAAGATCCAGAGGAAACACGGCACGAAGGTGACCCAGGTGGTGAGAATCGCGGCCAGCGTCGCGGCCGTCATCGGGTCGAGACTGCCCGGATTTCGATAGGCGCCGAGGAAACCGACGAATTGCAGCACCATGATGAGCGGTCCCGGCGTGGTCTCGGCCATGCCGAGCCCATCGAGCATTTCACCGGGGCTAAGCCAGCCATAGTGCTGAACCGCTTCCTGCGCGACATAGGCGAGCGCCGCATAGGCACCGCCGAAGGTGACGACCGCCATCTTGCTGAAGAAGGTGCCGATCTCTGCGAAGACGTTGTTTCCGCCAGCGAAAAACCAGATCAGCAGGACAGGCCCGAGCCAGAGACAGAGAAGTGCAGCCGAAATCTTCAGAGACCAGGCGAGGTTGGGACGGGCATGGGCAGGCGTCGCCTCGCCAAGCAGCGAATCACGATCCTGAAGCACGCCCCCCTGGCGGCCGCATGACCGCCCAGAGTGCGGAAAAGCCGCGACCCGGATTTCGAGCCTAGATAGCCCACAATGGCAGCAACGAGAACGATGAGCGGGAACGGCATCTTGAAGGCGAAGATGGCGATGAAAGCACCTATGGCGATGGCGATCATCGCCGGATTGGCCAGCGCGCGGCTGCCGATGCGGAACACCGCCTGCACGACCACCGCCAGCACCGCCGCCTTGAGGCCGAAGAACAGGCCCTCGACCACGCTCGCATCACCAAAGATGACGTAGATGTAGCTCAGCGCCAGGATTGCGAGAAAACCCGGCAGGATGAACAGCAGGCCGGCGGCAAGGCCACCCGCCGTACGGTGCATCAGCCAGCCGATATAGACGGCGAGCTGCTGGGCCTCCGGCCCGGGCAGCAGCATGCAGTAGTTCAGCGCGTGCAGGAAACGGCTCTCGCCGATCCAGCGTTTTTCATCGACGACGATGCGGTGCATGACCGCGATCTGCCCTGCCGGGCCGCCGAAGCTGAGGGCCGCGACGCGCGCCCACACACGCAACGCCTCACCGAAGGGCACGCCGTGGCCGGGCTGTTCCGGCAGATCGGCGGACGTGGCCGCGCTGTCGCTCATCAAGAAATCTCCCTTGCCGCCACGATCGATCGCAGCGGCCCCCTCCCCTGTCAAGTCGCGGCCGGGCTTGACGGATCGGGTTGGCGGCAGTATTAAACTCATAAGTTAATTAACCTGATGGAAAAATGATGTGAGCGACCCGTTGAGCCTGACCTTCGCCGCTCTCGCGGACCCGACACGCCGGGCGATCCTCGCACGACTTTCCGAAGGGGATGCGACAGTCAACGAAATCGCCGCCCCTTTTGCCATGAGCCTCCCCGCCGTCTCGAAGCACCTGAAGGTGCTGGAGACCGCCGGCCTCATCACGCGCAGCCGCACCGCCCAGTGGCGCCCCTGCCATCTGGAGGCCACGCCGCTGAAGGACGCAAACGGCTGGATCTCCAACTACCGACACTTCTGGGAGGCGAGCTTCGACCGGCTCGACGACTATCTCAAGGAATTGCAGGCCGGCGACCGGGACAAGAAGAGCTGAGGAGGAAGACCATGCAGCAGACCGCCAAACCCGCCGAGCCGATCGGCCTTGTCATCGAGCGCCTGATCGACGCGCCCTGCCCACTCGTCTTCAAGGTCTGGACCTCGCCGGAGCACATGGCCCGCTGGCTGGGGCCGAAGGATTTCACGCCCCATTCCATTCGTATGGACTTTCGCCCCGGCGGCGCCTGGTCGGCCGTCATCCGGTCGCCGGAGGGCGAGGAATACCCGATGGGCGGCACCTATCGCGAGATCGTCGAGAACCGCCGCATCGTCTTCACGTTCCGTTGGACCGGGGAGGACGGGCCGGACACGCTGGTGACCGTCACCTTTGACGATCTGGGGACCAGGACGCGGCTGACCTTTGCGCAGACACCCTTCGATACGGTCGAAACCCGCGACAGCCATGCCGAGGGCTGGGGCGAATGCCTCGACCGGCTCATCGCCTACACCCTGCAAAATCAGGCCTGAGGAGGAACCGATGAAGAAGACCTATCACGGCAGCTGCCATTGTGGCGCCATCCGCTACGAATGCGTGCTCGACTTCGATGAGGGCCTCCGGCGCTGCAACTGCTCCTTCTGCCGGCGCACGCGCATGCTGAAAACCTTCACGAAGCGCGAGGATTTCAGGCTGATTTCCGGCGAAGACCACCTCGTCAGCTACCGCGCCGACAAATCCGGCTGGCCGGAGGGCGACGTCGACCACTATTTCTGCAAGCGCTGCGGCATCCGCCCCTTTTCGCGCGGCTATCTCAAAGACTTCATGGGGCATTTCTATTGCATCAATGCCGGCACGCTCGACGACGTCTCCGAGGAAGAGTTCAGCGCCGCGCCGGTCATCTACGAGAATGGACTGGCGGACGATTTCTTCAATCCGCCGCCCGAAGGCCTACGGGCACACCTTTAGCGCCCGGCTAGGTGCGCGCCTTGCTGGAGGTACGAATCCATCGCCTCCAGCATGGCCCGCCAGCCTGCGCGGTGATCGTCCGCCTTGTCACGGCCGTCGAAATAAAGGCCCTGCTCGATGAGACGCATGCGCGTGCCGCCCTCCGCGGACGCGAAAGTCACGACAACCGTGCCGGCGAAAGTGAGCACACCCTCTTCCCGCAAAGTGCTGGCATAGGCGATGCGGTTATCTGGAGTGATCTCCAGATAGTGGTTTTCATTCAGGTAAATCGGGCCGTCTTTTGGCCCGAAGCGGTAGATGTCGCTTTCGCCGACCGTGAAACGAAAGCGCTCGAAATGCATTTGCCAATCCGGGCCGGGATCACCCCAGGCCTGCTGCGCCGCTTCTTCCGACCAAGCCGCAAAGACGCTTGCGACCGGTGCGGCAAAGGTTTTCGTGATGTCGACGGTTCCCTGTTCGATGCCCATGACGTTCTCTCTTCTGCGATTGATGATGAGGAAAGCATGACGCGGCCTGCCTTTGCCGTGTAGAGACATTCTCGACACATTCGGGGCAAATGTGCCAAACTCGCTGATGCCATCACGACCCAGACCAACCGGCCCCCTGACCGTTGCCATCCTTTCGCTTCCCGAGAGCGGCACCATGGCGCCCTATGGCCTGCACGAGGTTCTGGGCGAAGCCGGCCGTGGCCCAAGCGCGCTACGCAGCCTTCGCCCGACGCTCGTAGCAGCCGAGACAGGCGTGTATGAGACGGGCAGTCGCCTGCGCGTGACGCCGCAACAGGGGCTCGTGGACGGCGCCGCCGACATCGTGATCATCTGCGACATCCATCTCGATCCGGGCATGTCGCCGGAAGGCCGCTGGACGCAGGAGATCGGCTGGATTCGCCGACATATCGAGGTCGATGCACTCGTCTGTTCGGCATGCAGCGGCGCGGTTCTGCTGGCCGAGGCCGGCCTGCTCGACGGCGCGGAGGCGGCATCACACTGGATCATGGCAGACGTTTTTCGTGATCGTTATCCGGCGGTGAAATTCCGTCCGGAGCGCATTCTCTGCGACAGTGGACGTGCCGGACGCTTGATCACGACCGGTGGCGCCTCATCCTGGCAGGACCTGGCGCTCTATCTCATCGGCCGCTTCTGCGGTGCGGAGGAAGCGGCGCGCATCGCCCGGCTTTTTCTCATCGGTGATCGCGGCGATGGCCAGCTTCCTTTTGCCGCCATGGTCCGACCGCGCCAGCACGGCAATGCGGCGATTGCCGACGTACAGACCTGGCTTGCCGACAACTACGCGGCCACAAATCCAGTGACGGCGATGGTCGCACGCTCGGGCATGGCGGAACGCACCTTCAAGCGGCAGTTCAAGGCTGCAACGGGATATGCGCCGGTGGATTATGTACAGGCGATGCGCATCGAGGAGGCCAAGCAGATGCTGGAGACCGAGCCGACCGCCATCGAGGAGATCGCCGTTGCCGTCGGCTACGAGGACCCGACCTTCTTCCGCAAACTCTTCCGCCGCCGCGTCGGCGTGACGCCCGCGCAGTATCGCCAGCGCAATCGCCTTCGCACCCTGGGCGATTAGTGGCGCATTTGCCCCGAAGGCAGCGCGTTTGCCTCTGACCATCCTGGCGGATCGCCGTCACACTCGCCTCATCAACAAGGAGACGAGAGATGGATTTCTATTACACCCCCACCGCCTGCAGCCAGGCCGCCCATATCCTGCTACACGAAACCGGCCTCCCCTTCCGTCCGCACAAGGTCGATATTTTTCAGCACAAACTGGAGGACGGTAGCAGCTACGAGACGATCAATCCGAACGGTTACGTGCCGGCGCTCGTCGTCGACGACGGCATGTTGTTGACCGAAAACGTCGCGCTGCTCGACTGGATCGCCGTGCAGGGCGATGGCCTTATCCCAGGCGGACCGCTCGGCCGCACGCGCCACCTGCAAATGCTCGCCTTCATCTCCACCGAACTGCAAAAGCCCTTCGTGCGGCTGTTCTTCAGCGAAAGCGAAGAGGAAAAGGCGTGGCTGTCAGAAACGCTTGCCCGTCGATTCCAGTGGATCGCTTCGCGTGTCGAAGGCGACCATTTGTTCGGTGCGCATTTCACCGCATCCGACGCCTTTCTCTATGTCATGCGGCGATGGGCCGCCATGTGCGACATCGAGATACCGGCTGTGCTGCGCGGGCTCGCAGGGCGGATCGAGGCGCGGCCGGCTGTGCAGGCGGTGCTGGACAAGGAGGCGGTCGAGCCGCTTGGCGTGGCCGCATAACCGTCTAGAAAAAGCGTTGCGCCGGAGGGGCGATCCGCTAGGGTCGGGCCGCCGGCGCAGGGCGACGGTTTTGGCGACTGTCGGAACTGGTCGCTGCCCCGTCGCAGACAGGCTGCACTGGCACCGAACGAGGCCCTAAAATCGGCCGCAATATTTCATCGGGGTCCAGCACATGGCAGAGTTTCCGCAAAAGGCGAAGGTCGTCATCATCGGTTTGGGTGGCATCGTGGGCGCGTCCATCGCCCACCATCTCATCGAGCGCGGATGGGACGATATCGTAGGCATCGACAAGTCGGGCATCCCGACCGACATCGGTTCGACGGCGCATGCCTCGGACTTCTGCTACACGACGAGCCACGACTTCCTGTCGGTCTGGACCACCCAGTACTCGATCGATTTCTACGAGAAGATGGGCCACTACGCCCGCATCGGCGGCCTGGAAGTCGCCCGCACCGGCGACGACACCTGGATGGAAGAGATCAAGCGCAAGCTTTCTTCCGCCAAGGCGTTCGGAACGCGCGCGCATTATGTCTCGCCGGCCGAAATCAAGGAGATGTTCCCGCTGATCGAACAGGATCAGGTCATGGGCGGCATGTTCGATCCGGATGCCGGCCTCGTCGTGCCGCGCTCGCAGACGGTTGCGGGCAAGCTGGTCGATGCCGCTGAAAAGTCCGGCAAGCTGCAGGTCTACGGCAACACGCCGGCTCAGTCGCTGATCGTCGAGGGCGGCCGCATCAAGGGCGTCGTCACGCATCGCGGCACGATCATGGCGGACCATGTCATCGTCTGCGCCGGCATCTGGGGCCGCCTGATCGCCGAAATGGTCGGTGAGGATCTGCCGGTCATGCCGGTCGACCATCCGTTGACCTTCTTCGGCCCGTACAACGAATTCGAAGGCACCGGCAAGGAAATCGGCTACCCGCTGCTGCGCGACCAGGGCAACTCCGCCTATATGCGGGACACTGGCGACCCGAAGACCACCGAGGGCGGCCAGATCGAGTGGGGTTACTACGAACAGACCAATCCTCGTCTCTGCCACCCGCGCGACATTCTGGAAAAGCACGAGGCGCGCCTGTCGCCCTCACAGCGCGACCTCGACATGGAGCAGATTCTTGAGCCGCTTGAAAAGGCCATGGAGCTGACGCCGATCCTCGGCGAGCTCGGCTACAACGAAGGCCATTCCTTCAACGGCCTGCTGCAGGTTTCCGCCGCCGGCGGCCCTTCCTGCGGCGAGAGCCAGAAGGTGCGCGGCCTGTGGTATTGCGTCGCCATCTGGGTGAAGGACGGCCCCGGCTACGGCAAGCTGATCGCCGACTGGATGACGGACGGCCGCACCGAGATCGACCACAATTCGATCGACTATTCCCGCTTCTACCCGCACCAGCTTACGGAAGAATTCATCGAGGGCCGCAGCTACGAGGCCGCCCAAAAAATCTACTTCCCGGCCGTACACAACCGCGAACCCTATGCCTCGGGCCGCGGCGCCAAGCGCTCGCCCTTCCATGAACGCGAAAAGGAACTTGGCGGCTACTTCATGGAGCTCGGCGGCTGGGAGCGTGCGCACGGCTACGCCGCCAACGAGCACCTTTTGGAGAAGTACGGCAATCGCGTTCCGGTGCGCGAGAACGAATGGGACAGCCGCCACTTCTGGCGCGTCTCGAATGCCGAGCATCTGGCGATGAGCGAGGATTGCGGCATCGTCAACCTCTCGCATTTCCACATGGTTGACATCGAAGGCCCTGACCATGTCGAGCTGCTGGAATGGCTGTGCGCTGCAAAGATCGGCGGCGACGGCAATATCGGCAAGGGTGTCTACACCCACTTCCTCGACGACGAGGGCATGGTGCGCGCCGACTTCACGGTCTTCCGCATGGCCGACCGCTGCCGCCTGGTGAACGGCGCAGACGCCGGCCCGCGTGACTTCCACTACATGAAGCGCGTCGCCGAGGACCGGGGCCTTGATGTCACCATCACCGACACGTCGGAAAAGTACATCACCATCGGCATCTGGGGGCCGAACGCCCGCGAGAACCTGAAGAAGGTGGTGGCGGACCCGGCCGGTCTCGACCAGGGAAATTTCGCCTTCGCCGCGATCAAGCAGATCGAGATCGCCGGCAAGAGCGTGACAGCGTTCCGCATCTCTTATGTCGGCGAGCAGGGCTGGGAACTGCACATGAAATACGAGGATGGCCTCGCCGTCTGGGATGCCCTGCGTTCGACTGGCGTCATGGCCTTCGGCGTCGAGACCTATGCCAACTCGCGCCGCATGGAAAAAAGCCTGCGCCTGCAGAACGCCGATCTGCTCACCCAGTACAACCTCATCGAGGCGGACCTCGCCCGCCCGAAGGTCAAGGAAGCCGACTTCTGCGGCAAGGCGAAGCACCTGGAGTACAAGGCGCGCGATCATCAGCCCGCCATGCTCTGCACACTCGTCATGACCGAAAACACCGACAAAAACGGCGTGAAGCGCTATCCGCTCGGCAACCTGCCAGTCATGGATCCGGAAACCGGCGAGGTGCTGATCGACGATCTCGGCCGCCGGTCCTACACGACCTCCATGGCGTTTGGCCCGACCATCGGCAAGAACATCGCGCTCGCCTACCTGCCCTGGGCCTATTGCCAGGAAGGCCGCAAGCTGAACATCGAGTATTTTGCAGAAACCTATCCGGTCGAGGTGGTCAGCATCGGCTATAAGCCGCTGTACGACCCCGAGAACCTGAAGCCGCGGACGTAGAGGCTTCAGATCCGTAAAACGAAAGGGCGTGCCAGCATCTGCCGGCGCGCCCTTTTTCTTTCAATCAGCGGATCATGGCCCCATTCTCCGCCACCAGCCGCCCTGCCTTGAACACCCGGCGCGGCTTCGGCACTGCCACCACCGCCTCCGGCACATGCTCGGCGGCGAGCGCCACGAAATCCGCCTTCGCGCCGACCGCGATGCCATAGCCTTCGAGGCCGAGCGCCTTGGCGCTCGCTGCGGTCACCACGTCGAAGGCGGCCGAAAGCTCCTCGTCGGTGTAGAAGCCGGAGCGGTAGCCGATCATCATGGCGCGGCCCAGCATGTCACCATCACCATAGGGCCACCAGGAATCGCGGATGTTGTCGCTGCCGGCGAAGACGTTGACGCCTTCCGCGCGCAATAGGGCAACCGGCGGGAAGACGTGGTCGCCGGGGGCATTGGTCATGATCGAGACGCCGGCAGTGGCGATCTTTGCGCCGATGCGGCGGGCGGAATCCGCGTCGAGATCGCCAAGGCCGTAGGCGTGGCTGATTGCCATCCTGCCCTGCATGCCAAGCGCCAGCGTGCGGGCGCAGATTTCCTCCACCGTGAAGGCGCCGAGCGAGCCGAAATCGTGCAGGTGGATATCGACGCCGACGCCACGTTTTTCCGCCACGCCGAAGACCACGTCGAGATGGCCATTGAGATCGCGGTCAAAGCTTGCAGGGTCGAGACCACCCACAAGATCGGCGCCGAGGCCGATCGCCTCGTCGAGAAGCTCCGGCGTGCCGGGGCTCTTCAGGATGCCGTTTTGTGGGAAGGCAACGAGCTGAATGTCGATGATATCCCGATATTCCTCACGGATTTTCAGGATCGTCTCCAGCGACCTCAGCCCGACCGAGCCATCGACCGTGACGTGGCTGCGCATCTGAAGGGAGCCGTTGGCGACGCAGAGTTCGAGCTGCTTGCGGGCGCGTTCCTCCATTGGAGCGGCAATGGCCATGTTCTCGGCCTGGAAGGCCACGCGCTCGTGTACGTCAAAACCGTTGGCGCACGGTTTGTGCGGGATCCATTTATCACCGTAAAAGCTGGTATCGAGGTGGATATGGCCCTCGACGAAACCGGGAACCAGCAGCGCACCGGCGATATCCACCTGCCCGGCAGCGCCAGACGTCGCGCCAGCCGCTTCGATCGACACGATGCGGCCACCGGCAACGCCGATGTCCTTCAGCGAGCCATCCGCCAGTTTGGCATTGGTGAAAAGCGTTTCGATCCCGGCCATGATATCGCGTCTCCGTTTGTGCGCAACCAGACCCGCCGCTCAAGGGGCGGGTCGATGATTGTACGCAATAACGCGCGAAAATCGTATGCGGTCAATAGGCAGCAGCGACGGCCGGCGCGCCGAGCACCACGATGGGCGTGCCGTTCTGCACACGGTTGAACAGATCGACTATATCCTGATTGAGCATGCGCACGCAGCCGGAGGAAACCGACTTTCCGATGGTCCACCATTCCGGTGAGCCGTGGATACGATAGAGCGTGTCCTCCTTGTTCTGGAAGATATAGAGGGCGCGCGCGCCGAGCGGGTTTTTCAGGCCAGGCTCCATGCCGCCATTGCGCACACTGTAGGGCTCCAGTTCCGGCTGGCGGGCGACCATTTCGTCGGGTGGCGTCCAGCGCGGCCATTGCCGCTTGTACTGGATGACGCCGCGGCCGGCCCATTCGAAGCCGGCGCGGCCGAGGCCGACGCCGTAGCGCATGGCCTGGCCATCCTCATAGGTCAGGTAGAGGAAATGGTTTGCCGTATCGACGACGATGACGCCGGGCCGCTCGCCGGTCGGGTTCGGTACCATCTGGCGATAGAAGCGCCGGTCGATCTTCTGATAGGGAATGGCCGGCAGAGGGAACTGCTCGTCCGGCTTCGGCCCGTACATGGTGGCATAGATGCTGGTATCGACGGGCTCCGGCGCGACGGCGACCCTTTCGCGAACCGGCGTGGTACAGCCGGCCAGAACAGTGGTTGCCAATCCTGCACTGCCGAGCAGGAAGGATCGGCGGCTTACGCTTTCACCAGTCAATACAGACCTCACATGTCAATCTTCATAGGGATCAGCCAGCGCAGCTTCGGGCCGGCTGACAGGATATTTGGTGCGCGAGATCCGGGCGGCAAGGCCCTTGGCCCCCTGCTGCTTCAGCAGCGTGCGGAAGCTCGGATGCATACCACCGTCCATATAGGCGAAGCTCGAGACCGTCGTGGTGGTCGCAATGGCGGCATCCAGCTTCTTCTGCTCCGCGCCGATCTTCGCCATCAGGTCGCCTTCGGAGCCGCCAACGACCGCCGGGCACTGCGCCAGCGGATCGTCCGGTTCGCCGTCGACGAATTCCTTGTTGAAGACGTAGCGGCTGCCGCAGACGGAAACCTTCGGCTGGCGCTTCGTGAAGGCGAACGCGTCATAGCCTTCCTTCAGCGTACGCCAGAACGGCATGTTCGGATCCCCCTTGTGCTTTGCCATGTTCTCCGTCGTCATGCGGAACGGATAGGCCTGCACCTGGAAACGCGCCTGACCGCCATCCAGCGCCTTCTGCACGATGGCGTAGATTTCGCCGACACCCTGGTCGGTCATGGCGTAGCAGCCGGAGGACGAACAGGCGCCGTGCACCATCAGCGCCTCACCCGTATAGCCGAGTGCGGATTCCAGACGGTTCGGGTAGCCGAGATTGAAGGAGACATAATATTGCGAGTTCGGGTTCAGCATGCCTGCGGAGACGTGGTAAAACCCTTCCGGCGCCTGGCGGTCGCCGTTCTTCGTCTTCGGCCCGAGCTTTCCGGACCAGCGGCACATCGGATAGGTCTTGAACAGCGCATACTGGCCGCTGGCATTGACCTTCCAGACTTCCAGTTCGCTTTCCTGCTTGAAGATGCGCACCAGCACGGGGCTGGTCGGGCTCATCTTCTTCTTCGACATCTCCGCCTTCACCTTGCTGGAAAGCTGCGGCGCCTCGGCGAGCGAGGCCACATCCATGGCCACGCAGCCGGCGAGCAGGCCACCGGCAACGGTCGCGGCGGCAAGCCGCGCGAGGAGCGAGAGGCGTGGACGGGCATTCTGAAGAAAGGGGCGGTGGCGCAACACAAACATGGGTCGATTTCGGTTGTTAGGGATCCTTGGCGCGCCGTTTGGCAAACGACGCATTTCAGGCTTAGAGTCCAAGCGATTGCTTAGAACTTCGTTAATCTTATGGCTGCCATCGGCCTCATGCCGTCTCCAGTGCCCGAATCCGAGGCTCCAGCCACTGCAAACGAGCTTAAGACCTCAAGTCGCTCGAGCATCAACCCCCTCATTGCCGGTTTCTTTCGCCGACCCATCACGAAGCGGACACAAAAGCGTCAGAACAGCTTTTCCAGGCGCGCGAAGCCGTGTGGCGGTCAGAGAGCGCTTGATTTGCCGACGATCTCCGCACATCTGTGAGGCAGGCAATTCAACGAGGCGCGCAATGCTGACGATCGGAGATCTTTCCAAAACCACGGGCGTCAAGGTTCCGACCATCCGCTATTACGAGCAGATGGGCCTGCTTTCACATGCCGAACGCTCCGAGGGCAACCAGCGGCGCTATTCCAACTCGGAACGCGATCGCCTCACCTTCATCCGCCATGCCCGTGACCTCGGCCTCACCATCGACGCCATCCGCGAACTGATCGACCTCAGCCAGCACCCGGAACGCCCCTGCCACGATGCAGACCGTATCGCGGCCGAACAGCTTTCGACGGTCCGGCGCAAGATCGAGCGCCTGCAGAAGCTGGAGGCGGAGCTGGTGCGCATCACCAGCCATTGCCATAGCGATCAGGTCCGCGACTGCTATGTCATCCGCGCGCTTGCCAACCACGACCTTTGCCACGACGAGCACGACTAAAGCGCGTCGCGATCATTCAGATTCGCTCCTTGCGCTTTAGTCCCTTGATTTTTCGCGTGTCGTTGTCGCAAAACCGCTGCACACTTTTGCGCGACACGCGTTAGGACGCTGCAAGCAATTTCAGCTTCTGGAGCTGCGTTTCGCGCGGCTCGTGCATGTCCAGCATGCCCTGGAGCCGGCCATCCGCACGGATGAGGAAGAGGCCGGCGGTGTGGTCCATCGTGTAACTGTCCGAGGCTGTCGGCACCTTTTTGTAAGTGGCCGAAAAGGCATCCGCCGCCGCCTTCGTCTCGGCCGTATCGCCGCGGAGCGCGATGATGCGCGGATCGAAAGAGGTCATGTAGAGTTTCAAAAGCTCCGCAGTGTCACGCTCGGGATCGACCGAGATGAAGAGCGGCGTGATGCGATCCGCCGCCGGGCCGATGTCCTTCAACAATGCACTCAGCTCGAACAGCGCCGTCGGGCAGACATCCGGGCAATGGGTGAAGCCGAAGAAGACGAGATAGGGTTTTCCGGCGAGATCGGCCGAGCCGAAGGCTTTGCCGTCGACCGTCTGCAAGGCGAAGATGCGCTGCTTTGGCTTTTCCGTTGCAGGAACCTGTGCCGCGACCGTCGCTCCGACGATCGCGGCCAGCACGCCTGCAAGACCAATGAATGTCCTGCGCTTCATTTGATCGGCCGCAGCAGACGCAGCGCATTCAGGGTGACGAGCACGGTGGCGCCGGTATCGGCGAGGATCGCCGGCCAGAGGCCGGTGATGCCGACGATGGTCGTCACCAGGAACACACCTTTAAGGCCGAGCGAGAGAACGATGTTCTGCACGATGTTGCGCATGGTGCGCTTGGAGAGATCTGTCATCAGCGCCACGTCGCCGACGCGGCCGTGCAGGATGGCGGCATCCGCCGTTTCGAGCGCCACATCCGTGCCGCCACCCATGGCGATGCCGACATTGGCGGCGGCAAGTGCCGGGGCGTCGTTGATGCCGTCGCCGATCTTGCCGACGACATAACCTTCGCGCTGCAATTCGCCGACGATGCGCTGCTTGTCTTCCGGCATCAGTTCGGCGCGCACCTCGATGCCGAGTTCGGCGCCGACGGCTTTTGCCGTGCGGGCATTGTCGCCCGTCAGCATGATCGTCTTGATGCCGGCATCCTTGAGCGCCTTGAGCCCGGCCGCCGCGTCGGCGCGCGGCTCGTCGCGCATGGCGATGGCACCGACGAGCACGCCGTCGACGACCAGCATGGAGACGGTCTTGCCGTCGTCGTTGAGCGCAGCAGTGGCGACCTGAACCTCATCGGACAGCGTGATCTGTTCGGCAACTGCCTTCGGCGAGCCGAGGAAGACCTGCTTGCCCTCGACGGTGGCCGTGACGCCCTTGCCGCCGAGCGCCCGGGAACCGCTTGCTACCGGCGGCACGATGCCGTCTTCCGCGGCCTTGCCGAGGATGGCGAGCGCCAGCGGGTGGCTGGAGCCGGCTTCGAGGGCGGCGGCGAGGCGCAGAACTTCATCGGCCGGTTGTGCGAAGGCGACGATATCAGTGACCTTCGGCTTGCCTTCGGTCAGCGTGCCGGTCTTGTCGAAGGCGATGGCCGTGAGCTTGCCGAGGCCTTCCAGCACCGCGCCGCCCTTCATCAGCAGGCCGCGGCGGGCACCGGCGGACAGCGATGCCGCGATGGCGGCTGGCGTCGAGATGACGAGCGCGCAGGGGCAGCCGATCAGCAGCACGGCGAGACCCTTGTAGACCCATTCGCTCCAGACGCCGCCGAAGAACAGCGGCGGGATGATCGCGACGAGGGCCGCAACGACGACGACGCCCGGCGTGTAGTACCTGGAGAAGCGGTCGATGAAACGTTCGGTCGGGGCCTTCGATTCCTGTGCTTCCTCGACCAGCTTGACGACGCGGGCGATGGTGTTGTCCGCAGCCGCAGCAGTGACGCGCACGCGCAACGCCGCATCGCCATTCACCGTGCCGGCGAAGACGGTGTCGCCGATTTCCTTGTTTACCGGCGTGCTTTCGCCGGTGACCGGGGCCTCGTCGATGGCGCTCTCGCCGTCGATGATCACGCCATCGGCGGAAATGCGGTCGCCGGGGCGTACCAGAATGACGGCGCCAACCGCGAGCGATTCGGCCGGCACTTCCTTGGTGCGACCGTTCTCTTCGAGGAGTGCGGTCTTCGGCACGAGGGCGGAGAGCGAGCGGATGCTGTCACGCGCCTTGCCGGCTGCAACCCCTTCCAGCAACTCGCCGACGAGGAAGAGGAAGACGACGGCGGCGGCCTCTTCGGTGGCGTTGATGACCACCGCGCCGACGGCGGCGATCGTCATCAACATCTCGATGGAGAACGGCGTGCCGGCGAGTGCCGCCATGATGGCGCGGCGTGCGATCGGTACGAGGCCGACGAACATGGCGATGATAAAGGCATAGGTCTCGATGGCCGGGAAGAGATGGCCGAGACCGTAGGCGATGACCAGCGCCGCGCCGGCAAAGATAGTCAGGCGGCCCTTCTTGCCTTTCCACCATGGGCCTTCGGACGGGCCATGATCGTGGCCGTGCAGGCCTTCGATGGCCGCAGCCTTCGGCTTGTGCTCATGGCCGGCGTGGTCATGATCGTGGTCATCATGATCATGCGAATGGTCGTGATCGTGCCCGTGGTCATGATCGTGGCTGCAACCGGGACCGTGTTCGTGCTTCGCTGCCGGCTTTTCGGCAATCACTGCCGCCGGCGTCACTGCGTAGCCGAGGCCGGAGACTTTTTTACGGATCGCCTCCAGGTCGCTCGTCACGTCGTGTTGCACGCGCATGGTGCCGGCGGTCACGGAAACGGATACGTCCGAAACCCCCGGCATGCGGCGCACGGCCGTGTCGATCTTGCTGGCGCAGGAGGCGCAATCCATGCCGCCAACCCGGAAACGCGTCTCTTTCACATCGGACATCATACAATCCTCTTCAGTCTGTCGAGGCTGTTCTACGACCTCTAGCGACTAGAGGTGCAAGAGGGGATGCGAAAAAATTCCGGACAAAGAGGCGCATTGATATTTCCCGCGGCATCGTGCTAGAGAGCGCCGACTTTATTTGCAGGTTTCATCTGCTGGTTGGGGAGGACGCCATGTCTTGGCACACCCTCTTCCAATCGGGGATGGGCGCTATCAATGCCCCCCGAACGGAAGAACGCTTTTTGATGGGTGCCCTTGCGGCACAGTCAGGCATTTATGCCGTTTCGCCGACGGGCTCGTTCAAGCCCGTGAAGGCACCGCGCCTGCCTGCCCTTTTCCCGCTCAAACACCGCGACCGTGGCAACAGCGCAAAGGCGCTGTCACATCGCCGTGCCGGGACAACGATACCGTAACATCGGTCTCCCCTTTTAGCCGCTTGAAGCAGGAGGTTTGCGCCTCCGCTTTGCGCGTTGCTATCGCGCTGCCGGCCGGGCCGGCGCCAATCCACCCGCCAAGAAGACAGGTCCAGCATGTCCCTCACGACACCCTATTATCTGATCGACAAGTCGAAGCTCATCGCCAACATGGAAAAGATCGCGCGCCTGCGCGACCTTTCCGGCGCCAAGGCGCTGCTCGCGCTGAAATGCTTCGCCACCTGGTCGGTCTTCGATCTGATGCGCGACTATATGGACGGCACGACCTCCTCGTCGCTCAACGAAGTGCGCCTCGGGCACGAGCGTTTCGGCAAGGAAACGCACGCCTATTCCGTCGCCTATGCCGACTACGAGATCGACGAGGTCATCAGCCACGCCGACAAGCTCATCTTCAACTCGGTGAGCCAGCTCGATCGTTTCGGCGACAAGGCATCCGGCATCGTGCGGGGCCTACGCCTCAATCCCGGCATTTCCTCCTCCACCTTCGATCTCGCCGACCCGGCCCGCCCGTTCTCGCGGCTGGGCGAATGGGATGTGAAGCAGGTCGAGCCGGTGATGGACCGTATCTCCGGCTTCATGATCCACAACAATTGCGAGAACGGCGATTTCGACCTGTTCGACCGCATGCTCGGCACGATCGAGGAGAAGTTCGCGCCGCTCTTGAAGAAGGCCGAATGGGTAAGCCTCGGCGGCGGCATCCATTTCACCGGCGAAACCTATCCGCTAGAAAAATTTGCCGAGCGGCTGAAGCGGTTCTCCGGCGACTACGGCGTACAGGTCTATCTGGAGCCGGGCGAAGCCTCGATCACCAAGTCCACCACGCTGGAAGTGACGGTGCTCGACACGCTCAATAACGGCAAGAACCTCGCCATCGTCGATTCGTCGATCGAGGCTCACATGCTGGACCTCTTGATCTACCGGGAAAACGCCAAGCTTTCGCCGAACACCGGGCCGCACCGCACCATGGTCTGCGGCAAGTCGTGCCTCGCCGGCGATATTTTCGGCGAGTTCAATTTCGAGAACCCGCTGAAGGTCGGCGACCGCATCTCCATCCAGGATGCGGCCGGCTACACGATGGTCAAGAAGAACTGGTTCAATGGCGTGAAAATGCCGGCGATCGCCATCCGCGAACTGGATGGCAGCATCAGAACAGTCCGCGAATTCACCTACACGGATTACGAACAGAGCCTCTCCTGAGGCGACAAACGGGTAGAAGGAGATATCCCCCGACATGAAAAAGAACGTGCTCATCATCGGCGCCGGCGGCGTCGCACAGGTCGTGGCGCACAAGTGCGCCCAGAACAACGACGTGCTCGGCGACATCCATATCGCATCGCGCACCAAGGCGAAGTGCGAAAAGATCATCGCGTCGGTCCATGAGAAGAAGGCGATGAAACAGCCGGGCGTGCTCGAAGGCCATGCGCTCGACGCGCTCGACATCGAGGCGACCAAGGCGCTCATCACGTCCACGAAGTCTGAGATCGTCATCAATGTCGGCACCGCCTTCCTCAACATGTCGGTGCTGCGCGCCTGCATGGATACGGGCGTTGCCTATATCGACACCGCGATTCATGAAGAGCCCGGCAAGATCTGCGAGACGCCGCCGTGGTACGGGAACTACGAGTGGAAGCGTGCCGCCGAATGCGAAGAGAAGGGCATCACCGCCATTCTCGGCGCCGGCTTCGACCCGGGTGTGGTCAACGCCTATGCCAAGCTCGCCAAGGACGAATATCTCGACACGGTGACCGACGTCGACATCGTCGACATCAATGCCGGCAGCCATGGCAAGTACTTCGCCACGAACTTCGACCCGGAAATCAATTTCCGCGAATTCACCGGCGTCGTCTATTCCTGGCAGGATGGCCAGTGGCAGACGAACAAGATGTTCGAAATCGGCAAGGACTACGACCTGCCGGTCGTCGGCACGCGCCGCGCCTATCTCTGCGGCCATGACGAAGTGCATTCGCTGGCGAAGAACATGGATGGCGCGAATGTGCGCTTCTGGATGGGTTTCGGCGACCACTACATCAACGTCTTCACCGTTCTGAAGAACCTCGGCCTGCTCTCCGAACAGCCGGTCAAGACGGCCGAAGGGCTCGAAGTCGTGCCGCTCAAGGTCGTCAAGGCGGTGCTGCCGGATCCGTCGTCGCTTGCGCCGAACTACGAAGGCAAGACCTGCATCGGCGACTACGTGAAGGGCATGAAGGACGGCAAGGAAAAGACCGTCTTCATCTACAACGTGGCCGACCACAAGGAAGCCTATGAGGAAGTCGGCAGCCAGGGTATTTCCTACACCGCCGGCGTGCCGCCGGTCGCAGCAGCAATGCTGGTCGCCACCGGCGAGTGGGACGTGAAGAAGATGGCCAACATCGAAGAGTTGGCGCCCAAACCCTTCATCAACCTGCTCAACGGCATGGGCCTGCCCACCCGCATCCAGGACGAAGACGGCGACCGCGCCTTCAGCTTCTAAGCCTGAAAACACCGGTCGCGCCTCGTGCGCGGCCGGTGTCTTTTCGCCGGCAGCCCTTGGCTCGCGGCCACGCCCTTCCGGCCCCTCCCCCGAAAAACACATCGAAACCAGCCACATCCGGTTCACGGCTTCGCTTTGAACCGTTGCGCCGTCCTGCGTCCGCGCACTTACCATGACAGTGAAATATCACAGCCTTGACACGTCCAAAAATAGCTTTATAACTTAGCTATATTACAAACAATCGCTAGGGAGGACAGGCGATGGACGAGCGGCAGTTTCGCAATGCGCTTGCCGAATACGCGACCGGCGTGACCATCGTCACGGCGCTGTCGAAATCGGGCGAGAAGATCGGCATGACGATGACCTCGTTCAACACGGTCTCGCTCGATCCGCCGCTGGTTCTGTTTTCCGTCGGCGTCAAGGCACTGAGCCTCGATGCGCTGCGCGAGGCGGATGCCTATGTGGTCAACATCCTCGCCCGCACGCAGGAGAACCTCTCCAACCAGTTCGCCCGCGCCTCGAGCGACAAGTGGGCCGGCGTGCACCACACCGAAGGCCACAAAGGCGCGCCGCGGCTCACCAATGCCATCGCCCAGTTCGAATGCGAGCCCTATGCCTGCCACGAAGGCGGCGACCACCTGATCTTCCTCGGTCGCGTCGTCAATTTCCGCACGTCCGATACGGCGGCCGAGCCGCTGCTGTTCTTCCGCGGCCGCTACCACAGCGTCGCCGGCCCGCGCATCGACGTCGATGCCTGGCCCCTGCCCCTGCATTACTGAAACCCTCTGGAGGATGCATACGATGAGCAAGTCCGAACCCAAATCCGGCAAGGAGCACCTTGCCAGCCTGCGCGATGGCCGCGAGATTTTCATCAATGGCGCCCGCGTCAACGACGTGACGACGCATGACGCCTTCTCCAATGTCGCGCGCTCGGTCGAAAAGATGTTCGACTTCGCAAAGGCCCCGGAAAATGCCGACCTGATGACCTATGCGACGCCGGAAGGCGGCCGCGCCAACCGCATCTGGGAACTGCCCGGCAGCTACCAGGAACTGGTCAAGCGCCGCGCCGGGCTTGAAGCCTGGACCGGCCTGCATGGCGGCTTCCTCGGCCGCGCGCCGGATCATGTCGCCTCCTGCATCGCCGGCATGTATATGGGCCGCGACGTCTTCGAGGACTACAATCCGAAATTCGCGCGCAACCTCGCTGACTATTACAAATATGCCCGCGACAACGACCTCTATCTCACCTACGTCATCATCAACCCGCAGGCCGACCGCTCGAAGAATGCCGCCGAGCAGGCCGATCCGTTCCTGACGGCCGGCGTGGTGGATCGCGACGCGGAAGGCATCACCGTGCGCGGCGCAAAAATGCTGGCGACCGGCGGTGTCGTCGCCAACGAGGTTTTCGTCACCTGCATCCAGCCACTGAAGGCGGGTGAAGAGAATTACGCGCTGTCCTTCGCCATTCCGATGAATGCCAAGGGCCTGAAGATCCTGTCGCGCAAGTCCTATGAGGCGGCCTCGCCCTCGGTCTTCGACAATCCGCTGGCGAGCCGCTTCGACGAGAACGACGCCGTGCTCTATTTCGACGACGTGAAGGTTCCGTGGGACCGCGTCTTCATCGATGGCGACGTCGCCATGTGCGCCAAGCAGTTCCATGCGACACCGGCCCATGTCTATCAGAACTACCAGGCGATGATCCGCCTGTCGGTCAAGCTGCGTTTCCTCGTCGGCATCGCCAAGCGCACCACCGACGTCAACGGTATCTCGCAGTTCCCGCAGGTGCGCGAAATGCTCGGCCAGCTCGCCGCCGAGGCCGGTATGGTGGATGCGCTGGTCGCGGCGATGGAAGCCAAGGGCAAGCAGGTTGGCGCCTATTTCGTGCCGGATGCGGCAACGCTCTACAGCGCGCAGGTGCTGACCCAGCAGCTCTATCCGAAAATCCTGAATACGCTGCGCGAACTCGCCGGTGGCGGCATGATCATGCTGCCCTCCTCGGTCGACGACTTCGGCAATCCGGAACTGGCGCGCCTCATCGACAAGACGCAGCAGTCGCCGGCCGCCGCCTCGCGGGACCGCGTCAAATTCTACAAGCTCGCCTGGGATGCTGTCGGCTCCGAATTCGGCTCGCGCCATCACCAATACGAGATGTTCTATGCCGGCGCGACCTTCGTGACGAAGAACCACGCCTTCCGCACCTACGACTGGTCCGCCGCCGATGGCCTGCTGCAGAACATGCTCGATTCCTATTCGCTCGAGGACAGCCTGAAGGCCGCCGAGGCAGCCTGACCCCGTTCTTCGCGGGCGTACCTTCCGGCGCGCCCGCTTTCCCGTTTTCAACCACAGGAGGACCCGATGCCGGTCAACAAGAAACACGACGAATTCTACACGCTCGACATGACGACGGGCTGGGAAGTGCCCGCCGGCTATCCGCAGGGCATCAAGCAGAAGATCATTTCCGGCGCGCTCGATGAAGAAAACCGCGGTGGGACGCGCACGCGCCTCCTGAAGTTCGATCCGGGCGTCTTCACCACCAAGCCGTTCGAGCATGAATATTGGGAAGAGGTTTATCTCGTCTCCGGCGACCTGACGGTCGGCAACGACGAGAACGGCGATGGCGGCGAGACTTTCCCGCCCAACACCTATGCCTGCCGCCCGCCGCATGCGCCGCATGGCCCCTTCAAGTCGGAGAAGGGCTGCATACTGCTCGAAATTCACTATTTTGATCCGGTCTGATTCGGGCACAAGCAGGAGATAAAGCAATGCGCGCAACACTGAACGAACTTGCGGCCGATCTGGCGATGGGCAAGATCACGTCGTCGCAACTGGTCGAAGGATCGCTCGCGCGCATTGCCGACGAGACAGGCGAAGGCGCCCGCGCCTTCGTCAAGGTCCATGCGGACAAGGCCCGAACCGCGGCGAAGGCCGCCGACGACCTGCGCAAGGCGGGCCTCGCCCCCTCGCGCTTCGCCGGCATTCCGATTGCGGTGAAGGACCTGTTCGACTTAGCTGGCGATCCCACCCCCGCGGGCTCGAAAGTGCTGGCGAACGCGGCGCCCGCCGAGACCGATGCGCCCGCCATCGCGCGCCTCAAGGCCGCAGGCTTCATCGTCGTCGGCCGCAACAACATGACCGAATTCGCCTTTTCCGGCGTGGGCATCAACCCGCATTACGGCACGCCGGCCAATCCCTACGACCGCGCAACCGGCCGCATTCCCGGCGGCTCCTCCTCGGGTGCTGCCGTTTCGGTGGCAGATGGCATGGCGGCTGCTGCGATCGGCTCGGACACCGGCGGCTCTTGCCGCATCCCGGCAGCGCTCTGCGGCATCGTCGGCTACAAGCCGACGGCCAGCGCCGTTCCGCTCAAAGGTGCCTTGCCGCTCTCCTTCACGCTCGATTCCATCGGCCCGCTGGCCAACAGCGTCGATTGCTGCGCCAGCCTGCATGAAATCCTGAGCGGCACGTCTCTGGATGGCGAAGCCCCGCGCTCCGTCGCCGGCCTGCGCATCGCCGTGCCGCAATCCGTCGTCTTCGACGGTATCGAGCCGCATGTCGCCAAAACCTTTGAAGCCGCGCTCAAGCACCTCGCCGATGCCGGCGCCATCGTTACGGAAATTCCGCTCAGGGAATTCGAGATGGTCGGCCGCATCAACGGCAAGGGCGGCTTCCCGGCCCCTGAAGCGTTGTCCTGGCACCGCGACCTGCTGGAAGAGCACGGCGAGCAATACGACCAACGTGTCCGCGCCCGCATCCTGCGTGCCAAGGAGCAGACGGCGGCGGACTATATCGACATGCTGCACCTGCGCCGCGCCTATATCGAGGAAACGAACCGGGCGATCTCCGCCTACGACGTCCTCGCCATGCCGACCGTGCCGATGGTCGCCCCGGCCATCGCCGCGCTGGAAGCCGATAACGACCTCTTCGTGAAGACCAACCTGACGCTGCTGCGCAACCCCGCGCTGATCAACATGCTGGACGGCTGCTCGATCTCATTGCCCGCGCACGCCGAGGGCGAGGCCCCGGTCGGCCTGATGCTGGCCGCTGCGGGCGGGCGTGACGCAGCGCTGTTTGCCAATGCGCGGGCGGTGGAGGCGGCGCTGCGGACGTAAGATCCAACCGCCGGGGGCTCTGCCTGCCCCCTCATCCGACCCTTCGGGCCACCTTCTCCCCGCTGGGGAGAAGGAAACAAGCAGCGACGTGCACCACAAATGATGGCACCCCGAAGGGGAAGGCGAACCGAAGCGTCACGGCAAATCCCCTTCTCCCCAGCGGGGAGAAGGTCCCGGCAGGGGGATGAGGGGGGCAACGACGCATGTGCTTCGCGCGCGACGCCGTGGCAACCGTCCGAACGTCAAAACTGCCGGACGATGTTTTCCCTGAACGCCTCGATATGCTCGCGGATCGCCCTTTCCGCCTGATCGGGATCGCGCTTGCGGATGCCTTCCACCACCGCCGCATGCTGCTCGCAGACGCGGACATGGTGCTCGTTGGAGCGCAGCGAGATGAACCACAGCCGTGTCGAGCGGTCGTGCAGGTTGCCCATGATGTCCGGCAGCATGGAATTGCGCGAGCTTGTCGCAAGAAGGGCATGGAAGGCGCGGTCGAGGTTCATCATGGCCTCGATCGCGCGGTCTTTTGCGGCCTGCCAGGTGGCGTCGAGGTTTTCCGAAAGGCGGGCGAGATCGGCGGGCTCGGCCAGTTCCGCCACCTTTCGCACGCAGAAGGCCTCGTTGACGAGGCGCACGTCGATGATGTCGAAGATTTCGTTGAGGCTGATGGGCTTCACCATGATGCCCTTGCGCGGCAGCACGTCGATCAGCCCGTCCGCCGCAAGCCGGTCGATGGCCTGGTGGACGGGGGTGCGGCCGATGTTGAGTTCGCTGCTCAGCATGCCTTCGCTCAGCACCTCGCCGGGCTTGAGGTCGCAGGTGATGATGCGGCGCTTGATGGCCTCATAGGCCGTATCACGCAGGGAAACGACGGGGTCGCCGCGCCTGCGCGGGGCAAGCGGTGCATCATCGGTCTCCGCAATCGCATCGGTCGTCGTTGTCATGTCCGCCTTCCTTCACTCGCCGCCCGTGAGGGTCGGCAGGCCGATTAGTATCGACTTGCCGGTCCGAGACAAGCGGGGCGCCTGTAGCAACTCCGGTGAAATCCGGCTCACCGGAGTTGCTACAGGATTTTGTTTCTACCGCATTGTCCGACGCTGAAGCGATGCCGCTTCGGCTGGAAATGCTCCAGCCGGGAATCAACCCGCGATGGGCAACGTCTTCACGTCATAGCCGAAAACGATCTTGCGTTGCAAAACCGGATCCTCCAGTTCGCCCTCGAAGCGCGTACCCGGACGCACGCCACCGATGGCCGGCATGGTGCCACCGAACATCGCGGTGCCGTCGGGGAGCGTTCCATCCGTCGCCCAGCCACCGATCAGGTTCTCCGGCGCCAGAAGACCTGAGAGGCGACCTTCCTGATAGAGCACGCGCACGCCGTCGATGACCGCGTGGCTGCGCAGGATCAGGTCGTCCCAATGGTCGGCAACTTCCTCGAAGGGCCATACGGTGGTGGCGACCGGCTTGTCGCAGACCTGCTTGGAGACGGTGACGCCATAAGCCTCGACCTTGCGGTCGGTGTGGTCGGAACCGACGCCGACATGCAGCTTGCCGTCCTTGGCGATCAGGAGGGCCTCCACCTCGCCGCTGCCGGCCCCGCCGACGTCTTCGATGGCCTCAGCCGTGGACAGCCGCGCGGCGGCGACGCGGTAATAGGTCGGCGTTGCGGCGGGGCGGGCGATGCCAAGCGCCTCCAGCTCACGGATGTGATGCTCCATCGCCTCCTTGTTGCGGCCAGCCCAGCCGGCGATCACCAGATTTTCAACATCGACGGTGACCGGCGTGCGGCCGTCGCGGCTTTCAAGCGTGAGATTGAGTGTCGTCATGCGCAGTTACTCCCTAGACAGCCGTTACGGCTACTTGCTAACATCGCTTTGCTACAAAATTAAATGTCAGTGATATTTCACTGCAGTTTTATCTTGCATATGAAATGCGATTACGCAATCATCAAAAACAGAGCGCTGGACGAGGAAAACCGACGCCGAACTCAGCTCCGGAGCACCGCTCCGGGCGGCGATGCCGCATGGCCGAAAACAACCGGAACCCGGCGCAACCCGGGCCAACAAGAGGGAATGAGATGATCAGCTACCGAAAAATTCTTTGCTCGGCCGTCGCGGCCGCCGCCTTGCTCGCCGGCCCGGCGCTGGCTGAGGAAAAGCCGGCTTCGCTTGGCGTCGGCGTGTTCAGCTTCACCTCGGGCGGCACCGCCGCCTATGGCAAGCCGGGCCGCGATGCCGCCGAACTGATGATCGAGCGCATCAACGCCAAGGGCGGCATCGGCGGGGTGCCGCTGTCAGCCACCTATGTCGACGAGGGCCAGGGCACCGAGGGTGTGATCGCCGAATACCGCAAGCTTGCAGGCGATGCCGCAACCCAGGTGATGATCGCAGCGCTTTCCTCCGGCAATTGCATGGCGCTTGCCCCGGTCAGCGACCAGATGAAGATCCCGACCGTCGGCTGGAACTGCGACACGCACCAGCTCTACCTCAAGGATGCACATCCCTATTTCTTCCGGCCGAACGGCAATACCGTGCCGGAGTTCGTCGCCTATGCGGCCTATCTCATCGCTGTGAAGCCCGATGTGAAGCGCATCGCCATCATCAACCCGGACTATGCCTTCGGCCATGATGCGGCAAAGATTTTTACGACCGCCATCAAGGCGTTCAAGCCGGACGTGGAAGTCGTCGCCGAACTGTTTCCAAAACTCGGCGCAGGCACCTACCAGACGGAAATTTCGCGCCTGACGGCCGCCCGTCCCGATGTGATCTTCTCCAATCTCTGGGGTGGCGATCTTGAAAACTTCGTGCGCCAGGCGAGCCCGCGCGGTCTCTTCCGCTCCTCCCAGGCGGTCCTCGCACTTGGCGAATCCTCCATGCAGAACGTGCAGATCCCCGAGGGCGTGATCGTCGGCGTACTGGGTGACGGCTGGTGGATGTCGCCGGATGCGGCCGCCAATCCGGAAACCAAGGAATTTGCCGAGGCCTACAAGGCGAAGTACGGCAAATGGCCGGTCTTCCCGGCAATGAAGATGGCCAACAGCTTCCTCTATGTGCAGGCCGCCTACGACAAGGCGATGGCCGGCAATGGCGGCAAGTGGCCGAGCCGCGAAGAGGTGGCTGGCGCCATGAAGGGCAGCGAAGTGAAGACGCTGACCGGCACGATGCAGACCCGCGCGGACAATGACGGCGTGGTCGACCAGATCATCGGCGTCACCGCCAAGGCCGACGGCCATGACGGCCCGGTCATCGGCGACATGGTGCGCTACAAGGGCGCCGACCTGATGCCGCCGGCCGGCGAAGACCCGATCGCCTGGATCGGCACGCTTTCGGCCGACCTGCCCGCCAAACTGCCGCAGCCGGGTTCCTACAAGTAAGCACGACACAGCCGGCGCGGGGTTTTGCCCCGCGCCCTCCATCAAGCGCACGCACAGGATGCCGTGCGCGCGGGGTTAAAAAATGTTCGAAACCATCGTCCCTCTTCTCATCGACGGTCTGGCGAATGCGGCGCTCATCTTCCTGGTCGCCGTCGGCCTCACCCTCGTCTTCAGCGTGCTGCGCGTGCTCAACGTCGCGCATGGCAGCTTCTATTCGATCGGCGCCTATGCGGCCGCTTCGCTCGGTCTCTGGGTGGTCGGTGCAGGCCTCCCCGGCTGGCTGACCTTCGTCAGCCTGGTGCTGAGTGCCGCGCTGGTCGCCGTCATTGTCGGTCCGGTGATCGAGCGCACGCTGATCCGCTGGACCTACGGCAAGTCGGAGGCGGTGCAGATCCTCGTCACCTTCGGCCTGTTCCTCATCCTCGAAGACCTGCAGCGCATCGTCTTCGGCGTCGATTCCTTCTACGAGGATACGCCGGTGCAACTGCTCGGCTCCATCGAGATCGGCGGTGTGGTCTACCTCACCTACCAGCTCGTGCTGATCCTGCTTGCCGCCGCACTGTTCGTCGGCCTGAAGCTCTTCATCGGCCATACGCGCATCGGCAAGCTGATCGCCGCCGTCGTCGCCGATCGTGAAATCTCGCAGGCGATGGGCATCAATACCAACCGCGTCTTCATGATCGCCTTCAGCCTCGGCGTGTTTCTCGCAGCCCTTGGCGGCGCGCTCACCGTACCGCAGGCCGGCGTTTCGCCGGGGCTCGGCGCCGATACGATGGTGCTTGCCTTCGCAGTCGCCGCCATCGGCGGGCTCGGCAAGATCGAGGGGGCGGCGGTCGCCGCCGTCATCGTGGCACTCGCCCGGGTGCTCGCCATCTATTTCGCCCCCGAACTCGATGCGGTCGCGCCCTATCTGGTGATGCTGCTCGTGCTTCTGGTCCGTCCTTACGGCCTGTTCGGCTCCGCAACGACGAGAAAGATCTGACCATGCCTCTTCTTCCCCTCGCTGGCGGCGCCATCATTGCCCTCGTCGCGGCCACCTTCGCCTTTCCCTGGCTCGAATTCGTGCTGACGCTCGCCATCGCCAAGGGTCTCGCCGCCCTCGGCGTCGCGATCCTGCTGCGCGGCGGGCTGATCTCCATCGGCCATGCCATGTTCTTCGCGGTCGGCGCCTACGCCACGGCCTTCGCCATGCGGGATTTTGGCATCACCGATGTCTTCGCCCTGATCCTGATTTCCGCCGTCATCTCGCTTGCCGCGGGCCTGCTGATCGGCGTCTATGTGGTGCGCTATCGCGCCATCTTCTTCGCCATGCTGAACCTGGCCATTTCCATGGTGCTGTTCTCGCTACTCTCGAAATTCTATGGCGTCACCGGCGGCACGGACGGCCTGCGCGTCGGTACCCCGACCGTGCTCGGCATGGTGCTCGACGCCAAGGACGTAGCGACCTTCCTGTTCTATGCATCGATCGCCGCGATGGTTCTCGCCGGCCTTGCCGTCAACGCCTATTTCAAGAGCCCGCTCGGCGAGGCGTTGTCGGCCGTGCACACCAATGAAATCCGCCTCGAATATCTCGGCATTCCCGTGCGCGGCGTGCTGCTGGTCGCCTATGGGCTCTCGGCGCTGCTCGCCGGCATCGGCGGTACGTTTGCCGCCATGACCATCGGCCATGTGCTGCCCGACATGGCCTACTGGACCGATTCCGGCCATCTCGTGCTCGTCGCCGTGCTCGGCGGCATCAGCGGTGTTGGCGGCCCCTTCGTCGGCGCCGTCTTCCTCGAACTGGTGCACACGCTCGCCGCCGGCGTCACCGATGCCTGGAACATGATCGTCGGCGCCGCCCTTCTTGGCGTCATCTTCTTCATGCCCAAGGGCCTGATCGGCTTCCTGCGTCCGGCCAAGAAGGGAGATCCCGCATGACCGTGCTTCTCGAAGCAAAGAACCTGCACATCACCTTCGGCGCGGTCAAAGCCGCCAATGGTGTGGACCTGCATATCGACGAGGGTGAATTCCTCGCCATCATCGGCCCGAACGGTTCCGGCAAGACGACCTTCCTCAACCTGTGCACCGGCTATATCCGGCCATCCGAGGGCGAGGTCTATCTCGACGGCAAGCCGATCACCCGCCTGCCGCCGCGCACCATCGCCCGCAAGGGCATCGCGCGTGCTTTCCAGATCCCGCAGCTTTTCCTCGACCAGACCGTGCTCACCAACCTGATGCTGGCGATCGCCTCGCGCGAAGGCCTTTGGCAGATCGGCAAGGCACTCGACCGGCCTGCCTACCGCGACGAGGCCATGGCGCTGCTTGCCATGTTCAACCTTGCCGATTGCGCGCCCACACTCGCCTCGACGCTACCGGAAGGCCGGCGCAAGCTGGTGGATATCGCGATTGCGCTGGCGCTAAAACCCCGGCTGGTGCTGCTCGACGAGCCGACCAGCGGCGTCAGCGCGCTGGAGCGGTTTGCACTGATGGAAACGCTGATGGGCGCTCTGCGGCAAGCCAAGGTTTCCGCCCTCTTCGTCGAGCACGACATGGATGTCGTCGAGCGTTATGCGGACCGCGTCGTCGTCTGGGAGGCGGGTCGGGTGATGGCGGAAGGCAAGCCGGAAACCGTGTTCAAGGATGCCCGCGTCATCGAAAACGTGATTGGAGTGGCCTGATGCTGACCGTCTCTTCCCTCAACGTCTCATTGGCAGGCGCAAAAATCCTGCGCGACGTCACCTTTTCGCTGAAACCCGGTGCGACCACCGTGCTGATCGGCCGTAACGGCGCCGGCAAGACCACGCTGCTGCGCGCCATCATGGGCCTCACGCCGGCCGAATCCGGCTCGGTCACCCTCGATGGCAAGCAGCTGTTGCCGCTGCCCGCCTTCGCCCGCGCCCCTGCCGGCATCGGCTATGCGCCGGAGGACCGCCGGCTGATCCCGGAGTTTTCCGTCGAGGACAATATCACCCTGCCCGGACAGGCGCTGAAGTTGCCGCAGGGCGAAATCAAAAGCCGGCTGGAAAAGGTCTATGCGCTGCTGCCCGAACTGCACACCATGCGGGCGCGTCCCGGCAATGGCGTCTCGGGCGGCCAGGGCAAGATGGTGGCGCTCGGCCGGGCGCTGATGGTGGCGGAAAAGCTGCTGATGCTCGACGAGCCCTTCCAAGGCCTCGCCCCGGCGCTGGCGCTCGACTATGCCCGCACGCTGTCACGGCTGCGCGAGACCATGCGCGATCTCACCCTGCTGATCACCGAATCCAGCCCGAACCTGCTGAAATCGGTGGCGGACGAGACGCTGCTCATAGAACGCGGCGCCGTCACGCTTCAGTCGCGTGAATCGGAAGCAGCGTGATCGCGCCAATCGAGCGGGTTCGACGCCCGCTCGGCCTCCTTTGTTTTGACAGCGGTTACCCTATATACCGGTTTCAGCTAGGTATTTCGCAAAGCTGAAGGACGCTTTTATGCCAGTGACGATCAGCAGACCCGAACTGCTTCAGGATGGCGACGACGCGCCCTTCCGCCAGATGATCCACGATGCGCTGGGCTTCGGCACCCGGCTGCTTGAGATCCGCAACCGGCTCGGCGAGGTGATCGGTCTTTCGGGACCGGCTTTCTCCATCCTCATCGCCATCGAGCACCTGTCCAAGGATGCCGATGTCGGCATCAGCCAGGTGAGCGATCACCTGCACCAGTCCGGCGCCTTCGTAACATTGGAGGTGGCGAAACTCGTTAAGGCCGGCCTCGTCGACAAGTTCGCCAACCCGGAAGACGGTCGCCGTGTCATCGTCGAGGTGACGGACAAGGCCCGCGCCCTGCTTGCCGAGCTTGCCGAAACCCAGCGCCCCGTCAACGACGCGATCTTCGCCGGGCTCGACCCCGATGAATTCCGCGCCTTCGCGAAGATCGCCGCGAAACTCGTCTCCGGCACGGAGGAAAGCCTGGCGCTGCTGCGCTATCTGGCCGAGCAGCGTCGCAGCCGCGCCTGATCCCGGCCACCGATGGAGGTGGGAGAATGAACCGGTATCCCATGTTCAGCCCGCAGCTTCTCGTCAGCTTCGTGGCCGTCTGCGAGACCATGAGTTTTACGCGCGCTGCCGACCGGGTGTCGCTGTCGCAATCGACCGTCAGCCAGCAGGTGCGTCGGCTGGAGGAGCTTCTGGGCAAGGCACTGTTCGAGCGCACCTCGCATGAGGTGCGGCTGACCGAGGAAGGCATCAAGCTGTTGAGCTATGCCCGCCGCATCATCGCGCTCAACGAAGAAGCCCATGACGCGCTGACCGGCCCGTGGCGCGACGGCGTGCTGCGGCTCGGCATGCCGGAGGATTTTACCGTGCCGACGGTCGATCTGCTCGCCGCCTTCAAGCGCGAGCATCCGCATCTGCGGCTCGACGTGACCAGCGGGCTCAGCCCGGACCTGCACCGCGCATATCTTCAGGAGGAGCTGGATCTCGTGCTCATCAAGCAGCGCCGCGTGCACCTGCCGCGCGCCGCGCGGCCGGAACCGCTGCTCTGGCTCGACAGCCAGGAACACCCTGCCATCGAACAATCGCCGGTGCCGCTCGCCGTCTTCCCGGTCAACGGCCTCTACCGCGAGGAACTATGCGGGACGCTCGATGGTCTCGGGATCCGCTGGCGCGTCGGCTATAGCGGGGGCGGGCTTGCAGCCCTTGCGGCGGCGTCTGCCGCCGGGCTCGGCGTCAGCCTGCTGCCGGCAGGTTGCCGGCTGCCCGGGCACCGCGTGCTTGGTGCGGCAGAGCGCCTGCCGCCCATCGAGGATTTCGAGCTCGCCTTGTTCTATCGCGACAGTGCCGCGCCGCTGGCGCTCGACCTTGCCGAAAGGCTCATCGAATTTTGCGGTCTCAAACACTAGTGACATTGGAAAATCGAATAGCCAGCATTTTCAAATGTCGCTGCCATGCGAAGACCGCGTTTCCTAGAATGATGCCATTCGATCCATGCACCATGACGAGGAAACGATGTTGCAGCACGCCGTATCGCAGAGCCGCCGGGCCTTTCTGAGCCGCACCGGCCAATTGACCACCGCCGCCGCCGTCGCTGGCCTCACCGGCATGAGCCATGAGGCGGCCGCCCAGACCACGGCTTGTGAGGAGGATGCCACGGTGACATCCGTGAAGGACAGCTACTACCTGCTCGCCGACGTTCGGCTGGAGGAAGGTTTCGAGAAGGACGGCGATGTCATCGTCGCCACGCGCACGGCGCTCTACACGCTGGAAATCAAGGACGGCAAGATCGCCGCGCTGCATGCGGCCGGCGCTACCCTGCCCACCGGCCTGCCGAGCTATCAGGCGAACGGTCAGCTCGCGCTGCCCACCATGCGCGACATGCACATCCATCTCGACAAGACGTTTTATGGCGGCCCGTGGCAGGCGCCGCGGCCGCGCCAGGGCAAGACGATCATGGACATGATCGCGCTGGAGGAAAAGCTGCTGCCAAAGCTGCTGCCGACCTCCGTCGAGCGCGCCGAGGGGCTGATCGCCCTCGTGCAATCCAAGGGCAGCACGGTTGCCCGCAGCCATTGCAATATCGACCCGGTGAGCGGCCTCAAAAGCCTTGAACACCTGAAGATCGCACTGGAAAAGCACAGGCAGGACTTCGTTTGCGAGATCGTCGCCTTCCCGCAGCACGGCCTCTTGCATTCCAAGGTCGACGGGCTGATGCGCGAGGCCATGCAGATGGGCGTCGAATATGTCGGCGGCCTCGACCCGACCAATGTCGACAGTGCCATGGAAAAGTCGCTCGACGCGATGTTCCAGATCGCGCTCGACACCGGCAAGGGCGTTGACATCCACCTGCATGAGACGAGCCCGGCGGGTGTCGCGGCGGTCAACTACATGATCGACACGGTGGAGAAAAACCCTGCCCTCAAAGACAAGGTGACGATCAGCCACGCCTTCGCGCTGACGACGCTCTCGCCTGAGCAATTGGACGAGACGGCCGGACGGCTTGCCGCAAACGGCATGACGATCGCCTCCACCGTGCCGATCGGCGGCCTGATGATGCCGCTGCCGAAGCTTACCGAAAAGGGCGTCTTCATCATGACCGGCACCGACAGCGTGATCGACCACTGGTCGCCCTTCGGCAGCGGTGACATGCTGGAAAAGGCCTATCTCTACGCCCAGCTCTATCGCGGCTCGGACGAGTACCACCTGTCCCGCTCGCTCGCCATCTCCACCGGCGGCATCCTGCCGCTCGACAAGGATGGCAACCGCGCCTGGCCCAAGGCCGGCGACGAGGCCGGTTTCTCGCTGACCAGCGCCAGCTGCTCGGCCGAAGCCGTCGCCCGCGTCTCCGCCCGTAATGCCACCTTCCACAAGGGACGCCTGGTCTCAGGCGGCGTCGGCAAGGCCTGATCCATCGTCGATCGAATTCTGTGACGGCGGTCGTGTCTTCTCGGCCGCCGTTTTGTTTTGCGCGGTTGCCAGGTCACGGCCGCCCCTGCGCCCAAACGGCACAGCACAACCTGGATCGCCCCAGCAGTGCATCTCACCTATATTTTGACTATGCAAATACACAACTATAGGAAGATTTCGGCTGCATGGAAGCCTCGCTCTGAAGCTCTACCTTTCCTTGGACCCTGTTTCCTCACCTCAAAATTCCCCCTGTAGTGGTTGCGCAAAACAAACAACCTCATAGGTGGTATTTCTACGAAAAATTGCATCGCCGTGCTACGCAACAGACCGCAAAGCCTGCATGACAGGTGAATGCATATCGTCAAAATGTATTGATATTTATACATTAAATTCTCTAAACGCTTCTTCAGTCGTACAGCTTCTCAACAAGTCTTCTTCGTTAAAATACTATTAAAATTTTAGCAGTTAACCAGATATTGACGATCTTCTTAACTCCATAGGTGGTATAAAATACATTACCTCAACCGGAGGTGACGTATCATGCCAGATACCGACAAGAATTTTTACGGAAAACCCGACTCGGCAAACACACTTATTGGTAGAGTTGAGCCAAAATCCGACAGGGCATATTCCGAAACAGCTGGAGACACCGCATCTTCACTGGCTTCTGGGAACAGGCATCCTGACTGGCAGCCGGAAAATTGCGTTAGACCGGAGGGCGGACCGCCCCTGCCGGACACGCTTCCGGCCGTGCCGCAGGCTCAGCTTGGAGGGTTGACGATCGCCGCGGTCGACCGGGCGCGCGCCGCTGCCCTGATGATTGCCGCGGCGCGCCGGCACCGCCGCCACGGCCGCCCGCTCTATTTCACCTCGGCGAACGGAGAGGTCATCGCCCGGGTGAATTCGGACCGGGCCATTGCCGGCCTGTTCCGCGAGGCCGACCAGATCCTTGCCGATGGCCAGCCGCTGGTTTTTGCCTCCCGGTGGCTGTGCCGGCAAAAGCTGCCAGAGCGCGTCGCCACCACCGATCTCTTCCACGACGTTGCGCTGCTTGCGGAAAGGGAGGGCGTGACGTTTTACCTGCTCGGCGCGACGGAGGCGCAGAACATGCGGGCCGCTGCGGTCGTCCGGCAGCTTTATCCCGCACTCACCCTTGTCGGCCATTGTCACGGCTACCTCACCGGCCTGGCGCTCGCGGCGAAGATCGACGAAATCAACGTGCTGGCACCGGATATCCTGTGGCTCGGGCTTGGCGTGCCGCGCGAGCAGATTTTCATGCGCGATTTTGGCGATCGGCTCGGCAATGTCGGCGTGGTCAAGACCGCCGGCGGGCTCTTCGACCATCTCACCGCAAAGGTGCCGCGGGCGCCGCTGTGGATGCAGCAGGCCGGCTTCGAATGGTTCTGGCGCATGCTGATGGAGCCGCGCCGGCTGTTCTGGCGCTACCTGACGACCAATCCACGCGCCCTCTACGCTATCCTGAGGTACTCCAAATGAGCAGCGAACACACGGCCAAACCCGAAAACACCAAGCCGGGCGCGGAGATCGCCGTCGTGGGCGGCGGGCTCTCCGGCACGCTCGCCGCCTATCTCCTGGGACGCGCCGGCCATGCCGTCACGCTGATCGACCGCCATCGCAATTTTCCCCGGACCTTCCGCAGTGAAAAGCTCGGTCCTGGGGAGATCGAGGTCTTTAAACGCTTCGGTCTTTCGGCAGCCATCGCCGCAAGGGCAGTCCCCTACGACGAGACCGTCAACATTCGCCGGGGGCAGGTGGTGGACCGCACGCACGCCCGGCATTTCGGCATCCTCTACCACGATCTCGTCGACGCGATCCGCGCCGAGATGCCGCAAGGCGTCCGCTTCGTCCAGGGCCAGGTGCGCGAGGTGAAAGCCGGCGCGCGACGGCAGCGTATCGCGATCGTCGGCCATGAAGAGGTGACGGCGCGGCTCCTGGTTCTCGCAACGGGAACGGGTGATACCCTGCGGCGCGACCTCGGCATATCGCGCCGGATCATCCGGCCACGCCAGTCGGTTGCTTTCGGCTTCAACCTCTGCCCGACGGGTGCCGGTGGTTTCAGGCATACGGCGGTGACCTTGTATGGCGAGCGGGTGTCCGACGGGATCGACTATCTCAGCCTGTTTCCGGTCGCCGGTGCGACGCGGGCCAACCTCTTCGTCTATCGCGACCGCGGCGATTCCTGGGTCCGGGCGCTGCGCGAGCGGCCGAAGGAGACGCTGGGCGCCGCCCTCCCTGGACTTGCCGGGGCGATCGGCGACTTCGAGGTCGAGGGCCCGGTCGACAGCTGGATTACCGACATCGCTGTCGCCGAGAACTATCGGCAGGACGGCGTCGTGCTCGTCGGCGATGCGTTCCAGACCACCTGCCCGGCGACCGGAACGGGTGTCGCCCGTCTTCTGACTGATGTGGAGCGGTTGTGTGGGAGCTATGTTCCCCGATGGACAGGCCATAATGTGATGACGGCCGCCGACCTTGCGGCCTTCTACGACGATGCCGAAAAGCGGAGGATAGACGCCTACGCGCTTGCAATGGCAGACTTCCGCCGCCGCCTGACAATCGGAACGGAGATGGAGTGGCGGCTGCGCCGGCAATACCATTTCGCACTCCGCCGCGTGCTGAACGGGATCGACAGGCTGAGCCCGGCCCTCGTCGGCAAGCTGCGCCAACTCTGGGGGGCGCAGTCGAGACACAACGTGCCATCGGCTGTCTGACCGCCTTCAGGAACCGAAGACGACGAACTCGGTGAAGGCCAGATCGCCGGGTGTTGGCGGGTTCGGGCCCTTGAAATATTTCGGCCCGATCTCGGCAAAGTAGCGCCCGACAAGCCCCGTCACCGGGCCGTTGGAATCGACGAGGCAGATCAACTGGCCCTTGCGCAACAGATGACGGCCAAGCGCGCCGGCATGCTGGCTGACGTCAGCATGGGAACGGCAATAGATGACCTGGCTGCACGGCACGAGGCCTTTCAGCACCCGCCGCGTCTTGAAAACGAAGGGAGAGGCCAGCCCGTCGCGGATGCAGATGAGCGCGCGGCACCCCATCGCTGCATGCTGCAGCAGCATCTCCTGCTCATCCTGCGGCAGCAGTGCAAGTTCCGGCGCGTCCGTCCGCGCTTCGACGACCTGCACAGGCTTGCCGGTGGAGCTGAGCATCGGCAGGAAGGCGAGCTGGCCGTCGGCAAACCGCTTGAAACGCAGGGCTTCCGTTACCTTCAGCGTGACGGGCGCGGGCGTGATGCTGAGATAGGTCACCTCCTTGCGCCGCATCGCCGTCATAACCAGCTTGAGGGCATAGGAACGAAAATCCTCGTCGACAGCCCAGCTTGAGAGATTGCAACGCACGGCATCGCCCTGCCCGAGTGCCGGAAAATAAAGCGTCAGCATGACGCCAACGATGCGGCCGGCGCTGTCCAGAACATAACCGTACTGCGGAAAATCCCCGACCGGCCGGCGTCGCGCCATGCGGGTCAATGCCTCTTCCCAGTGTTTTCGCGGGCGTTCGGGAAAGCCACGGCCGAGGCAATCGATGACCGCCTGCCAATCGGCTTGCATAATCGGCCTGCAAGTAAGGCCTTCCGGTAGGGCACCCAACGCGCTCATGGCGGACTCCAATTTGCAATTATAGGAGTTTAATACTCACATACACTCTTTAAAATTGTGTATTCTTTTGATCTCTTCGCCCTTCGCGTGCTCCTCCCGGATCTGAGTGCCAAGCGATACACCGACCAGCAGCAGGCAGAAACCGAGCGCCAGGGGAGAGAAAAAGGCCTCTTCCTGCAGAACGGCATTTGCCGAAATCGTCACGATCGCCACGAAGGCGAACAGGAAGTCGAGATTGTCCGTTTCCAGCAGCCGCCTGCCGGCCGCCGTGGCAAGGGCTGCCAGGAAGCCGAAGAACACGAAGCTGCCAACGCCCATCTGGTAGAGCATGACGCCGACGGCGCTTTCAACGGGCACAGCCGCCGCCCCCTCGCCCTGCGCCCTGTCCCAATCAAGGTTGACGCTGGTGCTGGATAGATTGCCACCGATGCCGAGCCCCTGCCCCAGCGGGTTGGCGAGAAATTCCCGCACCCCGGCGATCAGGCCGAGTACGTGATAGTCGCCATGCCTTGCGCCATAGACGGTGGCCGCCACCGTCCACGTTGTGGCAAGCAGGACGACACCCGCCAGTGTCAGCCTGGCGCGGGATGGGCGATAGAACAGGCGGCTCGCCAGCGCGACCATCAGCAGGAAGGCAGCACCCTTGGAGCCGATGACGAGAAGGATGGGAAAGGCCGCCAGCGGCAAAAGCCAGCGCCCGCGAAAGAGCAGCCAGGAGGACAGCAGGCTGAGCGCGTAGGCATAGCTGATCGGATGGAAATTCGGCCCGCCGTTGCGAAAGATGCGGGGCAAGGCATCACCGAAGAAGGCCGTGTTGAAGAAGGTCGCCGTCATGGTGTCTTCGAGGCCGCGCAGCACGAATCCGGTCTCCCGCAACGCCTTCTCCCAGACGCCTGCCTCGATCTGTTCCTTGAGGCCGCGCTGGATATAGAGATCGCCGTGGAACAGGCCGAGAAAATCCATCCGGAAAATCTGCTCGAGATAACCATACCCGACGGCCACGGTGCAAAGGCAGATCATGCAGGCGCGCAGGTCGATCCGGTAAAGGCTGGCGGCAAGGATGGCGATGTGGAAGCAGGCGACCGGCGTGATCGTGTTGCGGAAATAGATGATGGCGTCCTTCGGCCCGCCGCGCACGGCGCCAAGCAGCAGGTAGACGCCAATCACGCCGCAGAGCAGGAAGCTGAATTGCAGCCACGGCCGCAACTCCAGGAACACGCGGACGCGGGCCTGCAGGGAAGCCGCTGCGAACAGGCCGAAGGCGGTCATCAGGATGACGAAATTGGCGCCGCGCAGCGCGTCGAACGTGGTGTCGTCCGGCACGAAGGGCGTGAACCAGGCAACCACCAGGTTCTGGAACAGGAAGGCGCAGGCGATGACCACCGGAATACCAGCCGGCAGGGACACCGTGAGGACGATCATCAGGACAAAGGTCGCGGCAAAGCCGAACGGCGTCCACACCGCGAAAGCGGCAACGGATGCCACGATGGCGAGGAAGGCGACGGCGAGATGAAACAGCGCGTCGGATCGTGTTGCGCTCCCTGATGGCCGTGTCAGCGCCGCGTCCGTCATCTGCGCCACCGCTTTCCGGATGCCATGTCAGTCCCCCTCGCCGAACAGCGCATCCAGCATGGCCGTATCGAACCCGCCGGCATCCAGGCGGCTTTCCATGAGGCCGAAACCCTGGTCGAGCTCCCAATAGGCCCAGCCGATGCCACTCGTTTCGGCCGCCTTGCGCACGGCGCGTGTCCAGGCCACGCGGCTTTGCGCATCGACACAGAAATCCAGCACACCGAACTCGTTGAGCATCACCGGGCAGCCGGATCGTTCAGACCAGCGCACGGCCCCCTCGAACACGGCGCGGACGGCGACGTCCGTCCAGGGTGTCGCCAATTGCTCTTCGACCAGGGCAGCGGCTTCTTCGTCGCCGGCCGCACGAAGGGCTGCAAGGCGCGCGTGGACAGCCGGCGTTTCCCGCGTGGCCGGAAACGGCAGTCTGGAGATGCGTGCAAGCGGTGAGGTGCCCCAGCTCTGGCATTGGTGGGTGAAGGCCATGGGTGCGTAAAAATGCACCGCGGCGATCTGGTTGTCATCGGACAGCGGCGGCGTGGCATCGAGCTGCCAGATGCCCTGGTCCGGTGCGGGTCCCCAGATGAGCGTATGGTCGGGACAGGCGCTGCGGACGGTTTGCGCAAGGCGATCCCGCAGGGCGAGCCAGGCCGTGTTTTCCATCGGCGGCTCGTTCAAAAGCTCGGCATAGACCCTGTCGGCCGGCAGGTCGGCAATGACGGCGCGCAAGCGTTCCCATCCGCGCAGCACGCGCTCGCCGGCCGCTACGGCATCTTGAAGAAAGAGCGCATGGAGATCGGCGGCGGGGTGCATGTCCACGAGGACGGAAAAGCCCCGGTCGGCGAGCGCCGAAACGGCCTCCCGGATATCCCGCAACCCGGCCCCGTTTTCGGAAAGCACACGGCCGCAATCGACCGGCAGGCGGACGGTCCTGAATCCATGGTGAAACAGCGTGTCCAGCACGCCATCGACCGGAGCCAATCCACCTTCCCGGTCGAGCCATCCCGGTATGTTGATGCCACGGGACGGAAGAGATCGGGATTGCGCCAGAATCGGTCGCGACGGCAACGCCGTGGCGAGGGCGGCCGCGCCTGCAAGCGCGAGCGCCTTCCGCCGCGAGACCGCACCGGCCGGCCTCACCGCGCGCTCCTGCGCCATCGAACAACGGCATCGTTTGCCGCGCCCGCAGCGCGCTCGGCGTCAAGCACGAGCGTCGCGCTTCGTGCCGCGCCCTCATTGCCGAGACGCTGGTGCAGCAGGCCGTTCGCTTCCGCCACGTCGTCCGCGGCATCGAGCACGAAGAGCACGCACTCGACATCCGGAAACAGTGCGGCATCCCAATCCGCATCGGCAAGCGACGGCCCAAGCAGGAGCACGAAATCATAGTCGCCGGCATCCGCAAGGCCCGCGCCGAGAACGAAAGGCTCTCGGCGTCCCTTGTCGCCATCGAACGCGCGAACGAGTGTCGGCAGGCCGCTCGCGCCGTTGATGAATACGCCCGCGCCAAGCTCCGGGGCCGCATCCGGCTGGCCGGGGCGCGGCGTGCCGCTCAGTTCGACCACCAGCACGTTCTGGCCGGCCTGCTGCAGGCCGATGCCGATCATCGCGCCGGCCAGTTTGGCGTCGGGCGCGTTTCGCAGCGGGGAAACGAGCAGTACATAGGGCGGGGCATGTTCGGTCAAGAGCGCGAGGATGCGCCGGACGAGTTTGAGCGTTTCCTGCGAAAAGGCCTCGCCGCCGCGCTGGAGAAACCGCCGCCGCATGGCGCGGATGCGCGACGATGCGCCGGCACTCGCCAATCCCGGCAATTCGTACCGGCCGAGACTGATCGGGACGACCTCGGACCGCGCCGGGACGCGGCGGCTGGCCAAAGGCGTTATCGCCGCGTCGTCAGGATCGGGGCCGAAACCGCGCTCGCCCTTGTCGACCGGGCCGCGCACCACGGCTATGCCGGCGCCAACGAGGAGCCCAAGAGCAGCGCTGACCGGCAGGAGCAGCAGCGGCGTCGGCCAGGTGGGCTGCACCGGCGGGGCGGCGAAACCGATCACCTTCGCCTCGGAGAGCTGGAGCCCGCGCATCTGCGACGTTTCCTCCGTCCGCTTCAGGACATCGTCGAGCACGGTGCGGGCCGCCTGCGCCGTCGCCTCAAGCCGCCGCAGCTCCACCCGCGCGGCGTCGGCAGTGCGGGACGTTTCGCGCAAGGTCTCGAGCTTGGCCTCCAGTGCCGCGACCGTCTGCGTGGAGAGGTCGTATTTCGCGTTCAGCTCCTGTTTGATCCGGCCGGCCTCGCTGCCCATCAGGCCGGCGGTCTTTTCCAGCTCGGAGCGCAGCCGGCGGATCGTCGGGTGGCGCGACTGGTAGATCGTTTCCGCGCTGGCAAGTGCGGCCGCGCGCTGGTTGTAGTCCGTGCGCAATGTGTCGATCGCGTCGGAGGAGACGATCTGCGACAGCCGGGCGAGACCGGCCGGCGAGGCGCCTGCCGCCAGTGCCTGGTCGTATTTGTCCTTTGCCTGATCGGCACCCGCGCGCGCCGCGATCACCTGCACCGTCACCTGGTCGATCTGGGATTGCAGGGTGCCGCCGGCCGCCGCATCGAGAAGCCCGTGCCGCACCTTGAAATCGCCCGCAGCGCGCTCGGCCTCGGCGACGTTCTTCTGCAGCGAACCCACCCGGTCGGCGAGAAGGGCGCTGACATCGCTGTTGGCGTTTTCGCGGTCTCCCGCAAGACCCGCCTTGTAGTAGTCGACAATGGCATTGGCGATCCGCGCGGCTTTGTCTGCCGACTCGGATTTCATGCTGACTTCGATGACATAGGTCAGTCCCGCCCGCTCCACGGAGACGCGTTTCTCGAACCGCTTGAAGGCCGTATCCTTGCCCGTTCCGCCCGAGCCGAGGAACGACAGCAAGCCGCCATCGGTGAATTCCGGGTCGTCGGCGAGGCCTTCGCTTTCGAACACCGCCATCAGCAGGTCACGCGATTCGATCACGAAAACCTGGCTTGCAACGGCCGCACTATCCGGGCCAATGCCGGGCAGGACGCTCTCGAAACGCGTGGAACGTGCATCGCGCGGGTCGATCAGAATCGATGCCGTCGCGGTGTAGGTCGGTTTCGTCACCGCGAGATAGGCGATTGCCAGCAGGACGGCGACACCAACGCTCGCCAGCACCGTCAGCCGGCGCTGCCAGAGCGTCCGCCAGATGACGCCCACGTCGAACAGGGGCGGAAAGCTGCTTTTTTCGATCTGCTGCGCTGCCATTTCCGCCGTCTCTGTCCCTGCGCGTTGTGCCTGGAACTATCGGCAATCAGCGTTAGCTCTTCGTTAAAATTCCACCATAGGCATCATTTCAATTTCAGAAAGTAACCATTGCGCGAGTTTCCCGTGGCGCAGTTGCCCCGTTTTGGCGTATCTGGTGATGGTCAAATCGGGAGCCGAGCGTCATGGCGCGCAGGAACGGGATCAGTCGACGGGCGGGGCCGAGTGCCAGGCTGCCGATTGGCGTGCTGGCGCGGAACGGCGTTGCGGCGGGCGTCATCAAGCTCACCAGTGCCGGCCTGTCCTTCCTGATGCTGGCCGCGGCAGCCATGGTGACCGACGAGCGGCAATTCGGCCTCTACAGCACGGCCTATGCCGGCGCGAGCCTGGTGTCCTTCTTCTCGCTGATCGGTCAGCATGCCGTGGTGCTGCGCTTCTGGCCGCAATATGCCGGCAGCGACGACCAGCCAGCCGCCAATGCCCTCATGGCGCGCGCCATGCTGGTGGCATTGGCCGGGCTCGCCCTCTCCAGCCTTCTCGTCGGTGTGATTGCTTTCCTTCCCCTCGCCCCGGACGTGCCGGAATGGCGCCCGCTATGCCTTGCCAGCGCTGTGCTGGCCTTCGCACTCGGCTGGTCGGAATTCACCTCCTGTGCCTTGCGCGCCAAGAACGCGCTGTTCAGCGGCCTGCTGCCGCGTGACATCTTCTGGCGCGTCACGGGGATCGCGGCCTTCGCCGCGGCCGGCCTTCTCGCCACCGGCATGAGCGCCGTTGCGGCGACCTATCTCACCGCCCTATTGCTTATCGCCTGCGTCCTGCCGCAGACCATCGTCCTGCTGCGCGACACGTTTGGCGCAGCGCGCGGGCCGCTCAGCGCCGCGCAGAAGGCGGAATTCACGAGCGTGACGTTTGGCCTCTGGGGCGTCACCGCCCTGCCGCCGGCGCTCAGCCAGGCGAGCACATTGCTCGTCGCGGTCATTCTTGGCCCGGAAGCGGCCGGCGCGATCTTCGTCGCCGACCGCATCATGCGCCTTGCCATCCTCGCCCTCACCGGCATCAACCAGGCGATTGCACCGCAGATTTCCAGCAGTTTCTACCGGGGCGACCGCCAGCATGTGCAGCGCATCACCGGCCTGACCGCCATCGGCGGCTTTGCCGCCGCCCTTCTCATGCTGGCGATCTTCATCGTCTTCGGCAAACCGATCCTTGCCATCTTCCAGCCGGCCTACGCGACGGACACCATTCATGCGGTGCTGGTCATTCTCGGTATCGGCGCCCTCATCGGCACGGCCTGCGGGCCGACCGAACTCCTCCTGCAACTGACCGGCCTGCAACGCGCGCTCTTCCGAACCCTGATCGTCGTCAATTCGGCCGGGCTCGCGCTGACCGCGCTCCTCACCTACGGCATCGGCCCCATCGGCGCCGCGCTTGGCATTGCAGGTACCCTGATGGCGTGGTGCCTCACGGGCGTGACCATCGCCCGCCGCCGGCTCGGCATCGACCCCTCGATCCTCGGTTTCTTTACGGGGCCGGATGCGACCACGGTGCGAACCATCCTGAAAGGTCGCGCATGAAAATCATACAGGTGCAGACACAGGCCGAAGCCGGGGGAGCGCAGCGCATTTCGGACATGGTGGGTGACGGTCTTCGCGCCCGCGGCCATACCGTGCGCACCGTCTTCCTCTATCGCAAGACGGCGGTCTACGACCGCGATCCCTTCGCCGATTTCATTCTCGATGCACCGCCGAAAGGGCTGGCCGGGCAAGTCCGCGCCGTCATCGGCCTGATGCGCTATCTTCGCAAGGCGCGGCCGGACGCCGTTCTGTCATTCCAGCACTACGGCAACCTGTTTGGAACGCTCGGCGCCCGCCTCGCCGGCGTGCGGACGATCATCGCCAACCAGAGCGGCGCTCCACAGGCGCGCGGTGTGCGGGGCCTGCTGACACAGGTCGACAAATGGATGGGCATGGTCGGCCTCTACCATGTCAACGTCGTCAACTCGGCCTGGACCGCGGCACAGTTCGGCGGTTTCCCACATGCCTACCGGCGGCGTATCCGGCGTATCGATCACGGTGTCGCTGCTCCCGCCGACGATCACGACAAGGCTGCGGCGCGAGCAGCGTTCGGCCTGCCATCCGATGGCTGGATCGCCGTGACGTCCGGCCGCCTGGCGGCTTCGAAGAACCAGGTGGCACTGGTCAGCGCGTTGGCCAGAATTCCGGATATCCACCTTGCCATCGCCGGCGCGGGGCCGGAGCGGAAGGCACTTCTGGCCTGCGCCGAGCGGCTGGGCGTTTCAGGCCGCCTGCACCTCGTCGGCGAAGTACCGCCGGAGCGCATCTTCGCGTTCCTGGCTGCCGGCGACGCCTATGTGTTTTCCTCGCTGACGGAAACATTCGGCCTCGCCGCCGTCGAGGCGGCGATTGCGGGCCTGCCGCTTGTGGCGAGCGATCTCGACGTGCTGCGTGAAGTGCTCACGACAATGGATGGCGCACCGGCTGCGTTGTTCGTGCGACCGGACGCGGACGGAATTGCCGGGGGTCTCGCCGAAATCCTGGCGACGCCAACGCTTGCAGCCAACCTTGCGGCGGCAGGACGCCAGTTGCGGGCGCAATATTCTCCGGCCGCAATGTGCGCCGCTTACGAGACCCTGCTTCTTTCCGGCCGCTTGGGGACGGCGGCGATGCCGTCGATCACCTCGAGCGATCCCGAACGGTTGAGCGTGTGAATTTGCGGATACGGCCAATCGCCATCAGCAAGAATGGGGCGCGGGTCGGACAGGTGCACGGTGGTTGCGTCGAGCCTGACCAGTTCGGATAGGCCAAGCCCGCCGCCATAACCGAGCGTGCCGTCCTGAATCGGCAACAGGAGACGCCCCTCCCGGCCGCGGATGAAGGCGCCGCCGGGACGCGCCCGACGACGATCGATCAGGATGGGGTTTGCGGCATGCTCCCGCCAGGGACCGAGCAGAGTCGCCGCTTCGAAGACCACCATCGTATCGGACGTGCTGCCATAACCATCGCGGCGCGTGGCAAAGAGCCAGAACGAACCGCCGTGATCGAGCAGCGTCGCATCGGAGATTTCCCCTTCGACCAGCGTTGCCACCGGCAGCCATTTGTCCGGAAACTCCGCGGCGCGGTAGAGGGTAAGCCGGCTGCTGGTACTTGCTTCCGGCAGCATCCAGAGAGTTCCGTCGCGCTCGAAAACCTGCGGGTACGAGAGGTGGTGCGGCTCCTCCAGAACGACCCGCGGCGTAAGCGGCTTCCGGTCGTCCGTGAACGACACGACGGAAATCACCGCCTTGCCGACGGCGTGCACGTAGTCCTCCACGAAGAGAAAGGGTTGGCCCTGCCAGTGGACGGCGAAGGGATCGGCATAGAAGCGGTCGCCGGCGTCCGGCAGCACAGCCCATCCCGTCCCGAGCCGCCCCGTTTCCGCGACACCCGGCCCATCGATGAAACGATAGCCCACCCGCCAATGGGCCTGGCGGTACCGGACACGCCGGAGTGCTTCCCTGCCGAGACGGGGCAGAGCTCGGGAAAGATAGGCTGCGAGAAATCCTTCGCCGCTGTCGTCGGATGCGCTCGACACGGTTCCCATGTCTTCGAGCCGGCCTTCCGCGAATGCGCGCACGACCGAGAGAATGAGGGTGACTGCCCGTGCAAGCACATCCTCGACCCCGAGCGAGGCCGCTTCCCGTCTGTCGACCATCGGAAGGGCACGCCCCACAATGGTCTTGCCATCCAGGATGGCCTCGAGCACCGGCAAATCGCCCAAGGCAACCGTTCTTGCGGTAGCGAGATCGGAGTTGGCGCGATCGAACCGAAGCGTGATGGTCGGAACATTCGAAGGCGGGGCATTGCCCGAGAGATCCAGCCGAAGCGCGGGTGCACGCGCTCGCACGCGGGCGGGAATCTCCGCCACCGGCGAGGCCAGCGCCCTGTCGAAGCGCCGGAACAGCCGGCGTTCCAGGCCGAGAATGGTGTTCACACCGATTGGCCACGGCGTTGCTGGCGGCGCATGCAACACGGCCACATCGACATTGCCCATATCGAGCCGGCTGATGATTTGAGTCTGCCAGACGCGTGGGCCACGCTGGGGAACAACGACGTCGATCGGCAGCATGCAACACTCCCATTAGGGGAGTAATTTTACAATACACGCATTAAGGGATAAATAACGCATTGCTCTCCAGCCACCAACCAGAACGCCGCTCGCGTCCCCGGCACTTAGCGGCACCCTAATCAACGCTGAACCAAACGCTCATGTCGGCGATTTCCGGCTTCCTCTACATCTTTCGCCAGAGAGCGGCCGCGAAGGCTGTAGGTCGGGAAAACACGAGGGAAGCCGGCATGGCAGTGGAAAAAGTGGATACGCTGGTGATCGGCGCCGGCCAGGCCGGTGTGGCGATGAGCGAACATCTCGGCAAGCGCGGCATTCCCCATCTGGTGCTCGAAAAGAGCCGTATCGCCGAAAGCTGGCGCACCGCGCGCTGGGACAGCCTCGTCGCCAACGGTCCCGCCTGGCACGACCGCTTTCCCGGCATGACCTTCGACATCGAGGACGACGCCTTCGCGCCGAAGGAGCAGGTCGCCGACTATTTCGTGGCCTATGCGGAGAAGATCGACGCGCCGATCCGCACCGGCATCGAGGTGAGAAGCGTGCGGAAGGAAGGCGACACGTTCCGCGTCGAAACCTCTGAAGGTTTGATCGAGGCGAAGAACGTGGTGTCCGCCACCGGCGCCTTCCAGCGCCCGATCATGCCTGCCGTCGTGCCTGATGAGGAAGGCCTCACGCAGATCCACTCCAATGCCTACCGCAAGCCGGGCCAGATGCCCGAGGGCGCGGTGCTGGTCGTCGGCGCCGGTTCCTCCGGCACGCAGATCGCCGACGAGCTGCTGCGTGCGGGAAAACGCGTCTATCTCTCCATCGGCCCGCACGACCGGCCGCCCCGGCGCTATCGCGACAAGGATTTCTGCTGGTGGCTCGGCGTGCTCGGCATCTGGGACCTCAAGGTCCCGGCGCCGAATACCGAACATGTCACCATTGCCGTCAGCGGCGCCTATGGCGGCAACACCGTCGATTTCCGCCGCCTCGGCAATCGCGGCATGGTGCTGCTCGGCCGGGCGGAAACCTTCAAGGATGGCGTCCTGCAGATCGCGCCGGACCTTGTCGAGAACATCGCGCGGGGTGACGCCAACCACCTTTCCCTGCTCGACCGCGCCGACGACTATGCCGCGAAGAACAATCTCGACCTGCCGGAAGAGCCTGACGCCCGTCGTAAGGAGCCGGACCCGGCCTGCGTGACCGATCCGATCCTCGCGCTGAACCTGAAGGAAGCCGGCATTACCTCCATCATCTGGGCGACGGGTTATGCGGTGGACTACGCTTGGCTGAAGCTCGATGCCCTCGACGAAAAGGGCCGGCCGGTGCATGAGCGCGGCGTTTCCAAGGTGCCCGGCCTGTTCTTCGTCGGCCTGCCATGGCTGTCGCGCCGCGCCTCCTCCTTCATCTGGGGCTGCTGGCACGATGCGGATTACCTTGCCGGCTATATCGCTGAACATCGCGGTGCGCAGACGACTGACACCGCAGCCGCAGCATCCTGAGCAACGCCACGTGCAACCCGTCGGGAGGAAGCGAGCGTGCCATGATCCAAGACCCAGATCCCCGCGACGGCTTGCTCGTCCACAGGCTTGAGGACGGCGCCCTTTCCGTGGGTGAAAATCTGTTCCTTAATTGGCGCCTTAACAGGGGAACAGACATGGCCTTGCGCTTCACGCTCCGGCAACTGGAATATCTCGTCGCGGTCGGCGAATACGGCTCCGTGACGGAGGCCGCCGAACGGGTGAATGTGTCCGCTCCTTCGGTCTCGGCGGCGATCTCGCAGCTCGAGAAGGAATTCGGTATCACCCTTTTCGTGCGCCGCCACGCGCACGGGCTTTCGCTGTCGCAGGCGGGGCGCAGTTTTGTCGATCAGGCACGGCAGATTCTCGGCGAAGCGGCCAAGCTCAATGCGCTCTCGAACGAGCTGACCGGGCAGGTACGCGGGCCGCTGCATGTCGCCTGTCTCGTCACCTTCGCGCAGGCCGTCATCCCCGCGCTGCGCCGCGCCTTTTCCGATGAATATCCGGACGTCGATTTCTTCCAGTACGAGCGCGACCAGGCGCGCATTCTCGAAGGGCTGCGCATGGCGCGCTTCGACATCGCGCTTTCCTACGACCTCGACATTCCCGCCGATATCGCCTTCCATGAGCTGGCGGTCCTGCCGCCCTATGCGGTGCTGCACGAGGATCATCCGCTGGCGGGGCGCTCCGAGGTGACGATCCAGGATCTCGCACCGCACCCGATGATCCTGCTCGACCTGCCGCACAGTTCGGCCTACTTCGTCTCGCTCTTTCGCGATGCGGGTGTGACGCCGCATATCGTCGAGCGCACACGGGATATGTCGGTGATGCGCGCCATGGTCGCCAATCGCTTCGGCTATTCCATCGCCAATATCCGCCCCGTCTCCACCTATGCGCTCGATGGTGGCAGGCTCTCCTTCGTGCCGCTGACCGGCAAACTCCGCCCCATGCGCATGGGCATCCTCGCCATGGGCGGCGCCAGCCCGGCGCTCACCGTGCGGCGCTTCATCGATTTCTGCGGCGAAAAGATCGGCGACATGGTCATGGACCTGCCGGTTTCCGTCGACGCCCATTCAGAACGGAAAGGCATTTCATGACCACGACCATCGACTGGCGCGCCCGCGCCAAAAACCTGAAATTTCGCAGCGGCGTCTATATCGACGGCCAGTTCCGCGATGCGGCGAAGGGTGGGCGGTTCGAAACCATCAATCCTGCCAATGCGCAGGTGTTGACGGACGTGGCCCGCGGCACCGCGGAAGATATCGACGCCGCCGTCGCCTCAGCCCGCCGCGCCTTCAATGACGGCCGCTGGTCAGGCAAGTCACCGGCCGAACGCAAGGAGGTGCTGCTGCGCCTCGCCGCCCTCATCCGCGAAAATATCCCGGAACTGGCGCTTCTAGAGACCCTCGACGTCGGCAAGCCGATCAGCGACAGTTCGACCATCGACGCGCCCGGCTCGGCGCATTTCTTCCAGTGGCATGCCGAGGCCATCGACAAGCTCTATGACGAGATCGCCCCCACCGGGCGCGGCGACCTCGCGCTTATCCGCCGCGTGCCGCTTGGTGTCATCGGCGCCGTCGTGCCGTGGAATTTCCCCCTCGACATGGCAACATGGAAGCTCGCGCCAGCGCTCGCCACCGGCAATTCCGTCGTGCTGAAGCCGGCGGAACAATCGCCGCTCTCCGCCCTCATGCTGGCCGAACTCGCCTCCGAGGCCGGGCTGCCGGACGGCGTGCTCAACGTCGTGCCCGGCTTCGGCGAGGATGCCGGCCGTGCGCTCGGCCTGCATCCGGATGTCGATGCGCTGGTGTTCACCGGGTCGACCAAGGTCGGCAAGCTCTTCATGACCTATGCCGGGCAGAGCAACATGAAGCAGGTCTGGCTGGAGACGGGCGGCAAGTCGCCGAGCCTCGTCTTTGCCGATGCCGACCTCGACAAGGCGGCCGACATGGCGGCCTTCGGCATCCTGTTCAATTCCGGCGAGGTTTGTTCCGCCAATTCCCGGCTGCTGGTGCACCGTTCCGTGCAGGAGGAATTCACCGCAAAGCTGATTGCGGCAACGGCCGCCTGGCCGCTCGGCGATCCGCTCGACCCTGCCACCCGCATGGGTCCGCTGGTCGAAAAGGCGCATGCCGATCGTGTGGCAAGCTATATCGAGATCGGCCGCTCGGAAGCCCGGTTGGCGCATGGCGGCGCGCGCGAGACGCGGGATGGGTCGGATTGCTACATCCAGCCGACGATCTTCAACGATGTTGCGCCGGATGCCCGCATCGCGCGGGAGGAGATCTTTGGTCCCGTCCTTGCCATCACGCCTTTCGACAGCGACGAGGAGGCGCTGCGGATCGCCAATGACAGCGAATACGGCCTCGCCGCCTCGGTCTGGACGCGGGATCTGTCACGGGCGCTCTCCGTTTCCGACCGGCTGAATGCCGGCACGGTCTCGGTCAACACGGTTGATGCGCTGTCGGCCATGACGCCGTTCGGCGGCATGAAACAGTCCGGTTTCGGCCGTGACCTCTCGATTCACAGCTTCGACAAGTACTGCGCGCTCAAAACCGTGTGGGTGAAATACTAGGCACCTGCCTGCCCGGGCGACACGGCATCGCCCGGTTTTCGACCATCGACAGCGCCGGCCCCCTTATGCGCCCTCTTGCGCGAACGGGGATCGGCGTTTCGCCCTTCACAACCGGCTGAAAATAAACGAGAAACTCTCGACCGTCGGATGGCGGCCGCATCTTCGCGCACAGATTGAAATCACACGCCACCACACGGCTGGCTCTGATTAGCCTGAACCTAATCCATGTTTCCGGAACGCGTCATTTACCGGAAGCCCGTTGCCCAATCCAATAGGCCCAGAAACTCCGAGGACTGCCATGCGTGACGCCAAATACGATATTCTGTTCGAACCCGTTGCGATCGGCCCGCACGTCGCGAAGAACCGGTTCTACCAGGTGCCGCATTGCAACGGCGGCGGCTATCGCGATCCATCCGCGGCTGCCGCCATGCGCGGCGTCAAGTCGGAAGGTGGCTGGGGGGTCATCTTCACCGAGCAGACCGAGATGCACCACACCTCGGAGATCACGCCCTTCATCGAGCTGCGTCTGTGGGAAGACAAGGACATTCCGGGCCTTCGCCGCATGTCCGACGCCATGAAGGTGCATGGCGCGCTTGCCGGCATCCAGCTTGCCTATTCCGGCATCAACGGCCCGAACTTTTATACCAAGGAAGTGCCGCTCGCGCCCTCGGCACTGCCGATCCGCACCTTCACCAATGATCCGGTGCAGGCCCGCGCGCTCGACAAGGCGGAGATCAAGGACCTGCGCCGCTGGTTCGTCAACGCGGCGAAACGCTCGAAGATCGCCGGCTTCGACCTGATCTGTCTTTACGGCGCGCACGGGTTCGGGATCTTCCAGCACTTCCTGTCGCGCGCCACCAACCAGCGCACCGATGAATACGGTGGCAGCCTGGAAAACCGCTCACGCTTCGCCCGCGAAGTCGTCGCCGATATCCGCGACGCCGTTGGCGACACGACGGCGATCACCATGCGCGTCAGCCTGGACGAGACGATCGGCGAACTCGGCTTTTCCAATGCCGAGGTGCGCGAATTCGTCGAGATGAACGCCGACCTGCCGGACCTCTGGGACCTGGCGCACGGCGCCTGGGAAGACTGTTCCGGCCCCTCGCGCTTCAAGGAGGAGGGCGCGCAGGAATTGCTGGTCAAGGGTATCCGTGAACTCTCCACCCGGCCTGTCGTCGGCGTCGGCCGCTTCACCTCGCCTGACGTGATGGCGCGCATGATCCGCCAGGGCGTGCTCGATTTCATCGGCTGCGCCCGCCCCTCGATTGCCGATCCCTTCCTGCCCAAGAAGATCGAGGAAGGCCGCATCGAGGATATCCGCGAGTGCATCGGCTGCAACATGTGCATTACCGGCGACATGACGATGTCAATCAGCCGCTGCACGCAGAACCCGACCTTCATGGAAGAGTGGCGCAAGGGCTGGCACCCGGAACGCATGAATGCGAAGGGCGACAGCCAGACGGTTCTCGTCGTCGGCGCCGGTCCGGCCGGGCTGGAGGCCACCCGTGCGCTCTCCGTGCGTGGTTATGACGTGACGCTCGCCGAAGCCACCACGACGCTCGGCGGCCGCGTGGCGCGCGAACGCCTGCTGCCCGGCCTTTCGGCCTGGGGCCGCGTGGTCGATTATCGCCAGTACCAGATTTCCCAGCGCACCAATGTGGAAACCTATTTCGACAGCCGGTTGACCGCCGAAGACGTGCTGGCCTTCGGTTTCGAGCATGTCGCCATCGCTACCGGCTCGCACTGGCGCCGCGATGGCGTCGCCCGCCAGCATGTCGTGCCCATGCCGATCGACCCGGCGATGACCGTCTTCACGCCGGACGACATCATGGCGAAGGCGCATGGCGAAACCATCGCCGGCAAGACCGTCGTGGTCTATGACGACGACCACTACTATATGGGCGGCGTGATGGCCGAGGTGATGGCGAAGGCCGGCGCGAAGGTCATCCTCGTCACGCCATCGGCCTACGTGTCCGACTGGACGCGCAACACGCTGGAACAGGGCGCAATCCATGTGCGCCTCGACGATCTCGGCGTCGACATCCGCCTCAACCGCGGCGTCACCGCGATCCGCGCCGGCGAGGTCGAGACAAACTGCAGCTATACCGGCCGGCGCAACGTGATCGGTTGCGATGCGGTTGTCATGGTTGCCTCGCGGCTTTCGGAAGATGCGCTCTACAATGATCTTCTCGCACGCAAAAGTGACTGGGCGGATGCGGGGATCAAAAGCGTAAAAATCATCGGCGATGCGGCAGCCCCCGCGCCGATCGCCTGGGCGACCTATGCCGGCCACCGTTACGCACGGGAACTCGACACGCCTGACATCGGCGATGCCCTGCCCTTCCGCCGCGAAGTCACCCAACTCGAGCCGGCGTGAGGAGAGACGGATGAACAAGGCCATCGAAGTGAAATCGGTCTCGAAGAGCTTCGGGGCCTATCAGGCGCTGAAATCCGTCAGCTTCGACATCGGCAACAACGAGTTCTTCACGATGCTCGGCCCGTCCGGTTGCGGCAAGACCACGCTGCTGCGCATGCTCGCCGGCTTCGAAAGCCCGGACTCGGGCTCGATCCTGCTCAACGGTGAAGAGGTCGTCGCCATCCCGCCGCATAAGCGGCGCGTCAACACGGTGTTCCAGAGCTATGCGCTGTTCCCGCACATGACGCTGGAGCAGAACGTCGCCTACGGGCTGGAAAACCTCGGCTGGGAGACGGTGCGCATCAAAAACCGCGTCGGCGAGATGCTGGAACGCGTGCATATGAGCGCGATGGCCAAGCGAAAACCCGCCCAGCTTTCGGGCGGCCAGCGCCAGCGCATTGCGCTTGCCCGCGCGCTTGCGCCGGAACCGGAGGTTCTGCTGCTCGACGAGCCGCTCTCGGCGCTCGACCTAAAACTCCGGCAGGCGATGCGCGACGAACTGCGCACGCTCCAGCGCGACACCGGCATCACCTTCGTCTTCGTCACGCACGATCAGGAAGAGGCGCTCGACATGTCGGACCGCATCGCCGTGCTCGGCGGCGGCGATGTACAGCAGATCGGCACGCCGACGGAAATCTACGAAGAGCCGGTTAACCGCTTCGTCGCGGATTTCGTCGGCGAAACGAATTTTCTCGACGTCGAGGTGCTGGAAGCCACCGGCGGACAGGCGACCATCCGCACGCCCTTCGGCGTGGCGCTCACCGTGCCCGCCACCGGCCATGCCGCCAAGGGGCGCGCGACGCTCTCGGTGCGCCCGGAAAAGATCAATCTCGGCGATCAGGCGCAAGGCATCATCTTCGAGGGCCGGATCACCAACAAGAACTATATGGGCGGCTATACCCATTACACGCTGGACGTTGCCGGCACGGAGCTGCGTGCCTCCCGCCGCAATGCGTCCCGCGAGGGGGATACGATCGCGCTCGGCGCAACCGTTCCGGTGGGCTTCGTCGCGGGCTCCGCGCGGGTGCTTGCGGCATGAGCGACACCGCCCTCCACGCCCCCGCCGGAACGGACCGCGCCCCGCGCGCCCGTTTCTGGCATGACCTTTCCTTCTGGGGGTTGCTGCCATCGTGGCTGCTGATGGGTTTTGCACTCATCCTGCCCATCTTCATCATCGCCGCCGTTTCGCTCGCCACCCGCGGCGCCCATGGCGGCTTCGCCTGGGACGTCAACCTCGCCGGCTATCGCCAGATCCTGTTCAACGAGGGCTGGACGGGCGAGCTGGAATTCACCCCGCAATATCTGCTGATCATCGCCCGCACCTTCGCGCTCGCCGGCGCGACCACGCTGATCTGCCTCGTCTTCGCCGTGCCCGTCGCCTATTTCATCTCGCGCCAGCCGCCGGGCCGCAAGGCGATCCTCGTCTATCTGGTGACGCTGCCCTTCTGGGTCTCGATGATCCTGCGCGTCTATGCCTGGATGATCATTCTCGGCAAGGACGGCACATTGCCGCGCCTCCTGGAAACGCTCGGCTTTCCCGCCGGCATGAGTTTCATGTTCAACGACGGCGCGACGCTGACGGCGATGGTCTACACCGCCATGCCGCTGATGGTGCTGCCGGTCTTCGCCTCCATCGAAAAGCTCGACGGCACGCTGATCGAGGCCTCGCACGACCTCTACGGCAACCGCTGGGTGACGCTGCGCCGGGTCATCCTGCCGCTGACGGCACCGGGCATCGTCGCCGGTGCCATCCTTGTCTTCGTGCCGGCACTCGGCGCGGTGCTGGAGCCGACGCTGATGGGCGGCGGCAAGCAGATGATGATGGGCTCGCTGATCCAGCTGCAATTCGGCGGCGGCCGCAACTGGCCCTTCGGCGCCGCGATCGCCATGGCCTTGATGGCGCTCGTCATGGTCTTCCTGATCTTTACCGCGCTTCGCGCCGCCCGCCGGGAGGCCCTGCCATGAGCACCCGCCACGACGTCAAGCACTATCCCGGCCTCGGCCCGTTCACGGCCCTCTTCTTCGTCTATCTCTACGCGCCGCTCGCGGTGATCGTGGTCTATTCGTTCAACGCCAACCGGGTTGCCGGTGTGTGGACGGGCTTTTCCCTGCAATGGTACGGCTCGGCGCTCAACAATGCGGCGCTGATGAGCGCGCTGGAGACGTCGCTTATCGTGGCGGCGATCGCGACCGTCGTCTCCACGCTGATCGCGCTCTCCGCCGCACTCGCCATCATCCGCGGCAAGAACGTGCGCTTCCGCAAGCTTTCGGAGACGGTGGTCAACCTGCCGCTGCTGCTGCCGGAAATCGTGCTGGCCGTCGCAACCCTCATCCTGTTCTCGCTCATCGACGTGCAGAACGGCATGCTGCGGCTGACGATCGCGCACTCCGCCTTCTGCACGCCCTTCGCCTTCCTGCCGATCCGCGCGCGCCTGCAAGGCATGTCGCTCGATCTCGAAGAGGCGAGCGCCGACCTCTATGCCGACCGCTGGACGACGTTTCGCCGCGTGACGCTGCCCTTGATCTTTCCGGGCGTCTTTTCCGGCGCCATGCTCGCCTTCCTGATCTCGATGGACGACTTCATCACCTCGAACCTGCTGTCGACCGGCGGCTCGACGACGTTGCCCGTCTACATCTTCTCGCTGATCCGCGCCGGCACCTCGCCGGAGCTGAACGCCATCGCGACGCTGCTGATCCTTGCCTCGCTCATCCTTGCCACCGCAGCGCTTCTCGTCGCTGCGCGGGGCGTCCGTGACCATGCCGAACCATAATCAAAGAGAGGAACATAAAATGAAGACGTATTTTGCAGCCACAGCCCTCGCACTCTGCTTTGCCACCGCCGCGCAGGCGGAGGGGCAATTGAACATCTATGCCTGGGCCGAATCCATCTCCCCGGCGCTGATCGAAAAATTCTCCAAGGAGAACGACGTCAAGGTGAATGTCGACAGCTTCACCTCGAACGAGGACCTCCTGACCAAGCTGCAGGCCGGCTCCTCCGGCTATGACATCGCCACGCCCTCGCAGCATTTTCTGCGCGTGATGATCGACCAGGGCATCATCGAGAATTTCGGGGCCAGCAAGTTGAAGGCCTTCGAGAACATCGAGGAGAAGTGGCGCAATCAGTGGTGGGACGAAACGCAGGACTATTCGATCCCGCTCGCCTATGGCACCGCAGGCTTCGTGGTGAACACCGAGCAGTACAAGGGCCCGACGGACAGCTTCAAATATTTCTTCGAGCCGGACGGTGAATTGAAGGGCAAGATCGCCCTCTTGTCCTATCCCGACGAGGTGATCGGCGCCGCCCAGCTCTATCTCGGCGTGCCCTTCTGCTCGGAAGACCAGGCGGAGATGAAGAAGGTACTGGATCTTCTGATGGCGCAGAAGCCATCAGTCGCGGCCTATTCCTCCGACAATATCGCAAGCCGCCTCGCCTCGGGCGAAGTCTCGGCGCATTTCTGGTGGGATGGCGATTCGCTCAGGGCCCGCAAGGCCGGCTCACCCGTCAGCCTCGCCATGACCAAGGAAGGCCTCGTCGGCTGGATGGACAGCTATGTCGTTCCGAAGGGTGCGCCGAACCGCGACAATGCGGTGAAGTTCGTCGAGTTCATGTCGACGCTGGAGAACGCCACGGAACAGATGAACTTCTATTCCCACTCCTCGCCGATGAAGGTCATCCAGGAGAAGGTCGTCAACACCAAGGAAACGGCGCCAGAACTCTATCCCGAGGTGCCGATCACCTTCTCGCGCACCTGCTCGGCCGCCGCGCAGGATCTGGTGACCCGCGTCTGGACCCAGCTCCTGCAATAATCCCGACTACGCGCCGCGGGTATCAAGCGCCCGCGGCGCGTTGACAGCCTCAGCCATCAAGGAGACATCCATGCCCGTGCACACCCGCATCCGTCCGTTCAACACCAAGGAAACCTACCCGGAGCAGAAGCTCAACAACGACCTCTGCCAGGCGGTGGTGGCGCGGGGGGCGACGGTTTTCGTGCGCGGGCAGATCTCGCAGGATCTCGATACGCGCGAAAGCCTGCATATCGGCGATGCCGGCGCGCAAGCCCGCAAGGCCATGGAAAACATCAAGATGCTGCTGGAAGAGGCGGGCTCCGATCTCAGCCATATCTGCCGCGTCGTCGTGTATTTGATCGACATCCGCTACCGCGAGGCGGTCTATATGGAGATGGGAAAATATCTCCAGGGCGTGTTCCCCGTCTCGACGGGCCTCGTCGTCTCCGCACTTGCCCGGCCGGAATGGCTGGTCGAGATCGAAGCGACCGCTGTCATTCCCGACGAAGCGTGAGGGTGACGCCATGACCTTTTCCGTCTCCGGCCGCTGCGCCGAGACCGGCATGTTCGGTATCGCCGTCTCCTCCTCCTCGCCGAGCGTTGCGGCGCGCTGCGCCCATGTACGCGCCGGCGTCGGCGCGGTCTCGACGCAGAACATCACCGATCCCCGGCTCGGCCCGAAGGGGCTCGACCTGATGGCGAGCGGCCTTTCGGCGGAAGCCACGCTCGAACGGCTGATCGCGGATGCACCCCATATCGAATACCGCCAGCTCGCGCTCATCGATGCCGCGGGACGGACCGCCGCCTATTCGGGCGCAAAAACGCTCGGCACCCATGCCACGGCGCACGGCGACAATGTCGTTGCGGCGGGCAACATGCTGACGACGACGGACATTCCGCAAAAGATGGTCGAAGCCTTCGAGGCATCACAGGGAAAACATCTCGGCGACCGGCTGATCGGCGCGATGCGGGCAGCGCTCGCGGCGGGCGGCGAAGAGGGGCCGGTGCACTCGATGGGCCTCGTCATGGTCGACAAGGTTTCATGGAACGTCGCGGACCTGCGCATCGACTGGACGGACGGCGACCCGATCGAAGAATGTGCCGCCCTCTGGGAGCGCTGGCGCACGGAAATGGACGCCTATATCACCCGCGCGCTGAACCCGACGGGCGCGCCGAGCTACGGCGTGCCGGGCGATCTTTGAGCGGCGGGCCGCGCCACTCATTTGCGCAACAACCTGCCGCCTGCCCCCTCATCCGGCCCGTTCGGGCCACCTTCTCCCCGTTGGGGAGAAGGGAAACGAGACGCCGCGGTTGATCCCCTTCTCCCCCGTGGGGAGAAGGTGCCGGCAGGCGGATGAGGGGGCTGCGGCACGCCGTCCGACTGCTATCGTATCTCTGTGAGAGCACACGCATGATCCCTTCGACCCCGGACATCCTTGCCCGCCTCATCGCCGAGCCGACAGTCTCGCGGACGTCGAACCTCGCGCTGCTGGATTATGTCGAGGGTCTGCTCCGTCCCGTCGGCGCGCGGATCGAGCGGTTTTCCCATCCGGATGGCAGTCGCGCCAATCTGTGGGCGACCATCGGGCCGGATGAACCGGGCGGCGTGGTGCTTTCGGGGCATACGGATGTGGTGCCGGTCGAAGGACAGGACTGGAGCGCCGATCCGTTTACCCTCGTCGAGCGCGATGGCCGGTTTTACGGGCGCGGCGCGGCCGACATGAAGGGCTTCGTCGCGGCTGCGGTGCGGGCAATGCTCATCGCCTCCTCCCGGCCGCTCAAAACGCCGCTGCACCTGGCGCTGTCCTATGACGAGGAGATCGGCTGCATCGGCGTGCGCGGCCTGATCGATGCGCTGGCAGGGCGGGCGGAGCGGCCGGCGCTGTGCATCGTCGGCGAGCCGACAGGCATGCGGGTTGCCACGGGCCACAAGGGCAAGCTGGCGCTGCGCGCCTGCTGTTATGGACAGGAAGGGCACTCGGCGCTCGCGCCCAATGCGCTGAACGCGCTGCATCTCGGCGCCAGCTTCATCACCGCGCTTCAGGCGCGGCAGGAGGACCTGTCGGTCAAGGGCGCGCGTGATGCCGACTATGACATCCCCTATTCCACCGTCCATGCCGGCATGATGCGCGGCGGCACCGCACTCAACATCGTGCCGAACCGCTGCGAGATCGACTTCGAGATCCGCAACATTGCCGAAGACGACCCGCAGGACATCCTCACAGGCATTGCGGCCGATGCCGAGGCGATCGCCGCGCCCTTCCGCAACCGCTTTCCCATGGCCTGCATCGAGATCGAGCAGGTCTCCGGCTATCCGGGCCTGAATGCCGAACCGGACGCGCCCGTGGTGCGCCTGCTGCGGCGCATTCTCGATCACGACGATCCGACGCTGAAAGTCGCCTTCGGCACCGAGGGCGGGCTGTTCAACGAGATCCTCGGCATCTCCACTGCCGTCTGCGGTCCCGGCTTCATGGAGCAGGGCCACAAGCCGGACGAGTTCGTCAGCGCCGAGCAGCTTACCCGTTGCGACACGATGCTGGCGCGGCTGGTCGACCTGCTGGAGGCTGGCGTCGCCTGATCGTCAGCCGGACAGGATCGACGGGTGGAACACCGGACGATACCCCGCCCTGAGCACCGCCAGCGTCGAGGGTGGCGTCAGCAGTCCGTCGGCGTCTTGAAGCGATCGCGGCGGGGCATAGCCCTCATTGGTCCAACGGAAGGCACGGCCGGCGTGAAGGGTGAACGCCGCGCTGGCTGCGACCACCACCGCGCCGTCCGGAAGGGCCGATAGTGTCCCCGGCAGCGGATGGGTGCGCTTTCTGCGCCGATCCAGCCGCTCCCCGTGCAGGACTCTATCGATTTCCGGCGCCGTGGGCTTTGCCCCGCCTTTCGCAGAAACCCAGCATGCGCGAAACTCTTCTGCCGCCTCGCGCCGGCAGAAGAAGCAGGGCCGATGGCCGGCTGCGAAGGCCACCGCCTCATCGAGAAAGAACAGCTCCGTCCAGCTTCGCCCGGCCATGACGTCCCGGCGGCGGCCATTGTAGTCGCAGGTGCAGACCAGCCAGGCCTTGCTCGACCAGCGCTTCGTGAGAAGGGTTTTCGTTGCCGGATCGTGGAGGATGCCGCGATTGCCGGTAAACAGGCCGCGCTGCGCAATCGCAACGATCTCACCGAAAGGCGTGACGCGGTTCTGAAGCGGCATGAGCATTCCTTGTGACAGCGATTTCCGGCGCCCGACGACACTTCCCCGCCGCAAGACTCCGACAGCCGCCAACGCGATGTCGGCCATCATCGCGCATGACGCGCAATCGGGGAATAGCCAGCCGGCACCCGATTATCAAAAGGCCGACAGGCTCTGCTGGCGAAATCCCGCGTTCCATCGATGGACGGCTTGCGCGGGTTGACCTGCCGCGAGATTTTACTGTTGTAAAAATGAAAATACATCTGTATCAATCCGCATGCGGGCTTTGGGTTTTGGGAGCAAGCCCCCATGCAGAGCCCTCGTTCCATCATTCAGGCGGGAGGAATTTTCGCCTGCTCCAAGGGAGGTCATCATGAAGAAATTTGCCATGCTGCTGGCGTGCGCCGCCGCATTCGCCCTGCCCGTCGTCGCTTCGGCGCAGGACGCCGCCGGGACCACCAAGAAGGACAGCTATCGCTTCGTCGTCGTGCCGAAGGTCGTGCATCCGTGGTTCGACAAGGTGAACGAAGGCGCACAGGCTGCAGCAGCAGCCATCAAGGCGCAGACCGGCTCGAGCGTCGAAGTCATCTATTCGGCACCGCAGTCCGCCGACGTCGTCCAGCAGAACCAGATCATCGACAGCGCGCTTGCGACGCAGCCCGACGGCCTGGCGCTCGACCTGCTCGATCCCTCGGGCAACCGCGCCTCGCTCGAAGAAGCGCAGGCCCAGAACATCCCGCTGGTGATCTTCGACTCGATCCCGCCGGAAGGCATGGCGATCCCCTATATCGGCTCCGACTTCTGCGAGCAGGCGAAGATCGCCGCCCGCCGCCTCGTCGAGGTTCTCGGCGGTGAAGGCGAAGTCGCCATCATGCAGGGTGTTCCGACCGCGCCGAACCATTCGATCCGTGCCGAATGCCACCGCCAGGTCTTTGCCGAACACAAGGGCATCAAGGTCGTCGCCGAAGGCATCGACAATGACAGCATCGAGACGGCGCAGCAGCAGGCGGCCGCCATCATGCAGGCAAACCCGAACCTCAAGGGCTGGGTCGCTTCCGACGCAGCAGGCCCGATCGGCATCGGCCAGGCAATCGTCGAAGCCGGCAAGCAGGGCAAGGTTACCCTCGTCGGTCTCGACAACCTGCCGGAAATGCTCGACATGATCCGTGACGGCGTCGCCGACAGCTCCTCGGCCTCGCAGCCGGAACTGCAGGGCTACTGGTCGGTCATGATGCTCTGGGCGCAGGCAACGGGCGCCAAGGTGCCGGGTTACCTCGACACCGGCAACGCCTTCCTCACCAAGGAAAATGTTGGCGGCTGATCCGGCAGAAACCGGATTGTCGCGAGGCGCGGGTTTTCCCGCGCCTCTTTCTTCATCCTGTACGCAGGTATCCCATGGCTTATCTCGAAACCCGCGGCCTTGGCCGGGATTTTCCCGGCGTGACCGCACTCGACGGGGTCGATCTGTCGATCGAACTCGGCCGCACGCACATTTTCGCCGGCGAAAACGGTGCCGGCAAATCCACCCTCGTCAAGATCCTTACCGGCACCGACCGGCCGTCGCGTGGCCAGGTGCTGATCGACGGCCGCGACCCGGCAGACGATGCGAGCCTCTACAAGAACGTCGCCTATGTGCCGCAGGAGCTCAACCTCTTCCCGCAGATGAGCGTTGCGGAAAACCTCTTCATGCCGTTCGACCGCACGGGGCATGGCGGGTTTCTCGTCAATCGCGGCGCGCTCGTCGAGGAAGCCCGGACCTATCTGGAGCGCTTCGGCATCGAGGCCGATCCGCGCGCACTGGTCGCCAACATCTCGGTCTCCGACCAGCAGTTGCTGCAGATCGCCCGCGCCTGCACCAATGCCGACATGAAGGTCCTCATTCTCGATGAGCCGACGTCGTCGCTGACGCGCGTCGAGGTGGACCGGGTCTTCAAGGTCATCCGCGGCCTGCTCGACCGCGATCACGCCATCGTCTTCATCAGCCACAAGATGGACGAGGTCTTTGCGATCGGCGACGACTACACGGTGCTGCGCAACGGCGAGAAGGTCGAAAACGGCCGGATTGCCGACATCGGCGAAGCGGACCTGATCCGCGCCATGTCCGGCCGGGACCTCGCCTTCGACGAACATTTTCGCCCGCAGGGGCCTGTCACCGACACGATCATGGATGTGCGCGGCCTTTCCGGCGCCCGTTTCCACGATGTCAGCTTTACCCTGCGCCGTGGCGAGATTCTCGGTTTTGCCGGGCTCGTCGGCGCCGGGCGCTCAGAGGTCATGCAGACGGTCTTCGGCTTCCTGAAAGCCAAGGCCGGCGCCGTGACGGTCGACGGCAAGCCCTGGACGTTGAACGACACATCCGCCTCGGTCGACGGCGGCATGCTCTACCTCTCGGAGGAGCGCAAGCATCACGGCATCTTCCCGCTGTTGTCGCTGCGCGAAAACATCGGCATCTCCATCCTCTCGCTCACCAGGGGCTCGTTCGGCATCAGCGGCGGCCGGGAGCGGGAAGCCGTGCAAAAGATCATCGACGACTACGGCATCCGAACCTCCGGCATGGGCAAGCGCATCTCGCAGCTTTCCGGCGGCAACCAGCAGAAGGCCATCATCGGCCGGGCGATGGCGACGCGGCCGCGCGTGCTGATCTTCGACGAACCCACCAAGGGCATCGACATCCGCACCAAGACCGAGATCTACAAGATCATGAAGGGTCTCGCCGAGGAGGGCGTCGGCGTCATCCTCGTCTCCTCGGAACTCGACGAACTCAAGAAATGCGCAAGCCGCATCGTGACCATGCACCATGGCCGCATCACCGGCGAGTTCGACACCACGAACACCAGCAATGAAACCCTCGTAGGCGCCATCTTCGGCACGGAGGCGAAAGCCCATGCAAACTAGTTCCACGCAAACCAGCGCCGTCGCGCATCTGGCGCGCAGCCCGCTTGCCGGCGTCTTCGTCGCCCTCGCGGTCATCTTCACGCTGTCCGCGCTGATCTCTCCCTACTTCCTCACGCCCTATAATCTGTCGGTCATCGCCCGCGGGCTGGCCTTTGTCGGCCTCATCACCATTGCGCAGTCCATGCTGATGGTGCTCGGCGAACTCGACCTGTCACTCGGCGTGATCGGTGGCCTGTGCGGCGTCATCTCCGGCATCCTGATGGTGCGGCTCGGCTTCGAACCCTATTCGGCCATGCTTCTGGCGATCCTGCTCGGTGGCTGCCTCGGCCTACTCAACGGCCTGCTGGTAACCGTACTCCGGCTGCATTCGCTGGTGCTCACCATCGGCACCGCCGGCATTTTCGGCGGCGCAAACCTGGTGTTGACGCGCGGCGTCGCGATCACCGGCATCCCGCGCGATGTGCATTATCTCGGCCGCGGCGACGTGCTCGGCGTGCCGGTTCCCTTCCTCATCATGCTCGTGGCGCTGGCTTTCGCCACCTTCGTCATGCTGAAGACGCCGTTCGGCCGCTACATGTACGCGATCGGCAACAACCAGGCCGGTGCACGCATGCTCGGCATCAAGGTCGACAAGGTGCGCCTTCTCGTGTTCGGCGCTGCCGGCGCGATTGCTGGCTTGGCCGGCGTGCTGATGGTCGCGCGCCTCGGCACCGCCCAGCCGTCCATCGGCGAAACCTGGGTTCTGGCGCCGATCGCCGCCTCCGTCATCGGCGGCGTTGCCACGACGGGCGGCATTGGCAGCCCGATCGGGGCGATCTTCGGCGCGGGCATCATCGCCATCATCGAAAACATCATCGTGCTCTTCGGCGTCTCGCCCTATTGGCAGGGCATCGTCTCGGGTGCGATTGTCGTGCTCGCCATTTCCTTCGACGCCATTTCCCGCCGTTATCTGCGCCGTGACGCTTGATACAAGCCGCCGCATCGATCTGACGAAAGACAAGAGAATGAACCAGGAAGTCAAAACCAAGAAGCTGATCAACGCGCCGGAAAACATCATCGCGGAATTGATCGAAGGCATGGTCGGTGCGCATCCGGACATGCTGCGCGTGGAAGGTTCGACCGGACGGGCCGTCGTCGCCGTCGATGGTCCGCGGGACGGCAAGGTAGGTATCGTCGTCGGTGGCGGCTCCGGCCACGAGCCGGCCTTTGCCGGGTATGTCGGACGCGGTCTGGCCGATGCCGCCGCCGTCGGCAACGTCTTCGCCTCCCCCTCCCCGTCGCACATCGTCGAAGCGGCCCGCGCCGTCGATGGCGGCGTCGGCGTCGTCATGCTCTACGGCAACTATACCGGCGACGTGCTGAACTTCACCATGGCCGCGGAAGAGCTGGAACAGGCCGGCATCGCCGTACGTCATGTGGCGGTTGCCGACGATGTCGCCTCCGCCCCCATCGAGCGCAAATCCGAACGCCGCGGTATTGCCGGCGACTTCTTCGTCTTCAAGGTCGCCGGTGCCGCCGCCGATCTTGGCGAGCCGCTGGCGCGCGTCGAGGCTTTGGCGCAGGCCGCCAATGAGGCGACCCGCTCGATGGGCGTGGCGCTCAGCCCCTGCTCGCTGCCGCAGACCGGCAAGCCGAATTTCACCATCGGCGACGACGAGATGGAAATCGGCATGGGCATCCATGGCGAACCCGGTATCCGCCGCCAGAAGCTTGCGCCGGTGGACGAGGTGACCGACGAACTGGTCGAAGCGGTCCTCAAGGAGCTCGGCCTCAAGGCCGGCGAGCGCGTCGCCGTTCTGGTCAACGGCCTTGGCGCCACGTCGCAAATCGAGCTCTATCTCATCTTCCGCCGCGTCAAGCAGCGCCTCGATACGCTGGGCATCGAAATCCACGCCTCATGGGTTGGCGAATACGCCACGTCGCTGGAAATGGCCGGCGCCTCCGTCACGCTGATGAAGCTGGACGATACGCTGCAGGCTTTGCTCGACCATCCCTGCCGCACGCCGGCCCTCGTCGTCGGTGCTTTTGAGAAGACCGACAGCATTGCCACACGCAGCCGCAAGGCGGTCAAGGTTGCCGAGAGCGCCGCAGCCGTGCAGGAAAAGCCGCGCGATCTGCTGACCGAAGGTGACGTCACGCCGGCGATCTTCAAGGCGATGATGCACACGGTCGGCAATGAAATCATTGCGGAGAAGAACTGGCTTTCCGAACTCGACGGCGTGATTGGCGACGGCGACCATGGCGTGACGATGGAGATCGGCTGGAAGGCCGTGCAGAGCGCGCTGGAAGACAGCCAGGACGACGAGACGATCGAGGGCATCTGCAAGCGCATGGCCAAGGCCTTCCTTGATGCGGTCGGCGCCTCCTCCGGTCCGCTCTACGCCACCGCGTTCCTGCGCGCCGGCACGGCCGTCAGCCACCGCCTCAACCTCGATGGCGCGGGCATGGCCGAATGGCTGAGTGCCGCCTGCCAGGGCATTCGCGATCGCGGCCGCGCCGACCCCGGCGACAAGACGATGATCGACGCCTGGGTTCCTGCAGTCGAAGCCGGCCAAAAGGTGGCGAAGGACGGTGGCTCGGCGCTCGACGTGCTGGTTGCCGCGCGTGATGGCGGCGAGGCGGGCATGAAGGCGACGGCGGCGCTGGAATCGCGGCGTGGTCGCTCGGCGAAATTGGGCGAACGCTCCGTCGGCCATATCGACCCGGGTGCCGCATCGACCTACGTGACGCTGCGTGCCATGGCGGCTGCACTTCAGAAGGCGCTTGGCTAAGCGAATGTTTAGCGCGGGCCTTGCAGCAAGGCCCGCGCGACACCCTCATTTGTGACGAGCCGGTTGACGTAGCCGGCGCGCAGGATCGCCCGGATGATCGGGATCTTGCGAATACCGCCGGAAACCAGCACCGAAATCGGTTTCAGCTTCAGTTTGTCCGGCGGCAGCGCGATGATCGAGTCGTTGAGGAAATGGTCGATCGCCTGGCCGCGCGCATCCAGAAACCACCCCATGAATTCGCCGACCGCGCCGCGCTTCAGCACCGTGTCGAGATTGTCCTTCACCACGCGGATCTGCGTCAGCGACGTCTCCTGCGCCAGCGCGCCACAGGAGACGATGCCGATATCGGCAATCTCGGTGCGCGCCAGCACGTCCGTCAATTCGTCATTGAGCAGCAGCGCATTGCGGCTTTCCGGATTGGCGCAGTAGATCGGCGCCGTCAGGTAGTGACATTCGACGCCGAGCGCACGCGCAAAGGCGGTTGCCACCTCGAATGTGTTGGTGGCCGAGCCGCTGGTGACGCCGCCGGTCAACCCCACGACCCAGCTTTCCGATTTCGGCCGGGCACGAAGGCTGCGCACGGCAAAGCTCAGGGTTCGCCCCGAGCCGATGCCGACGCCCATATCGCGGCCTTCGATCAGGTCGCTGGCAAGCGAGCCGGCCGCCTCGCCGATCACCCGCTTCTGCTCGAGATAATCATCCAAGTCCGGTACGACGACTGCGTCGACCAGACCGTAACGAGCGGAAACCTTTTCGGCGAGTTCGATGCAGTCGGTGAGCGGCAGGCTGACATTGACCTGCACGCTGCCGGATTCGCGCACCTGGCCGATGATCTTGTTGACCTTCAGCCGCGTGATATTCATGCGCTGGGCGATTTCCTGCTGGGTCTGGCCGCCGATGAAATAGAGCCATGCGACGCGGGCGCGCTCCAGGTCCTCGTCGAAATGTCCCCAATCTTCGCTCATGCGGCGCGGTATCCCCTTATGTTTGTTTTTCGATACGTCACTTGAGGTGGCATGGGCAACCACCCGTGGCCGAAAGCCTTGATCGATCAAGCGGATTCCACAGCGGTTCAGCTGCGCTCGATATCCCGGCGCAGCACGATGGACGTCGTGAGGTCCTCCACATTGTCCATGGTCGCCACTTCGTTGCGCATCTCGTTCAGCGCGTTGATCGAGCCGACCTCGACCTCCACCACCAGATCGAGCTGGCCGCTGACGGAAGAAACCTTGCGCACGGCGGTCAAGCCCGCAAGCCGGTCGAGCACGCCGATCGAAGGCGTGCGCTTCAGGGTGACGAGCAGGAACGCCTGGATCTGGCCGTCATCGAGCTGGCCGATATCCGCCCGGTAGCCGCGGATGATGCCTGCCTTTTCCAGCCGGCTGACGCGCTCCGTCGTCGCACTTCGGGAGAGCCCGATGCGGCCGGCAAGCGACTTCATCGGGATGCGCGCTTCCTTCGTCAGGATGCTGAGGATGGTGCGGTCGATGGCGTCCGTATCCTGCATGGCCCCTCCTGCAATCGCGCCGACAAGATGACGGTTATTATAAACAGAGTGCCGGCACAACCGGCATAATGCCGGATGCGCCCGATCCGCGTCCATGCAACTCTTTGCGTGACGAAGAGGACTGCCATGAACGACATGCTGAAGACGACACCGGACGTTTCCCTTGAAGCCGCAGCCGCGCTGCTCGCCGAGCACTATGGGCTCAGCGGCACGCTCTCGCCGCTTGCCAGCGAGCGCGACCAGAATTTCAAGGTGGAAACGCCCGCTGGCACCTTCATCCTGAAGATCGTCAACGCCGCCGAGCCCGCGGTGGAGAGCGATTTCCAGACGGCCCTGCTTGCCCATGTCGATGCGCATGCCGGCGATCTGCCGGTACCGCATATCCGGCCGACCGTGACGGGTGCCAGCCTTGCCCGTATCACCAGCGTGAACGGCGTCAGCCACCGCATCCGGCTGGTCAGCTGGGTCGATGGCCAGCCGCTGGCCGAGACCGACCGCAGCGATGCCGCACTCGAATCCCTGGGCCGCATGCTCGGCCGTTTCGATGCCGCGCTGAAGGGTTTTATGCATCCCGGCGCGCTTCGCGATCTCGACTGGGATATCCGCAAGGCCGGCCGTTCGGCCGAGCGGCTGCACCATGTCTCGGCGGCGGAAGACCGCGCGCTGCTCCAACGCTTTCTTGCGCGTTTTGCCAAGGTTGCGCCGCGCCTTGCGACCTTGCGCGCCGCGGTCATTCACAACGATGCGAACGACTGGAACGTGCTGGTCGATCCTGCCGATCAGGACCGCATCTCCGGCCTCATCGATTTCGGTGATGCGCTGCATGCGCCGCTGATCGCCGAAGTTGCCATCGCGAGCGCCTATGCCGGCCTCGACCATGCCGATCCGATCGGTGCCGCGGCCGCCATCGCCCGCGGCTTCCATGCCGAATATCCGCTGCTGGAGGAGGAAATCGATCTCCTCTACGACCTCATCGCCCTGCGTCTCGTCACCTCGGTGACGATCTCCGCCTCGCGCCGCAGCCATACGGAAGACAACCCCTATCTCGCGATCAGCGAGCGGCCGGCCTGGACGCTGCTGCGCAAGCTCGACCGGATGAATCCGCGTTTTGCCACCGCCATCCTGCGCAAGGCCTGCGGCTTCGAGGCGGCACCCGGCGCCCGCGCCGTCACGGACTGGATCGCCAGAAACCGCAAATCGCTTGCCCCCCTCCTGGAGCGGCCGGCCGCGACCTATCCGGCAGCGCTTGTGCCCTATGGCGACCCTACCCATCCGATGACCGTCAAGTCGGCTGCGGAGCAGCCGGATGAGGCGCAGGCGATCTGGGAGACCTATTGCGCGGAGACTGGTGTCGAACTCGGTATCGGCCCCTTTGGTGAGGCGCGCACCGTCTATGCCGGCGAGATGTTCGTCTCGCGCTTCATCGAGAGCGCGCGCCGCACCCACCATCTCGGCTTCGACCTCTTCATGGCGGCCGGGACCAAGGTGTTCACGCCGCTGCCCGCAACCGTCGTCAGCGTCGAGGTCGAGCCGGATCCGCTCGGCTACGGCTGCCTGATTGCCCTGCGGCATGAGCCGGAAGGCTGCCCGCCCTTCGTGACGCTCTGGGGCCACCTTGCCCATGAGGCGATGGGCCGCCTGAAGGCCGGCGACCGGCTGGACGCCGGCGCCCTCGTCGGCGAAATGGGCGCGCCGGCGGAAAACGGCGGCTGGGCGCCGCATCTGCATCTCCAGCTCTCGACCGATACCAACCTCTCCGCCACCGAAATCCTCGGCGTCGGCGAGCCGCGATATCTCGACGTCTGGGCCGAACTCTTCCCCGATGCGCGAACCTTTGCCGGCATTGCCGCGGAGTTCTACGAACGGAGCGGCCGCTCGCACGAGGAGATCGTGAAGATGCGGCGCGAACTGCTGCTGCCGAACCTCTCCATCTCCTACGACAAGCCGATCAAGTTCGTGCGCGGCGACGGCGTCTGGCTGATCGACGACGGTGGCCGGGCCTATCTCGACTGCTTCAACAATGTCTGCCACATCGGCCACGCCCACCCGGCCGTCGTGGAGGCGATGACGAAGCAGGCCGCCACGCTCAACACCAACACCCGCTACCTGCACGACAACATTGTCGCCTATGCCGAGCGCCTGACGGCGACACTGCCGAAGGAGTTGACGGTCGCCGGCTTCGTCAACAGCGGCTCGGAGGCCAACAGCCTGGCCCTGCGCATGATGCGGGCGCATACCGGCCGTGAAAACGCCATCACGCTCGACTGGTCCTATCACGGCACGACGCAGGAGCTGATCGACATTAGCCCCTACAAGTTCCGCCGCAAGGGCGGCAAGGGTCCGAAGCCGCACGTCCACATCGCGGCGGTTCCCGATAGCTACCACGCGCCGGCGGACTGGCCGATCGAGGAGCACGGCAAGCGCTTTGCCGAAAGCGTCGCCGAGCAGATCGCCATCATGCAGGCGAAGGGCGAAGGGCCGGGCTTCTTCATCGCGGAATCCATCCCGAGCGTCGCCGGACAGGTCTTTCTGCCGGAAGGCTATCTCAAGGAGGTCTACCGGCTGGTGCGCGAAGCGGGCGGCGTGTGCATCGCCGATGAAGTGCAGGTCGGCTTCGGCCGCGTCGGCAGCCATTGGTGGGCCTTCGAGACGCAGGGCGTCGTGCCGGACATCGTCACCATGGGCAAGCCGATCGGTGATGGCCATCCGCTGGCGGCCGTCGTGACGACCCGCGAGGTGACCGACAGCTTCAACAACGGCATGGAATATTTCAACACGTTCGGCGGCAATCCTGTTTCCTGCGCCGTCGGTCTTGCGGTGCTCGACGTCATCGAAAGCCAGGACCTGCGCGGCAATGCGCTGGCGATCGGCAACCACCTGATGGACGCCTTCCGCGACATGCAGACGCGCCATGAGGTTATCGGCGACGTACGCGGCCTCGGCCTGTTCCTCGGCATCGAGCTGGTGACCGACCGCAAGACCAAAGCGCCCGCGACCGACTTCGCCCGTGCCGTCTCCAACGGTGCGCGCCGTCGTGGCGTGCTGATGGGCACCGAGGGGCCGCTTGACAACGTGCTGAAGATGCGCCCGCCGATGATCTTTTCAAAACGAGACGCCGATCATCTGATCGCCGTGCTCGAAGACACCTTCGCCGACGTCGCAAGAACGCTCGGCTAGGCGGAAGACACCGACATTCAAACTGATCAGCCGGGAGGGCCACGCTCCCCCGGCCGGGACAACGCATGCCCAATATCAACAAGGAGGAGAACCCCATGAAGATCGCAATTCTCGCCATGGCCGCGGCCACGCTCGCGGCTGGTACAGCAGCCAATGCCGGCACGCTCGACGTCATCAAGGAGCGCGGCGAAGTCCGCTGCGGCGTGAGCCAGGGCGTGCTCGGTTTTTCCGTGCCCGACAAGAACGGCGTCTGGGGCGGTTTCGACGTCGATTTCTGCCGGGCAGTTGCCGCAGCCGTGATCGGCAACCCGGATAAGGTGGCCTATGTGCCGCTCTCCACCAAGGACCGCTTCACGGCGCTGCAATCCGGCGAAGTCGATCTCCTGTCGCGCCAGACCACCTGGACGCTGTCACGCGACACCGATCTCGGCATGAGCTTCGTTGGCGTCAACTATTATGACGGCCAGGCCTTTATGGTCAGCAAGGATGTCGGCGTCACCAGCGTCAAGGACATTTCCGGCGCTTCCGTCTGCACGGAAACCGGCACGACGACCGAGCAGAACATGGCCGACTATTTCAGCGCCAACAAGATCGAATACCAGGTCATCGCCTTCGAAAAGCCGGACCAGACGATCCAGGCTTTCAACACCGGGCGCTGCGACGTCTATTCCACCGACGCTTCGGCGCTCTATGCCCAGCGCCTGACGCTGAACGATCCGGACCGCTTCATCGTGCTGCCCGAGGTAATTTCCAAGGAGCCGCTCGGCCCGGCCGTGCGCCAGGGCGACGAGCAATGGTTCAAGGTCGTGCGCTGGACGCTTTTCGCGCTGATCGAGGCGGAGGAAATGGGCATCACCAAGGAAAACGCCGCCTCACTTCTCGAAAGTGGCACCACCGCGCAGAAGCGTTTCCTCGGCATCGATAGCGAAGCCGGCAAGGCGATGAACCTCGATCCGAAATGGGCCTATAACGCGGTTTCCGCCGTCGGCAACTATGGCGAAGTCTTCGAGCGCCATCTTGGCAAGGACAGCCCGCTGAAGATCGACCGCGGCCTCAACCGGCTGTGGAGCGACGGCGGCCTGATGTACGCACCGCCGGTGCGCTGAGACAGTCCAAAAACCAAAAAGGCCGCCGCGGTTGCTCTTCCGCGGCGGCCTTATGTTTTTTAAGGCGGGGCTCAGGCGCCGCGGCGATAGCGCGGATAGCTCGATGAGAAAATCTCCTCGACCGGCGGATGGCCGTGGGTGCGCTCCGGATAACGCGCGACGAGGCCGTCGAACTGGCGCTGCGCCCGCTCCTGCTCGGCTTTCGCGTCGAAACCCGGGATTATGCCATCGACCATGACGAAGCGACCGTCGATGATGGTGGTGCGCACATCACGGCCCGAGCTGCTCAGCATCAGCGTCTGGATCGGATCGATGACATGGCCGATGCGGTCGTGGCCCATGTCGATGACGATGATGTCGGCTTTTGCGCCGGGCTCAAGGCGGCCGAGATCCGGCCGCTTCAACGCATCGGCCCCGCCGAGCGTGCCGGCGTCGAAATAGTGTTCCGAGCGCACGCTGTCGATCGAACCGTCCATGACGCGCGAAAGCAGGACACCGACCTGCATGTTCTGGATGAAGTCACATGGCCAGGTGTCCGTGCCGAGGCCAATGCGCACGCCCATCGCACGGAACTTGCTGAAACTGTCCATGAAGCCGGCATGACGGGCCGATACGATCGGGCAATGCACGAGTGTCGCACCCGCTTCGCGCAGGATATCGAGATCGCGGCCGGCGCGATCCACATTGCGCGTGCCGGCGACGAGTTCGCCATGCGGCAGCAGCATGCGGTCGGAGAGCGCGCCGATGGAGTCCAGCCATTCGAGCGGCGTCATGCCATAGGCGCTGGTGATGCGGTCGAACTCCAGCTCCGACTGGCAGCAATGCAGGCGGATCGGAATATCGAGGTCACGGCCGGCAGCCACCGTCCGGCGCATGAGTTCCGGCGTGCCGGTCTCGATGCGGTCAGGCGCCAGCATGGCACGCACCGTCGACGAGCCGAGGCCCTCGATCCGCTCTGCGAAAGCCAGCGACTCCGCAAAGTTGCGAAGCCCGCGCTCCTCGTCGAAATGGAAAGCGATACGGCCGTTCTCGTCGACATAGCTGTTGCCGGCGCGATAGGCCGGGCCGAGATAGACGCGCAGGCCGAGATCGTGTGCGGCATCGGCGGCGGCGGAAAACTCGGCAACCGTTTCGCCCCATTCACGATAAAACAGCGAGGCGATCGGCAGCGAGGTCGTCACACCGTTGCGGATGAGCTGGGCGAAGGCATAGCGCTTCTGGAACGCCAGCTCCTCCTGCGTGTACATCTCATAGGGGCCGCGATCCATGTAGCTCTTCGGCCAGACCCGGCCCTTCTTCCAGGAGGGCTGGTTGTCGAAGGCGAGCACGGTCGTGTCGATATCCGAAAGCGAGTCGAGATCGACGAAGCCGGGCGAGATAATCGCATTGCCGTAGTCGATGCGCTCAGCGACCTCGCCGGGATAATCGTGTCCGACAAAGACGACCTTGTCCCCTTCGAAAACCACGACGCCGTCGTCGAAGATCACGTGGTGGCCATCACGGTGACCGATGACCCAGCGGGCGGTCAGGAGAACCGGGCCGTCGAAGCGCCCGGAGGGTGGAAGTGTCGTCATGCGTCTGTTCCTCAGTCAAATCTGCCAGTCTTCGCGAACCCGTTCAGACCAGTTTGGGTGTCAACATCTCGAAGCGATCCCGGATTGTCGAGCAGGTATCGCCGCCAAGACGTGCAATGGCATCGATGACGTTCGGATCGACATGCAGGGCCGAATCCACCGCGCCTTCCTGATAATGCGCAAAGATGATCTCGCCCATGATGATCTGGCGGGACTTGCCCAGTTCCAGGGTAATATGCCGCCGGCATTCGAAGGCGGCCGGCGCTTCCTTGATCCAGGGCGCGGCGATCTTCGTGCCGGGCATGGCCGTGAGCCCGGCCTCTTTCAATTCATCGACACCCCGCGGATATTTCGTGCCGCAGATATGCATGGCCTCGGCAATGGCATGGGAGACGATGTTGACGGTAAACACCTCCGTCATGCGGATGTTGTGGCCGGTATCCTTGAAGGACATGTCGGCATTGTTCTCGACGCCGATGGCAAGGATCGGCGGATCGGCAGACAGGCAGTTGAAGAAGCTGAACGGAGCTGCATTGAAGCCGCCGTGCTCGTCGACCGTGGTCACCAGCGCGATCGGCCGCGGAATGATCGTGCCGATCATCAGCTTGTAGCGCTCACGCGCCGACAGCGTCGTGAAGTCGAAGGCAGTCCTGTCGCTCGTGTCGGTTTGGGTCGTCCGGCTGTCCATCGACATCATTCTCCAGCTTTCGCTTGTTGGGTCCTGAAGGGCATCGCTTTTGGCATGCAATGCTGTCAGTTTTAGAACTCAATTTTTGTATACATATTTATACTATGTATGCATGCATTTTCCAACCGGTAAAGAGCCAGCCCGTTCGGCGAGCGGAAATATTGCGCGACAGCCCAAAGAGAGACGCCGCGGCTCCCGAATGGCGAGCGCAGCAACGCCGAACCGGTGGACAGGTTCGGCCTTTGTGTGCAATTTTCCCGGCTCATTCATCATTCTGGAGACTCGCCCAATGGCAAACAAAGTCGGAGATTCTGGCCGCGGCCGCTCGCAGGCCGTTCATCGCGCTTTGAAACGGGCCATTCTCGACCAGGCTCTTTCTCCCGGCGCGAAGCTGCCGGAGGATTCGATCGGGGAACGTCTCGGCGTCAGCCGGACGCTCGTGCGCGAGGCCTTGGTGCGCCTGAGCGAAGAAGGATTGGTCGATCTGCGCCCGAACAAGGGCGCGACGGTTGCCCGGCCGACGCTGGAAGAAGGCCGCAACCTGTTCCTGACGCGCATGGCGCTGGAGCGCCTCGTCGTGGAAACGCTCTCCGGCAAGCTGACGCGCGAGCAGATCGAGGTGCTTTCCGCCCATATCGCCGCCGAAGAGGCGTCCAAGCAGGAGCATGCAACCTCCATCCGCCTGGCCGGCGAATTCCATACATTGCTCGCCCATATGACGAACAATGCCAGCCTCATTCGCTATGTGAACGAACTCGTCGCCCGCAGCTCCCTGATCCTCGCCCTCTACGGCCGCCCCCACTCTTCCGAATGCGCAGTGTCCGAGCACCAGGAAATCCTCGACGACCTGATCGCAGGCAAGACCGACAAAGCGGTAAAGCTCATGGCCCACCACCTCGATTCGATCACGACCCGCGCCCTGCTCCCCAAGGAAGAGGATCGCAACATCAAGGACGTCCTCTCCGCCTATGCCGCGGCCGAGGGCCTTGCCTAGCTCCCCGTTCAACTGCCAAGCGACGCGACGCTGGAGTTCGGTTCGAAGACGTGGGCAGCGTGTGGGCGCTGCCGTGAAGAACACCTCCCGCAACGCACCGGCCCTGACGACTCAGGGTCGATGATGAATCAGGCCGTTCCTCAAAGCAGAAGAAGCCGCTTCAGCACGGGGCCGAGTTCCTCGTAGGGGAAAACCGTCAGCCCCACGGCAGCCATCGGCAGCAGCGCCCCCGCCAGTATCGGCACGACGTTGCCTTTGTTCAACAACACCGTCGAGCACTTTAATGCGGCCTGGTAGACCGACCGTGCGTCCACAGGGCTGGTTTCAGGCACGGCTTCATCGGCGAACGTGTTGCGGCCGAGCGCTTTCCTTTCCGCAGCCCGCTCGAATTCCTGCATCGGCCCCAAAGTCAGTGCGACTGTCTCCGATTTAAGCCGGATGATCTGCACCATCGGTCCCACAAGCGGCGACATGAAGAATACCGCGACGACGACGAGCCAGAGGGTGCAGACCGCGGTGAATGCTGTCAGCGTCAACGCGCCACTGTGAAGCTGCCGGGCCAGTCCGGCGGCAACCACGGAGCCGACCCCCAGGCTGAAAAACGTGTAGCCGCCTGGATAGCGCGCCATGAACGAGAGGCCCGCATGCCCATCCGGATGGGAGACGACGAGGCGAAGATCCGACTTCGAGATGGCGCTGGAGAGCGACGTCCAGACGAGGTGCCGCCAGACCAGCCGAAAAAACATGAACCAGAACACCGTGTTGCCAACCACCAGGCACAGACCGCCGGCCGGCGTAAGCGACCCGCCATCCGATGCCCAGTGCACTGCCGATGACGATGTCGATAGCGCCCAGAAATTGACCACAGTCACGGCGGCGGCAAGGAGAACACAGCACAGTTCGGCTACGCCCGAATCGCGGCGGCGCAAGGCTGATTGCAGGCCAGCGTCGAGGAGGGACATTTTGTCGGTGGCGACAAGCGGAACTCCCGAAAGCGTGCCGATGCATCGGTCGACGGAATTCTCTATCCCTGGTTCGGCCAGGGTGAAGAAGAGTGGCGCCACAAGGAATTTCGCCCAGACGCCCGGATCGGAAAGGAAGGCCCCCAGATTGCCATCACGAGACAATGCAGCCACGAGGACCGGGAGCAGGAACGTCACCGAAATGATGGCCAGCGCGCGGACGGGTGTTCTGAAATCATCGGTAGCGAGCAGGCCGATGCGCCGCTGCACCTCGAAGAACGGCCCGCCATGCATGATCTCCAGCCTGCGGTTATCGATTGAACCGGGTTCCATCCCACGCCTCCGAACCGGCTGTGTCGGCAACGTCCTTCGTTTTCATCGCTGTCTTAGTCACTGCACTCTGTGCAAGCGAGATGCTGTTTAGAGTGAAGGCTGCTCCGGAAAGCGGGGACACTATCCGCAAGCGCGCCAGGAATGCCCGCATGCTCATCAGTTTCCGATCGGAAACTGGAAATTCACCCCGGCGAAGATCTGCCAGCGCGGGGCACCTGGTCCATCGTGCCAGACCGTGTATTGCGGTTCGATGAAGGCGTTCATGGTGATGCCCTTCTCAAGCTTGAAGACCTTGCCCACGCCCAGGCCGACCGGGATGTAGCTGGCACCACTTTCCATGTTGAAGTTCCAGGTTGCCGAGGATCTGAGATAGAATCCCTCGTCAAGGTTTATGTTGACGATCGGCTGTACCGTCAGGAGGTTGACATCATCGCGCAGATCGCTCCCGGCGAACGAGGTCTGATAGGTGACGAGCCCTGCGAGCAGGCCCCAGCTCTGCGGGGCAACAACGACACCCGCCGCGCCTGCCTGCCACTTGCCGCTGCCGAGTTCGTCTTCGATGGCCGTCGGGATAACCAGAACCGGCCCGGCCGCCAGGGTCACATCCCCCACCTTCGGCAGGACGAACAGGTCGATGAGCGTGAGGTCGCCGACACCCGTCACGTAACCGTCGGTCCCATCCGGTGACGTCGCTATAGGTAGTGTGAATCGTACAAGCTGCGGCAGCCCGAACGCGTCAGAGGGTATCAGACCGCGCAGCAGGAACTGGTTCGCATGTTTGTCTTCCGGAAGGTCGATGAAGCTCGGTATGAAATAATCATGGAAATTGATCGTGATCTTCGGCGTGAGCGGATTGTTCGCCGAATTGATGTCTTCGTGTTCCTGCGCGATGGCGGCTGTCCCGACAAGGGCGAGTGTGACGGCAACGGCCAAGGCAAGCTCGAAACGCTTCATCGCTAATCTCCAGCAAAGACAAGCGACTCAGACCATGGATCCGTCCAAGACGGGAGTACGTTACGGTAACAGGGGCTGTAAAAAAGTCATCTTTCGTCAACGCGGGCCTCAGCTGCCAAAAAGCTTGTCCACACCGAAAACCCGATGCCATCAGATGGCGCGAACAAACACATCAACGCCTCGTAAATCCGGCCGCTTTTACCGTAACGTACTTATCCGCCTCCATGGCGTGGATAGTATGCGCCGGTCGGACTCGACCGAGGCTAGACGGGCTGATGGGCAAGGGAAACACAAGCGAAGGACTACCGCACGGTTCCGCTGAGCGTGGCCTTTGGAGGCTCATGCTGAAGCTGCCCGCGCTGCGTGGGCGCCTTCAGATCCTTGCTGCCAGGCGTGATTCCATCATCAATCTCTTCGAGGCCTACGAAGACGCGAGCGTGACCCTTCAGCGCCTCAGGACGGCGCCGGGAGAACAAGACCACCTGCTCGCCCTTGAGTACGAAACCATCTGTTCCGAAATCGAGACCGAAGTCATCGAATACTGTCTGAAGCACCGCCCAACCGTGCCGGAATAGGCCACTTGCCCCGCGGAGGCTTTACGCTCGCTTAGTTTTGTCGCGCTTCATGGCACAACTTCGGTTGCAACTCATCATCACCTGCGCGATAAAACCCCTGGTTTAGTTTCAGGTAAAGCGTAGCGGGGGAGCGACGATGAACACTGAACACAGCCTTGGCGTGGTCGTCGCCGTTTCCGACGTCCACGCGCGTGCCGAACTCTGCAGGCTTCTCGACGACAGCAGGTTCCACGGCACCGACCGCACCCGCAGCATCTTGAAATATCTTGCAGAACGGCGTTTCGAGGGGCAGGCCGACAGCGTCAAGGCCTACTCCATCGCGCTCGATGTCCTCGGCCGCAGGTGCGACTTCGACCCGACGACCGACCCCATCGTGCGTATCGAGATGAGCAGGCTGCGCTCGGCATTGTCGCAGTATTATGAAGCTTTCGGCTCGGAGAGCGCTGTCGTCATCACGTTACCCAAAGGTCACTACGTCGCCGAGTTCACCTACGCAAACACCGCACCGGCGGAAGCTCCCGAGGATGAGGCAACGGATGCACCCCGGGCAGTGGCCACTGCCATTGACGGACATTCATCCCCTGCCCCCGTCAAGGAAAAACCTCGAGACATCAGAAAACACTGGCGGCCGGCAGCCTGCCTTGCATTGGCGGCTTCCGTTATCATCGCTGCGGGAACATGGTACGGCATGCAGCCCGACATCACGGAAAAGCCGACGGTGGCCGTGACGATGACGGCGCCCGACGAGGCCCTGGCAGGAGAGGCAAGCCTCACGCGCGACATGCTGCTGACGGCCCTCACACAATTCAGCACCTTGACCGTCACGAACACTGCGCCGGCAACCGGGTCGTTCGCAACCTCGCTGCGTCCACGCCGTTCGAACGCCTACACCATTGACCTTAAGTACTACGGAGATACCGACGACCGGAGCGTCTGGTGGCAGATCGTCGATGCGCGCACGGGCGACCTGCTGAAATCCGGCCTGGAACGCGTCAGTGCTGACGGCAAGGCCGCAGTCGCGGTGCGGGACGAACTGGTGAGCGTGCTCTCAAGGCGCTTCGCTCCCACGCGCGGCGTCATCAACAACATCGAGCGGCACGACGCTGCGGAAAACGTTGTTGGAAATGCCTGCGTCCTGCGCGCCGAGTACGACCTTGATGACGGAGGCGCCAACGACCTCACAGAAGCGGCCGGCTGCCTCGAACGAACCGTGGCGAAACACGCATGGGACAGCGACGCCGCGGCGGCTTTGTCACGCGTGATCATCGCGCAGGCCGGAGGGCATCCTTCCAAAGAGGCGATGGAACGGTCTCTCGATCTTGCCAACTTGGCGGTCTCCCTGGCACCGCTTTCCGACCGCGCGCAGATCGCGCAGATGATGGCGCAGTTCTACAGCGGCCGCACGCCGTCGGCGATCGAGACGGGCAAGAAGGCGATGGCCCTCAATCCCAACAATCCCGATGTCACCGCCAAACTCGGCATGGTGCTGTTCTCGTCCGGATACTGGGATGCGGGCGTGTCACTCGCCCAGGATGCGGGCCGTTCCGTCGATGTCGTCCCGCGTGACGCGACCATGGTTCTCGCCCTCGATGCCTATCGCCGGGCCGACTGGTCGTCTGCTTCGCTGCTTGCCGAACAACTCAATGGCGGCGACGCCGTCGTCCGGCTGCTGAGGGCCGCGTCGCTGGGCGAAATCGGCTCCGAACAGGCAACGCAGCGACTGGCCGATATCCGGCTCCACGATCCTGATTTCGAGCAGACCTATTCCGAACTCATGTCCGCCCGGCGCTTCGTTCCGGCCTTGGCGCAATCCATCAAGGCGGGCTTGGTGAAGGCGGGCGCGAACATGGAGACGCAGCGCTCCGCGCGGGCGTTCTGATGAGAAGGTTGCGCGTACAAATGCGACATTTACCGTAACGTACTTGTTGCACGGCCCGTGTCTGCCACTCTCGTGCCTGATGTAAACGACACGTGGAAGGAGGCCGCGATGAGACGGCTCGCAGCACTTCTGATGACGGTATCCATGGTGGCGACGGCGGCCTTGGCTGCGCCTGCGATCACAACCACCAAGGTCAACCTGCGCACCGGACCGGGCACCAGCTATCCCATTGCGGGCAGTGTTGGTGAGGGGGTGACGGTCGATGTCAGCGAGTGCGACGCGAGCGGTGCGTGGTGCGCCGTGAAACTGGATGGCCGCGAAGGCTTCATCAACGGCAAATATATCGAACAGGCCGATCCACATAAACCCAACTGGCCGCGCAGCTTCACCACTGACAAAGGCGCGACACTCACGCTCTTCCAGCCGCAGATCACCGATTGGCCGGGCTTCACGCAGCTCGACGCGCTGGTCGCCACTGAATTCAAGGCGACGGCCGATGCCAAGCCGATCTACGGCGTCATCGGCATCAGCGGAAAAACCGTCGCAGACGACACGACCGACGAGGTGGTGATTACCGACATCACCGCCACGCAGGTGGATTTCTCGACGCTTGACCGCAAGGAACTCACTGATCTGGCGATCGAGGTCGGAAAGATCATGCCGACCGGATCCATCACCGTGTCGCAGGAGCGGCTGACCGCGAGCCTTGCCGACTACAAGCGTCTCGAAGACGTGAACGGCATCAAGTCCGACCCACCGAAGATCGTCGTCAGCACCGAGCCCGCCATCCTCGTGCAGACGGACGGCAAAGAAGTGCTCTCGCCGGTCAAGGGCGTCGAAGGCCTCCAGTTCGTCGTCAACACGAACTGGGATCTCTTCAAGACGGCCGATCCCGATGGCGCCTATTTCCTGCGCGACGAGAAGAGCTGGCTGACATCGAAGACACTCGACGGCGCGTGGACCGCGGTTGCACAGCTTCCGGATGTCCTGATGAAGCTGCCCGCGGACGACAGCTGGAAGGACACGAAGACAGCCGTGCCCGCGTCGGCTTTCGAGGACGGCAAGGTGCCGAAGGTGTTCTATTCGGATGCGCCAGCCGAAATGCTTCTGTTCGACGGCCAACCAAAACTTGAAGCCGTCCCCGGAACCGGGTTGGAATGGGCGTCGAACACCACAAGCGACGTCTTCTTCCACAAGGACCAGAAGACCTGGTACGTGCTTGTGTCGGGGCGCTGGTTCTCCGCGGCGAGCCTTGAGGGTCCGTGGACATTCGCGACGCCGAATCTCCCCGCCGACTTCCTGAACATTCCGGACGACTCTGCCTATTATCAGGTGCGCGCATCCGTGCCCGGCACGTCCGAAAGCGCTGAAGCCCGCCTGAAAGCCAGCATCCCGCAGATGGCCCGCGTCGCGACCGACGGCTCGGTCAATGTCGAGGTGTCCTATAGCGGCGATCCGAAATTCGAACCGATCGACGGCACGAGCCTTGCCTATGCGGTGAACTCCAACGAGCAGGTGATCAAGGTCGGCGATGCCTATTTCGTCCTGAAGGATGGCGTCTGGTTCACCGGACCCGCGCCGACCGGACCGTGGAAGGTCGCCACGGCCGTGCCGGATGAGATCTACAAGATCCCGCCATCGTCGCCGATCTACAATGTCACCTATGTGCGCGTCTACAACACGGAGCCGGATGCGGTCTGGTTCGGCTACACGATGGGCTATCTCGGCGCCTATCTGGCATGGGACACCTTCGTCTACGGAACAGGTTGGGCGTATCCGGCCTATTGGGACTTCGGCTGGGCTGGCGGCGGCTACTGGCCCTATTATCCGCGGCCGCTGACCTACGGCGTCGGCGCCTTCTACAATCCGGCCTATGGGACGTTCGGCCGCTATGGCTATGCCTACGGACCCTATCGCGGCATAGCCGGGGGCGCGGCCTATAATCCCCGCACCGGGACCTATGTCCGCGGTGGCGCGATTGCGGGACCAAACGGCGCGCGCGGTTTCGTGTCGGCCTACAATCCCCGCACGGGCAATGCCGCCTTCGCCCGTGGCGGCCACAATGTCTACGGAGACTGGGGCACCGCAGGCGTGAAACACGGCTCCGATTTCGCCCGTATTTCCGGTGGCGCGACAGACAATGCGGCGGGCATGCATTGGCGCACGTCTGACGGCAACCACGGCTTCGTCGCCGGTGGCAAGGGCACCGATGTCTATGCGGGTCGCGACGGCAATGTCTACCGCAAGGACGACGGCGGCTGGCAGAAGCACACGTCGGATGGCTGGCAGGACGTCAATCGTCCGAACACCGAAAACCTGAAGAACCACACCCAGAACTTCCAGGCAAAACATCCCGATGCCGCCGAGCGGATCCGCACCGAAAAGCCCGTCCGTCATACAGGCAAGGTTCGCGAAAGGGCGCCCGAGCATCTTGCCATCGACAGGGCGGGTCGCCAGGTCGGCAACCAGCGGGAACTTCGCCACGACTTCGGACGGCAGGACATCGGCCAGTTCCGCGGTGGCGGCATCAGCGAACGGCAGTTCCGCGGTGGTGGAAGCAACTTCCAGGCCCGTGAGTTCAGTGGCCACCGTGCGGGGGGCTTTCATGGCGGAGGCGGTGCCCGCTTCAGACGTCGGTAGCAGGAAGAGTTAGCCTTATCGGAATAGACAGGAGAGCATGATGGGACGGCATATGAAGACGACCGTGGGACTGGTTCTGGCGGGAACGACCTTGTGTCTTGCGGCTCCCGTACATGCCGCCGAAGGCGGTGCAGGCTTCTATCTGCTCGGTTCGAAGGGACCTGCCGCCGCCATCCTGCCGCCGCCGGGCGTGTTCTTCCAGAATGACATCTACATCTATTCCGGCGACCTGGGCGGTGGCACGGAGCTTCCGACGGGCGGCAAGATCGCCGTCGGCGTCGACGGCAGCGCGATCATTGAAGTTCCGACGGTCATCTGGGTTCTGCCGGAAGAGGTGATCGGCGGCCATCTGGGCCTCTCGGCCAGTCTGCCGTTCGGCTGGAAGAAGACCTCTGCGGAGGCGACACGAACCGGACCGCTCGGCGGCATTACGACCGGGTCGGTGACCGATACGGTGTTCACGATCGGAGATCCGATCGTCAGCGCCTTCGTCGGCTGGGAAGCCGGCAATTTTCACTACCAGGTCGGCACCCTGGTGAACGTCCCGATCGGCGACTATCAGGAAGGCGAAATCTCCAACATCGCCTTCCATCACTGGGGCGCCGACATATTCGCGGCCGCGACGTGGCTCGACCCGAACATCGGCCTCGACCTGTCGGGCGTCGTCGGCATGACGTTCAATGCGGAAAACCCGGCGACCGACTACAGGACCGGCAACGAGTTCCATTTCGAATGGGCGGCCGTCCAGCACTTCAACGAGCAATTCGATGCGGGTCTGGTTGGCTACTACTACAACCAGACGACCGGAGACAGCGGCGATGGCGCCGCGCGGCCGTTCAAGGGAGAGGTCGCAGCGATCGGCGCAACGATCGGATGGAACTTCAAGGTTGGCGAAGTGCCGATTTCCGCCCGTATCAAGTACTTTCACGAATTCGATGCCACGAACCGGGCAGAGGGCGATTCAGTGTTCCTGACGATTGCGATGCCTTTGGCGATCACACAGCCGACGAATGTGGCAGCCGAGTAAGACCGTTCCGCCCTCCAGCGGCATGCCGTAAATCGTGCAATGCAGGCGTCTTTATTGAACACCCGCATTGCACGGAATGCCGAAGGCTGTTGGCCACCGGCTATTCGAAAGCGTAGATCTTCTTCCAGTCCGCCTTCATGTCCACCAGGAGCCACTTGCGGGCTTCGGCCTCATCCAACGCCTTGTCCAGTTTCCCGAAGGCAGATTCCCGGTCATAGGCGAACTCGCGCACCGCATCCGTGTGATGGACGATCATACCGAAACCCTTCTGCGGACCACTGGTGACCCAGCGAAGCATCTCGTAATCCCCGTCGGAATTTCCAGCGACGAAGATCGGCCGGCGGCCGATGAACTTGTTGATGCCGGCCGGTTTGCCCGCGCCGTCATCGATGAAGTCGATCTTCGGCAGCCTGTTCAACACGGGCACGTCGTCGACCAGCGCATATTGCGTCACGATCGTGCTGCCGATGACCTGCTCGGGCGGAATGCCGTAAGCCTTCTCGGTGATCGGCCGCATGAATTCCACGCCGCCGCCCGAGACGATATAGGTCTTGAAGCCGTTGGCGCGTAGGTAATCCAGCAATTCGCGCATCGGAAGGAACGTGACCTCGTCGTAGGGCTTGTGGAACTTCGGGTGGCGGGCCGTCGCGTACCAGTCCGTCACGATCTTCGTGAACGCATCGGTGGTCATTCCGGCATGCGTCGCCATGCCAAGCTCCACGATGCCCTTCTCGCCGCTTTTCGCGATCCCCTTCAGGTCACCCGCAAGGATGGACTTGAACGGTTCCTTTTCGGACCATTCCGGATGCTGTGGTGCCAGCGCTTTCACCCGGTCGAGCATGAAGCCGAGCTGGAAATAGAACGGCTGCTCGGACCACAGCGTGCCGTCATTGTCGAACACGGCGATGCGGTCTTCGGGCGCGACGAAGCCGTCGCTACCCTCCGTCGTCACCGTCGTGACGAAATCGACGATCGCCTGCCTGGATTTGCCCTCGTTCCAGGATGGCAGGTCTTCCGCCATGGCGGCCAGAGGTGTCAGGAGCAGGATGAGCAAGGCGCGAAGGATGATCTTCATCAAAATTCTCCCATCAGAGGCTGGTCCGCCTGATGCAACGGAAGCCGACATGACTCGTGGATGTGTCTTCCGGCTCCGCATGGCGGGCCGCGGGACGATAGCGACGGCAATAGTTCGGTGCGCAAAGATGCGAGCCGCCCTTGAGGACACGGCGCGGAATCCGGATTTCGGGCTGGCGAGGGTCGAAGCTGCCGTCGATGGCAGCACCTCGCGGGTTCTGTGGAATGCAGCAGGACTTGGCTGCAGGCTCCGGATGCCGGGTCGACCAATAGTCCGTCGTCCACTCCCACACGTTGCCGATCATGTCGTATAGGCCGTAGCCGTTTGCAGGAAAGGAGCGGACGGGCGTCGTGCGGTCCTTGCCCGCAGCCTTTGTGCTGAGCGTCGGAAAGGTGCCCGCCCAGGTGTTGGCCATTATTGTGCCGCCGGGCGTCAGCTCGTCACCCCAGGCGTATTCGACGCCGTCGAGACCGCCGCGCGCGGCGAGCTCCCATTCGGCCTCGGTTGGCAGGTCGAGGCCCGCCCATTCGGCATAGGCAAGGGCGTCGCAGTGGGCGACATGGACGACGGGATGGTCGAGCTTGCCCCGAAGATCGCTGAGACCGCCATAGGGCCGCCGCCAGTTCGCGCCGAACTTGAAATTCCACCACTGGCTGATGTCCGGCCCGCTCACCGCCTTTGGCGGCGTGAAAACCAGGGAGCCCGCCTTCAGCATCTTCGGGAGTGCACCAGGATAATCCTTGGGATCGGGCGCCTTCTCGGCCAGCGTGACATATCCAGTCGCCTTGACGAAGTCTGCGAACTTCCTGTTCGTCACCGGGGTCTGTTCGATCCAGAAGCCGTCCACCTTTACCGGATGTGCCGGGGCTTCCTCCGGATAGTGGCTGTCGGACCCCATCACGAAGGTGCGGCCGGGGATCCAGACGAGGTCTTCGGTTACGGCCGGCTGCGCGCCTGTCGTCGGGAAAGCCAATGTCATTGCCGTCTCCGTCTTTAGATACCGGAACATTGCGGAGACGGGCGCGCGACGGAAGTACGTTACGGTAAAAAGCAACCGGACGATGTAACAATGCCGTAAATCGGGCTCACCCGATGGCCGCGCTATCGGGGTTCAGCTTCGGCAGCGCGGACGGCCGGGCAATACCCTCTCGATTTTCACTGTGCTTTCGGGCAGCGCGGACGGACTTGGACAATGCCGCCCTGTTGAAGCCAGGACGGTCGCGATCAGGGCCAAAAAGCTCTCGCTGGAGCTTCTCCGCCTCCCTGACGACATCGCCGTTCCCGGACGCGTTCACCCAATCGCCGATCGATCCATATCCTGCGCTGCGCGTCCAGTCCTCGAGGTGTCGATAGACCGTCATCGGATCGCTCACGCGGATCGCTGCCATCAGGCGTTTGAAACTTCGCCGCTCGGAAACCCACGCGCCATCTGCGAAGGCACGCAGTCTTCGTTTCATCCACGGGAGCGTTTTCACAAAGAGCCAGCATATGGCCGCAAGAACAACGAGTAGCGCGGCAGCGGCGGCCAATGTCGCCTTCGATGGCCATGTCCGGTCGCTCCCGGGGTCCGTCTGCTCGAGCTGCGGCGCAAGGCCTGTCCTCGCCGGGGTGGCCTTGCTCACCTTGACCGGCGTGCCCGGAAGGGCCGCTATCGCCTTGGCTTGCGCATCGATATCGAACCACGGATAGGACACCGCCGGAATCTCGATTGCGCCCGCAATCTCGGCAACGAAGGTGGTCGTCTCCGTCCGCGTGCTGCCTGTCGTCCGGTCCTCAGCCTGCACCCCGTCCGCTATGCTGGCGGATTTCGGATACTGCTTCATGCCTGCAACCGTCACGACCGGGACCGCTGGTATCAGCATCGCCTGCGTATCTTTGGCGAACACCGTGATCGTCCTGACCAGCGCGTCGCCCACCTTCAGGGTGGAGGGATCGCGGTCGAAGGACTGCGTTATCGTTAGACCGCGGGCCGCAAAGGTCAGGGCAGTCGCGGTGCCGCCCGAGGGTTCGGCCACGGTGAAACGCGTTTCCGGCAGTGTCGTCTGGCCCGGAACCGGTTTTCCATTCTGCGAATAGCCGAGCGTGATGACCGCCGGCGGCAAGGTGAAGGTGCCCGGCGCCGTCGGAACCACGGCGTAGGTCCGCCGGATGCCGGCATATTGGACCCCATCGATCGTCTCGACCATGTTCAGCGCGCGACCATCCGGCAGGGTGACGAGCGCATTAGGCAGATCGAAGAGCGGAAACTGCGGCGGCGATGTGAAGAAGTCGGGCACGAATACCTCGACATCGACCCGAACCTGCTGGCCGGGGACGATCCTGCCGGTGTCTTCGATCTTCACACGGGCGAACGGCTCTGCGGCGAAGCCGGCCGACCCCAACACCAACCAGAGTGCGACGGCGAAGCGCAGCAGCGTCATGGTTTTGCCCTCTGCGCTTCGATCGCGAACTTGCGTGCCATCAGATCCGCCGGGCTGACGACGATGTTCTTCATCCACAGGTCCGACGTCTGCTCGGCGATGGTCATCTGACCAGCCTTGCCCTGCTTGCCCTTGTCGTCGAACTGTACGCTGTCGGGTGGCAGGTTGGGTTGGTCCTGCTGCTCTTCTTCAGCGTCCTTTTTCTGCTGGATAAGTGTCTTGGCAATGGCGAGGTTTGCGATGGCGTCCGGCCAGCCCTTTCTCTTGTCGAGCGCCTTCCCATAGGCGACGACTGCCTCGTCGAGCTTGCCGATCTGCAGCAGGGCGTTGCCCTGATCGTACCAGCTTTCCGCACTATCGACCGTGGCGAAGGCGTCGACCGCCTCGGCAAACTTGCCCGCCCTGTAAAGCGCGGTTCCCCGCCACATCGGGTCGGCGAAATGGGTTGCCGCCGCGCCGAAGTCGCCCTTCTCATAGGCCAGCCGCCCTTGCTGGTCCGGTGTCAGCCACATGCCCACCCAATCTGCGGCCTCAGCTTCGGCCGGAAGCAGCAGGCGGGCAGCGAGGAAGACCGCGCCGACCCGCACGACCCAGCCCTTGCGGAACGACAGCAAGAAAAAAAACACCAACGGAACGAGCATCCACCAGCCCATGTCACGCCAGCGATCCCCTTCGGCTGCCTGCTTCTGCGCGAAGTTGGTGCGGATCTTCTGCAACACCCAGCGGACATCGGTGTCGTCATCCGTCATTGTGGCGACATCCGCGCCCGTCACCGCATGCAGCGTCTTCAGTGCCTCCACATCGAGCTTCGCAAAGACCCGTCCACCCGCCGCATCGCTCAGAAGTCCGCCGTCCGGCGTCTTCACCAGCCCGCCTTCGGATGTGCCGATACCGAGCACGACGATCCCGTTCCTCGTGCTGCTTTTGAACGCGTCGAACGCCTTCTGTTCAACCCCGTCGGTCAGGAAGACAACGGTGCCGGATGCCTCCTGCGAGGCGAGCACGGTCGTGGCGAGATCGAGAGCCCTGGCCGTGTCCTTGCCATCGACCGGCATGATCCGCGTTGCCAGCGCATCGGTATAGGTCTCGATCAGCGACAGGTCTTCGGTGAGCGGCAGGACCTGATGGGCCGACCCCGCATAGGCGATCACGGCCGTCCGCGCGCCCGCGCGCCCGGCAATGATGTCGCGGATCTTCAGCTTGGCGCGCTCCAGCCGCGATGGGGTCACGTCAATCGCATCCATGGTGGGCGAAAGGTCCACGACGATGACGAGCGGAGCGGTGTCCTCGACGAAGGGTGGCAGCTCCCGCTGCCAGGTCGGGCCGGCGACGGCCAGAATAGCCAGCATCAGCACCAGGGCCAGCAGCCAAGAGGGGCGTATGCGCGAACCGATAGAACCATTGACGATCAGGCTGTCGAGAAGGTGCGGCTCGATCATGCCCTTCCACTGGCTGCGCGTATCGCTCGCACGCGAGGACAGCCAGGCGATGGCGAGCGGAAGGATAAGCGCCAGCAGCCACCACGGCCGCAGGAAATGGAAGGCTTCGATCATGCCGGTGCCCTCCTCTTGAAAACACCCGCCAGCCCGCTCAGAAGGTAGAACAGGGCAAGGACGGCGATCGAGCCGCCTAGCGGCCAATGGAACAGCTCGATGCGCGGCCGCCAGGACAGGTTTTTCTGGTCCTGCGGCGTGATCTTGTCGAGGGTGTCGTAGATGGCTGCAAGCTGTGCCTGATCTCCGCCGAAGAAGTAGCGTCCACCCGTGTCGGCCGCCATCCTCTGCAATGTCGCGATATCGAGCTTGTCCTCGCCCGCGGCCTTAGGATCGCCGATACCGACCGTGTGGATGACGACGCTTTTCTGCTTGGCGATCTCCGCCGCCTTGACTGGCGGCATCCGGCTTGCCGTGTCGTTGCCGTCGGTCAGCACGATCAGGACCTTTTCCGGCACGGTGGTCTTGTCGAACATCTTGATGGCAAGGCCGATCGCATCGCCGATCGATGTCCGCGGCCCCGCCATGCCGGGCAGCGTTTCGGCGATCACCGCCTGGACGGTCTTGTGGTCCATGGTGAAAGGCACCAGCGGATAGGGCGCGTCGCCAAAGGCAATCAACCCGATGCGATCACCGGGGCGCTTTGCGACGAAATCCGCGACCACCGTGCGCACCGCATCCACGCGGGCCTCAGTGCTGCCGTCGGGTGAGCGAAAATCCTTGGTATCCATCGACTGCGACAGATCGAGCGCCAGCAACAGGTCCCGCTGCGGCTCGACTTTCTCGATCGGCGGCTCGACGAATTGCGGGCGGGCCAGCGCCAGAATCATCAGGCACCATGCCAGCGTCTCGCAGGCAAGCTGGACCCAGCCGCGCCGGGCAATGACCGACCCCTGGGTCGGATTGATGCCGGCGGCTTTGGCGATCTGCGTGAAGAAGGGAAGCCGCACAGATGCCGAGGTCTCCCGATGCGCGGGCAGCAGCCACCAGACCAGGAGCGGCAAGGGAAGGACGAGCAGCAGCCAGGGAAGATCAAGCTGATACATGATGCCGCCTGATCCAATTGCGGGCCGACGACAGGGTGTCATCCGACGTCGGCGCCGCCGCACCGCTGCCGTTCCGGTATTCGCCGTCATCGAGCAGCGCGGCGAGCACATGCCCGTTTTGTCGATCACCATGCTCTTCGAGAAACGCCACCCATGCTGCACCTGACAGCGCGGCGACATCGGCCCGGCCCCAACCGGCAAGAGCCGTTCGCTTAAGCACTTCCGCGAGATCACACAGGGCCTGATCGCGCTCTGCGGCATTCTGGAGCTTTGCCTCCATCCCGTCGAGAAGACCGAGCGCCTCACGGCGATAGGCGTTGGCGCGATAGAGCCGCACCCGGTGAAGGAGGATTGCAACAACGGCGAACGCGAAAAGGACCGCAACCAGCGACCAGCCCCAGGTCTGCGGCATCCATGACACGGGCTGCGGAACCGCAATGTCCTTCAACGATTCAAGCGCGACCTTGGTCAATGGATCAAGCGGTGTCGTCTTGTCGGGTTCCATCACCGCCTCCGCTGCCGCCACGCGGCCTGTTCAAGGAGACGCCGGAGCTGTGGCGCGGTTTCTTCCGCCGCCGAGACAGGGAGCATCGGCAGCCCCAGCTCCCTCTGCCAGTCGCGAAGTTCGCGGCCCCGTGCGCGCGCAAAAGTATCGATGGCCTGCCGAATATCCGCGCGGCGCAGCGATAATTCCGCCTGCAGGGTGCCGCCGCTCACCACGATGTCGCCTGAGGTCGGAAGTTCAAGCAGGAAAGGGTCGTAGACGAGGATGCAGATGACGTCGTTGCGGCCCGACAGTCGCAGCAGCGTATCCCGCGTCGTGGCACTGTGCCCATCAAAGTCGGTGATCACCACGACGAGATGGTCGTGATGGGCGATGTCGGCCACACGTTGCAGAACAGTGTCAAGCGATCCGGGCGACGGCTCCCCGGAAAATCCGGCCTCGAGCCTGCCGTTCTGCGTTGCGATCTTGCCCGCGAGCGTGATTACCGCCTCGCGGCTGCGATGCGGCCGCACCTCGTCGATGTTTCCATCATTGAAGACGAAGCCGCCGACGCGGTCGCCCGAACCGAGGATACGCCAGGCGCAAAGCATCGCCGCCTCGGCCGCCGCCACCGATTTCATCGCGCGCCGACTGCCGAAGAACATGTTGATCCGCTGGTCGACGACAATGAGGGCCGGGCGCTCCTTCTCCTCGCTGTAGACGCGCACGACAGGCTTGTTCGTGCGCGCCGTCACGCGCCAGTCGATGGAGCGGATGTCGTCACCAGGCAGGTAGTCCCGCAGTTCCTCGAAGGTCAGGCCCCGGCCGCGCATCGAGGACTGCATTCGTCCCGCGAGTTGCTGGTGGCTGCGGTATTTCTGGACGAAGCTCAGGTCGCGGGCGCGCGCCTCCAGCGCCACGAGCTGGTCGGTGGAGATATGGACGCCTGCCGTGCTTTCGGTCGTGGGCATCCCCTCTCCTCACGAAACCGCCACGAGTTCGACAATGCGATCGATGACCTTATCCGGCGTGGTGTTCGCGGCATGCGCCTCGTAGGACAGGATGAGCCTGTGGCGAAAAACATCGTGGACGACCGCCTTGACGTCATCCGGCGTGACATAGTCACGGCCCTTCAGCCAGGCATAGGCGCGCGAGACCTTGTCGAGACCGATGACGCCGCGCGGGCTGGCACCGACCTGCAGCAGCTTGGCGAGATCCTTGTCGTAACGATCCGGATAACGCGTGGCGAAGACAAGGGCGACAATGTATTTCTCGACGGGATCGGACACGTTCACGGCGCCGATTTCCTTGCGGGCAGCGAAGATTGCTGCTGGATCGAGCCGCTCGACCGCGGCCGATTTTGCATGCTCGGCGGCATTCTCCTCGCCGCGCACCAGCCGCATGATCGCAGCCTCAGACGCCTCATCCGGATAGCCGACTTCGATGTGCATCAGGAAACGGTCGAGCTGGGCTTCCGGCAACGGATAAGTGCCTTCCTGCTCGATGGGGTTCTGCGTCGCCATGACCATGAACAGGTCTGGCAAAGGATAGCTTTTGCCACCGACGGTGACCTGCCGTTCCTCCATCGCCTCGAGCAAGGCCGACTGCACCTTGGCGGGCGCGCGGTTGATCTCGTCGGCCAGGATCAGGTTGGCAAAGATCGGTCCCTGCTGGAACTTGAATTCGCCCTTGCCACCCTCGCTGAAATAGATTTCCGACCCGGTAATGTCGGCGGGCAGAAGGTCCGGCGTGAACTGGACGCGGGAGAGTTCGGAATTGAGATTCTTCGCCAGGCTCTTGATGGCGCGGGTCTTTGCAAGCCCCGGAAGGCCTTCGACCAGCAGATGGCCGTTGGCGAGCAGCCCGAGCAGCAACCGCTCGACCATCGCTTCCTGGCCGATGATGGATTGGCCGATCCGCTGGCCGAGAGCCAGGATGTCGTCGCGTGCGGTCATGGGAAACCCTGTCAAAACCGGAGCAGCGAAACGCGCCGCTTGAACGGCGCGTCTCCAGGTCGATGGGTTACTTCTCGATGCCACGCGCCTTGAAGGACTCGTCGATCGCCTTGTCGACCTGCTCGCGCACGCCTTCGATGTTGAAGCTGGCGACACGCTGGCTCGGCGGGTACTTGACGAAGGTCTCGAGGAAAGCGGCCCCCTTCAACTGTCCCTTGACGAGCAGGAAGTCGTTTTTCACCAGCCAGTCATTGTACTGGTCGGAAACGAGATCGGCCCGCTCATAGGGATCCATGCGGAGGTTGAAGAGCTTGGGAAGACGAAGGGTAACCAGGGGATCCTGCCAGACGCCAAACCCACCCGGCGTGCGCTGTTCATGGAAGACCACCTTCCAGTCGTCGTAGCGAATGGAAACAAGATTGCCGTCGTCATCGAAGTAGTAGAACTCGTTGCGCGCGCTCTTGTCGGCCTTTCCGGTGATGTAGTCGAGCTGGTTGAACCCATCGAGATGGTTCTTGAACGACGTTTCGCTGCCTTCGGGCTTCCACCCGCTGAGGAGACGGCTCTTCACATCGGGATCGCCAGCAGCGGCAAGCAGGGTCGGGAACCAGTCAAGGCCGGAGATCATGCCGTTGGACACCTGTCCGGGCTGGACATGACCCGGCCAGCGGACCATTGCCGGAACGCGGAATGCGCCTTCCCAATTGGTATCCTTCTCGCTGCGGAACGGTGTCGTTGCCGCATCGGGCCACGAGAACTGGTTCGGGCCGTTGTCGGTCGCATAGACGACGATGGTGTTGTCGGCAATGCCGAGCTCGTCGAGCTTGGTCAGGAGTTTGCCGACGTCCTGGTCGTGCTCCCACATCCCGTCGCCATACTCGTTGCCTGTCATCCCGCTCTTGCCCCTGTATTCCGGGCGGACATGGGTGAACAAATGCATGCGGGTCGTGTTCATCCAGGTGAAGAAGGGCTTCTTCGCTTTCGCCTGACGGTCGATGAAGTCGATGGCGGCCGCCGTCGTCTCGTCGTCGATGGTCTCCATGCGCTTGACGGTCAGCGGACCGGTGTCCTCGACCTTGCCATCGGCCGATGCCTTGATCACGCCGCGCGGAGAGTAGGCTTTTAGGAATTCCTCGTCATTTCCCGGCCAATTGGCAGCCTCGGGCTCCTCCTCGGCATTGAGATGATAGAGATTGCCGAAGAACTCGTCGAAACCATGCTTGGTCGGCAAGTATTCGTCGCGGTCCCCAAGATGATTCTTGCCGAATTGGCCGGTCGCGTAACCGAGCGGCTTCAAAGCCTGGGCTATGGTGATGTCACCCGCCTGCAAGCCGACCGCAACACCCGGTGCACCGACCTTGCACAGTCCCGTTCGCAGGCAGGTCTGCCCGGTGATGAATGTCG